>NZ_DASWTO010000055.1:0-73654 GCF_036402095.1 Brevundimonas sp. | reverse complement strand
GTTCGACGCCGCCACAGTGAAGGCGGCGCAGGCGGCGGCGCAGTTGGCCAAGTCCGGGGCGATCACCGCCGTAGCCGGCGGCGGCGACACCGTGGCGGCGCTTCATCACGCCGGAGTGGTCGAGGACATGACCTTCGTCTCCACCGCCGGCGGGGCCTTCCTTGAATGGATGGAGGGCAAGCCGCTGCCGGGCGTCGAGGCTCTTCATGTCTCCTGAACCCGGGCCTGTAACAATGCGTGACTTCCGGCTCCGGTGGAGCTAGATCACCGCAAACACAAAGCTCTGGAGGAACTGATGGATTTGGCGGCGCTCAACGCGGTGGCCCAGGCGATGGTCACGCCCGGCAAGGGCATTCTGGCGGCCGACGAGTCCACGGGAACGATCAAGAAGCGTTTTGACGCCATCGGAGTCGAGAATACCGAAGAGAACCGCCGCGACTATCGCGAATGCCTGTTTCGGGCCGAGCAGACCATGCGCGAGCACATCTCGGGCGTGATCCTGTTCGAGGAGACCCTGTATCAGGACGCCAAGGACGGCACGCCGCTGGTCGACATCATCAAGGCGGCGGGTTCGATTCCGGGCATCAAGGTCGACAAGGGCGCGACCAAGATGGCGGGCTTCCCCGGGGAGACGGTGACCAAGGGGTTGGACGGCTTGTCGAAGCGCCTGCGCGCCCATTACGAGCGCGGCGCGCGGTTCGCCAAATGGCGCGCGGTGATCGATATCGCCGACGGCATCCCGACCTGGGGCTGCGTCAAATCCAACGCCCACGCCCTCGCCCGTTACGCCCGCATCTGCCAGCAGGAGCAGATCGTACCGATCGTCGAGCCGGAGGTGCTGATGGACGGCTCTCACGACATCGCCCGCTGCGACGAGGTCACGCGCTGGACCCTGCAGACGGTGTTCCAGGAACTGTACGAGCAGCGCGTGGCGCTGGAGGGCATCGTCCTCAAGCCGAACATGGTCATTTCCGGCAAGGGCAGCGTCCGCCAGGCCAAGGTGCATGAGGTCGCCGAGCGCACCATCGCCGCCTTGAAGGCGACCGTGCCCTCGTCGGTGCCGGGCATCGCCTATCTCTCGGGCGGCCAGACCGATGAGCAGGCCACCGCCCACCTCGACGCCATGAACCGCATCGGCGGCTTCCCATGGAAGATGACTTTCTCCTATGGCCGCGCGCTCCAGGCCTCGCCGCAGCGCGCCTGGTCGGGCAAGGCCGAGAACGCCGTCGCCTGTCAGGCGGCCTTCCACCACCGCGCCCGCATGAACGGCCTGGCCTCGCTGGGCCAGTGGGAGAAGAAGCTGGAGAAGAAGGCGGCCTGAGCCGTCACCAACTGCCGTATTGGTCCCTGAAACGCCAGCGCACGTCACGGACGTCGCGCTCGGCGTCGTCGACCTCATCCTGAGCACGCCGCCAGTCGCGCTCCGTGTCGGCGCGCTCGCGGCGGATTTCCTGAATGCGGTTGCGGATGGCCTCGCGCTGCTCGTCAGTGAGGCCGTCCGCGCGAGCCTCGGCCTGCTTCGCCGCGATCTTGTCATCGAGCTCCTCAAGGCGGGCCCCGAGGCTGTCGACCCGGCTGCGGGCGCTTGCCAGCGCCGCCTCGACCTCATGGACGAGCTGCCCGTCGCGGTAGGCCGGCATGAAGTCCGCTTCCAGATCAGCGGGACAGACGCCGGCGTAGCCCGAGCCGTTGCGCCCGACCTCGAACCCTCTGTGAGGCGTACAGTATTGCAGCAGGCCCTGGCGGCGACCCGAGGCGTAGGCGGCGGCGTCGGGCGTGACGCCGTGCTTGGCGCAGGCTTCGGCGTGCTCGTCCAGACGGCTCATGGTCAGGCCCGACTGGCCGTCAGCATAGCCCTGCCCCGACCAGTCCCCCGCCATGCACTGCTCGGCGCTCATGGTCTCGCAGCTGCCGAGAGCCAAGGCGGCGCCGCCGACCGCCGCCGCGATGATCAAACGTTTCATTGCCCCGCCCCCGGATAACCCCGTTCACCATGACGGAAAAGCGGCTGACAGCCAAGCTTGCGGCTTGCCGGTTCGCGTGCACCCCGTGCTAGATCGCGGACCGCCTCGTCCGGCGGTGGAGCGCCCGGTGTCCGACGAACCCCTGATCGAAGACGACGACGCGACTGTGCTGGAAGCCCGGCTGGAAGCTGGCGGCGGCCGCCTCGACAAGGCTCTGGCCGATGCCTTTCCGGGTGTGTCGCGGGCGCGCATCCAGGCCCTGCTGACCGAAGGCTCGATCCGCCGCGACGGCGAAGTCATCTCCACCGGATCCGCCAGGGTGCAGGCGGGGCTGTACACGATCATCGTGCCGCCCGTGATCTCTGCGACGCCCGCGCCGGAGGCCATCCCGCTGACGGTGCTGTTTGAGGACGCCGACCTGATCGTCGTCGACAAGCCGGCCGGCATGGCCGCGCACCCCGCTCCCGGCTCCGAGACCGGCACTCTGGTCAACGCGCTGCTGGCCCATTGCGGGGCCTCGCTGTCCGGGATCGGCGGCGTGGCCCGGCCCGGAATCGTGCACCGGCTGGACAAGGACACCTCGGGGGTGATGGTCGCCGCCAAGTCAGATCGCGCCCATGCCGGCCTGTCGGCGCTGTTCGCCACCCATGACATCGAACGCACCTACATCGCCCTGACCCGGGGCGCGCCGAGCCCCGCCAAAGGCCGGATCGAGACGCTGATCGGGCGATCGTCGTCGGACCGGAAAAAGATGGCCGTGCTCAGGAGCGGCGGCCGCAACGCCGTCACCGACTACGTCGTCGAGAGGGTCTTCGGGCTGCCGGCAAAGGCAGGCGGCGCCCCGCTGGCCGGCCGCGTCGCCTGCACCTTGCATACCGGGCGGACCCACCAGATCCGCGTGCATCTGGCGTCAAAGGGGGTGCCCATCCTGGGTGATCCGGTTTACGGCACGGGCAGCCCGGCCACGGCCGTCCAGGCCGCAATCGCCAAATCCGGACTGAAGCGTCAGGCGCTGCACGCGGCGGTGTTGGGATTCGCGCACCCTGTGACGGGAGACGCGCTGCGTTTCGAGACCGCGCCGCCCCGGGACATGGGCGAGCTCGAAAGCCTGCTTCAGGCGCTCTGAAACGCCGCAAAAGAAGTCAGTCTTGATTAAAGACGCACTCTACGCTATACACTCACTCGTTCGGTGCAGTGGCGCCGGGGCAACGGTCACGCTTCCGTGTGACGATCCGCCTCTGACAAATGCGGAAACCCGACCCTATCTCACCGGTTGAGGGGCGAGGTGACGGCGCACATCCGGTGGCCATCTCCGCGGAGCCCGCTCGTACTTTCGGTCGGAGGGACCATATGACTGCTGCCAGATCGCTCGCGGTGATGTCGCCTGAACAGGGACTGTCGCGATACCTCACTGAAATTCGCAAGTTTCCGATGCTCGCGAAGGACGAGGAGTTTATGCTCGCCAAGCGCTGGACCGAGCACCAGGACCCCGAGGCCGCGCATCGTCTTGTGACGTCGCATTTGCGTCTCGTGGCCAAGATCGCCATGGGCTATCGCGGCTACGGCCTGCCGATCGGCGAGGTGATCTCCGAGGGCAACGTCGGCCTGATGCAGGCCGTCAAGAAATTCGATCCGGACAAGGGATTCCGCCTGGCGACCTACGCCATGTGGTGGATTCGCGCCTCGATCCAGGAATACATCCTGCGCAGCTGGTCGCTCGTGAAGATGGGCACTACGGCCGCGCAGAAGAAGCTGTTCTTCAACCTGCGCAAGGCCAAGAGCCAGATTTCGGCCTTCGAGGAAGGCGACCTGCGTCCGGAACATCTCTCGGCCATCGCCACCAAGCTGGGCGTGTCCGAGGAAGAGGTCACCAACATGAACCGCCGCCTCGGCGGCGACGCCTCGCTGAACGCGCCCCTGCGCGCCGATGGCGAAAGCGAGTGGCAGGACTGGCTGGCGGACGACACCGCAGTCTCGCAGGAGACCCAGCTGGCCGAGGACGAGGAGAAGTCGATCCGCATGGGTCTGCTCGAGGAGGCCATGCAGGAGCTGACCGACCGCGAGAAACACATCCTCACCGAGCGCCGCCTGAAGGACGACCCGGTCACGCTCGAGGAGTTGGCCGGCCAGTACGGCGTCTCGCGCGAGCGCGTGCGCCAGATCGAGGTGCGCGCCTTCGAGAAGCTGCAGAAGGCCATGCGGGCCGCGGCCGAAGAGCGGAACCTGGTCGACGCCTGATCCGCGGAGAGGAGACGGGCCTAGCCGGCCCGCTTCATCGGCTCCGGCGGCGACATGGCCAGCAGCGATCCGATCGGCGCGGCCAAAGTCGCCTTGCACGGAGGCCCGGACGCCAAGGTGACTTCCAGCGCGCCGACGGCCACCGCCAGCCGCGAATCCGACGCCTTCATGGCCAGGGACTTCAGCGTCGCGGCCTGTTCCCGCACGGCCCGTACGGCCTGCATGGGATCGTTGTCGAACTGATCGAGGGCGGCCGCGAGGATGCGCATGGCCTGATCCTTGGCCGCCGCCATTGCCGCCGCGCCATTGACCGGCTTGTCAGCCCGGCGCTTGCGGTCGCCGGTGAACTCGCCGGAGTTGAAGCGTCTCCTGTCCGGCCCGACGTAGCCGACGGCCTCGACCCAGTCGCGAGGCTTGAGCGCCACGTTCTCGACCCGCTTGAGCAGATCCGCGCTCGTAAACGGCTTGCGGAGGAATTCGTGCACGCCGCTGTCGCGCGCGCCGATGATGGTGCTGGCCGTGGCATCGGCGGTGACCATGATGATCGGCGCACGCCGGCAGGCAAGACTCGATCGCCTCACCGCCCGCGCCAGGGATTCGCCGTCGAGGTTGTCGCCGTTGCGCTCGGTGAAGATGATGCCCGGCTCCAGCGCCGCGGCCGCCTTCATGGCGCGAGGCTCGCTGGGCTCGACCACGATCTCGCCAGCGCCCATTCCCTTGATGATCTCAGTGAGCAGACGCGCGGCATGAGGGTTCGGGTCGACGACCAGGACGCGTTTCAGCATGGGAGCCAGCTTCGCCAGCAAGCGACGATCGACAGCAAACAAGACGCGCCCTCCGGGTGGGGACGCCATCCTTAACCGTGGCCGGTTAAGAGCCGTTGAACACTGGAGTTCGTCGGTCCCCTACCCCTGGAACGGGTCATGCATCAGGATGGTGTCATCCCGTTCCGGACTGGTCGACAACAGGGCCACGGGAGCGCCGATCAACTCCTCGATACGACGGACGTACTTGATCGCGTTGGCGTTAAGGTCCCTGAAGCTGCGGGCCGAGGCGGTGCTTTCGCTCCAGCCTTCCAGCTCCTCGAACACAGGCTCCGCCGCGGCCTGGTCCTTCAGGCTGGACGGCAGATAGTCCAGCACCTCGCCGCCGATGCGGTAGCCGGTGCAGATCTTCAGCGTCTTCAGGCCGTCGAGCACATCGAGCTTGGTCAGGGCGATGCCGTCGATGCCGTTGATGGCTACCGACTGCCGCACCAGAACGGCGTCGAACCAGCCGCAACGCCGCGCCCGGCCCGTGTTTACGCCGACCTCGCGTCCGACCGTCGCCAGGTGGTGGCCGACATCGTCGTTCAGTTCGCAGGCGAAGGGCCCCTCGCCCACGCGGGTGGTGTAGGCCTTGACGATGCCCAGCACATAGCCGACGCCGCGAGGGCCGATCCCTGCGCCCGCGGCCGCCTGGCCGGCCACGGTGTTGGAGCTGGTCACATAGGGATAGGTGCCATGGTCCACGTCGAGGAAGGCGCCCTGCGCGCCTTCGAACAGGACGCGTTTCCCGTCGCGCCGCGCCTTGTCGAGCACGCGCCAGGCCGGCTGGACGTAGGGAAGGATCTTCGGAGCGATCTCCAGCAGCTGCCGCAGCAGCGCCTCCGGATCGATCGGCTCGAGGCCGAGACCCGCCCTGAGCGGATCGTGGTGCGCGCGCAGACGCTCGATCTTGACCTTCAGATCCTCGGCGCTGGCGAGGTCGCAGACGCGGATCGCGCGCCGCCCGACCTTGTCTTCGTAGGCGGGACCGATGCCCCGGCCGGTCGTGCCGATCCGGGCGCCGGGCGCGCTCGCCGCCGCTTCACGCGCCACGTCCAGCGCGGGGTGGATGGGCAGGATCAGACAGGCGTTGTCCGCGACGATCAGCACCTCGGGGCTGATGGCGATCCCCTGTTCCACGATCTTCTCGATCTCCCCGACGAGGTGCCAGGGATCGACGACCACGCCGTTGCCGATGATCGAGGGCTTGCCCTGCACGACACCGCTGGGCAGCAGCGCCAGCTTGTAGACCTTGCCGTCGACGACGAGGGTGTGGCCCGCGTTGTGGCCGCCCTGGAAGCGCACGACGACGTCCGCCCGGTTCGACAGCCAGTCGACGATCTTGCCCTTGCCTTCGTCGCCCCACTGGGCGCCGACCACCGCGACGTTCGCCAAGACGTTTCTCCGCTACCGGGACTTCGGAATGCGGGCGCAGCCTATAGCGGGGGAATCGGGCGGTGTCGTCCCGAAGGGGCGGATTATTCCGCCAGCGCCGTCTCGAAGGCCCATTCGAGCCACGGCGTCAGGGCTTCGATATCGGCCGTATCGACCGTGCAGCCGCACCAGACCCGCAGCCCCGCCGGAGCGTTGCGATGGCTCTCGATGTCGAAGCCTGCCTCTTCAGCCTCCAGGAACGCCTTCATCCGCTTGACCAGCGCCTGCCGCGCCGGCTCGTCCAGCACCGTCACGCGCGGATCGACGAATTTGAGACAAACCGACGTCGTCGACCGCGTCGCCGGGTCGAGGGCGAGGTAGTCGATCCAGTCCGTGCGCCGGACCCAGGCGTCAAGGGCCGCCGCATTCCGGTCGGTGCGGGCGATCAACGCCGGCAGTCCGCCGATCGACAGCCCCCATTCGACGCCGTCGATCCAGTCCTCGATGGTCCAGACCGAGAAGGTGTTGATCATCGAGCCCGCGGCCAGCGTCGGGTCGAAGCCGTCGCCGTTCCTCAGGCGCAGGACCTTGGGTATCGGACGGGGTGGCGTGTAGCGATCGAGCCGGGCCACGGCGCCCGGCGACAGGGCCGCCACGCCCAGGCCTGCCTCGCCCCCGAGTGCCTTCTGGAAGCTGAAGGTGACGACGTCCAGCCGGTCCCACGGCAGCGGCATGGCGAAGGCGGCGGAGGTGGCGTCGCAGATCACGAGGCCGGTGCGATCGGCCGCGATCCAGTCGCCGTCGGGCGCCCTTACGCCTGATGTCGTCCCGTTCCAGGGGAGGACGAGGTCCTTGGCCGGATCGACCCTCGACACATCCGGGAATCCGCCCCAAGGGGCGCCAAGGATTTCAGGATCCAGCTTCAGGTGGTCGCGAAGATCGCTGGCCCAGACCTGACCGAAATTCTCGAATGCGAGCACCTGGACCGGCCGCTCCCCGAGCATAGACCACAGCGCCGCCTCCACCGCACCGGTGTCGGAACCGGGTACATAGACCAGCCGCCAATCCGCCGGAACTTGCAGGAGATCGCGGGTCAGGCGCAGTCCGTGGGCGAACCGTTCCACCACCTCGGGCGCGCGAATGCCGCGGCCCAGCAGCTCATGCGGGATGGCCTGGCTGGACCAGCCAGGCCGCTTCGCCGTCGGTCCTGACGAGAACCAGGGCCGCGCTGGCTTCGCGTTTGGTTTTCCGGGCATCAGTCGCGCCACGGACGATAGGCGCCGCGGTCACGCATGTCCTGCGCCAGTTTGGTCAGAGCCTCATCGGCGCCGTCCGGCAGCTGGATCATCAGCTTGGCCAGGAGGTCGCCGCGCTTGCCGCCGACGAAGGCGCCACGCCCCTTCAGCCGCAGCACCTTGCCCGAGTTCGACCCCGGTGGAATGGTCATGCTGACCGTGCCCTCGGGCGTCCGCACCGGGACCTTACCGCCCAGCACGGCATCGGGCAGCGACACTGGCAGATCCATCGTCAGATCGGCGCCATCGCGCTGAAAGAGGGGGTGGGGCGCTATCTTCAGCGTTATCAACGCATCCCCGGCTTCGCTCCGGCCGGACGCGCCCGGCGCTCCTTGGCCCCGGAGCCGGATCGTCTGGCCATCGGCCGCACCCTTGGGAATGGTTACGTCGAGCGTACGGCCGTCCGAGAATTGTATCCGCCGGGTCGCACCCGAGATGGAATCCTCGAGACTGATCTCCAGAGTCGCCTTGACGTCCGCGCCGCGAGCGGAGAACCCGCCGCGCGGTCCGCCGGCGCGGCCTCCGCCGCCGAATATGCCGCCAAACAGCTCGTCCAGGTCGATGTTTTCGAAACCGCCGCGCTGGCCCCCGCCCTGGCCGAACGGATGCCCGCCGGGGCTTCCTCTCGCGCCCCCAAAACCCGCAAACTGCTCGCGTCCGTCAGCGTCGATTTCGCCCCGGTCGAACCTGGCCCTTTTTTCCGCGTCGCCCAGCAGATCGAATGCGGCCGTCACGCGCTTGAAGCGTTCGTCCGCGTCCCTGTTTCCCGGGTTCTTGTCGGGGTGGAGTTCCTTGGCGAGTTTGCGGAACGCCTTCTTGATCTCGTCCGCGCTCGCGCCCCTCGAAACGCCCAGTTCCTTGTAGGGATCGCCCGCCACGTTCGAGTCCGCTCCTGCCGTATGAAGTCTGATGGATCAGTTAGGGCATTCGTACCGGAGCGCAAAGCCGCCCGCTCCAAATCGCCGCCACATCAGCTCTCATGGTCTGACGCGGGCTTCGGCGCCCCAGCCGTAACGATCGCCCCATTGAGCCACGACCACCTCCGCGCCGGCAAGTCCGCCGGGAAAGTCCTCGGCGGCGTCGGTTCCCGCGTAAGTCGCGGCCTCGGTGTCGACTTCAAACACGCGAACCAGGGCTCCGGCCCTGAGGACGCCAATCCGGTATCGCGAGGGATCGGAAGTCGCAGGCTCTCCATCCCAGCGATCGCCGTCAATGCGCCTGCGCCCCAGCCAGCTCAGATCGAAGCCGCCGTCCCCGCGGACAGCACAACGCAGATGGGCGGGGCTCCACGGCCGGTCATGTCGCCCGGCCGGAGTGAAGACAGTTTCGCTGGCGCCTGGACCGCCGGCCGGCGCCCCGGCTGGCCCCGCTCGCCAGACGAGAGGCAATCCGAGTTCGGCCGACGGCGATTCCATCCTCGGCATTGTGGCCGCCAGGAACACGACGATCGCCCCGGCCTCCGCACCGGCTGCGGTCGCCTCTTCTGTGCCCTGCTGTCCCCGCAACAGGCCCGTCAGACGCCAGAGGTCGGCGCCGACGAGTTCGGCGGCGCGGTACTGGACGATCTCCCAGCCCGACCCCGTCTCCACGGCCAGCGTGTTTCCGCCGGCCAGCACCGCGGGGATCGACAGACTTTCCGGCGCTCGTCCTTCGACCCGGATGTACAGGGCGTTTCGCTCGTCCCAGCGGTGCCGAACCCCAGAAGCCAGCGGCGAAGCCAGGATGCCGACGGTCACGGGATCCTCCACATCGCCTCGCACAGTCAGGCTCGTCGCATCAGGTCCGGCGAACACTCGCATCGGCCGCCACGGCTCGGCGGCGACCACCGCGATCGGTCGTCGATCGTCTTCGGCGCCAGGCAGCGGAGGCGGATCGATCATCCGAAGAAACGGCGGGCCCATCGTTGTCGCGGCATCTCCTGAAGACGGCGTTCCTTCGTCTTCACCGACCCGCAGCCTCGACATCCTTTCGAGGACGGCGGAGGGGATCTCGTCCATGTCCACCCGGACCGTTCGCCATTCTCCATGCCCGTCGACGAGAACAGCGTCACCGGGCTCCAGCGACAAAGCCTCCAGGGGCCCCAAGGCGACGACGAGCCGATCTTCGCGGCCTGTTTCGAGCAGTCGTGCCGCCGTAGCCTGGGCGAGAGCGCGCGGGCAGACAGCTGGGAGGTCAATGTCGACCCCGCCACCCTCTCCCGCTGTCCGGACGATCGCCGCCCCGGTCTGATAGTCCGACGCCCCGTCTATGAACCTCACGCGAGCCGCTCCGGGCCGGGCCTCGAGCTGCCGATCGGCCCGCACGCTCGCGCCGCTCGCCGGAAGGGCCAGGGCCTGGGAAGTCAGAACACGTACGGCCGATTCATTCCCGATGATGGCAACCTGACCTCCCCGTTCCGCCGCGACCATGCCGAGGCCCGCCAGCAAGGGCTCCAGTGCGTCACGCGTGCGCATCGGCCGGTCAATGACATAGCCCTGCACCTCTCCCGGGGGCGTCCCGATCTCGAAATCTGTCTCGGACAGGCCGCCGCGCTTCAGGATTTCACGGATCAGGTCACGGGTTTCACCGCTCAACCGACCATTCAGCCAATGCCCCGTGCGCCACCCTGACGCATCGCTCCAGACTTCTGATCTGGCGGGAAACGCCGGCCACGGGCGCGCATCCCAACACCAGGCGTCCGCGCTCTCGAGCATGGGACCGCCGTATATCGGTGAAACAGGATTGTTGGCGGGTTCGGCGAAATGGCCCAGCACGGCTTCAAGCGCCCGACGCTGCATGCGGTCGTCCCGACTCCCCGTTGAGAATGGTGGCAATCCGCTCTCGGCGCTCTTGGAATCCTGGAAAAGGTTCGGCGCGTTCGCGCCTCGGTCGACCGCGGGGCATCCGAACTCCGTCAGCCGGATCGGCTTCATGCCGGGCGTCCAGGCCGTGGGCTCAAGCGTCCGAACCCCACCCGGGCGGTCATGATGTGCGTGCGACCACCAGCCCGCCAGGTCCTTGACCCGGAAAACCCAGTCCTCTCCGTAAGCCGTGTCGACGATCGGCGTACGCGCCTGGGCAGCCCGGTCCGCCGCCGAGGCATAATACCAGTCGAAGCCTTCACCGCCGGCGACCTGCGCCGCCAGACCGGCCGGATCATCCGGGCCTGTAAACGCTTGCCCGTCCAGGCCGCCCGCACCTGATCGCCAGTCCCCGAGCGGCGGATACCAGTCCACGCCGACATAATCGATGTTCGGATCCGCCCACAGCGGGTCGAGGTGAAACACCACGTCGCCACCGTCGCGCCATCCGGCGTATTCCGACCAGTCGGCGGCGTACGAGAGCTTTACGCCTGGACCGACCACCACCCTGCATTCCGCCGCCAGGGCTCGAAACGCCGCAACCGCCGGGAATCCTCCCCCAGCGTCGCGGGTCCAGCCCAAGCCGCGCATCTCGGAGCCGATCAACAACCCGTCCGCGCCGGTTTCAGCCGCAAGCGCGGCATAATGCAGCGCCAGTCGCCGCAATCCCCAGTCGTCCGCTGCGCCGAAGATCGCCGCGATATCCGCATCCGCTGCGGGTCCGTCCCCGCCGCAGACGCGCCCCCGCCAAGGATAGGGCGCCTGCTCCGGACCTCCGTAAGGATCTGGCAGGCTGTTCCCCGGCGGCACATCCATGAACACGAATGGATAGAGCGTCACCTCGAGACCACGCGCCTTCAGTTCGGCGACCGCTTGCCGCACGCTCTGGTCCGAAGGCGTGCCGCCGTAGGCCGGTCCGCCTCCGCTCTGTGAGATCAGGTGGGCGTCGGCGCGCGCCAGGCCGGCGACAGTCCAGGCCATGGGCTCGGTCGGCTTGTCAGCACGTTCCACGCCCGGGCGAATCCTGCACTGGCCGGCCCTGAGATCATCACCGAACCACCCGATGACCAGACTCACCCGTTTCAGATTCGGAACCTGGGCCTGTAGCTGATCGAGGGACACGGCGAGATCGGTCCGTCCGTCGCCGGCATGGACATTCTCGGGCGTGGTTCGCGTCAGTCCCTCCCGCCGCAGCACCACCTCAGTCGCAAGGACGAACTCTCCTGCGCCCGGGATGAGGCAGACGCCTTCCAGCCGTTCCTCCAGTCGTGGATCTGAACCGCGTGGGCGCCGGAAGACCTCGAAAGCCAGCTGCGGCAACCGGTTGCCATAGGGCCCCAACGGCAGATCCTCGAATACGACATAGGCCGTGCCACGATAGGCCGGGGCGTCCGCTTCGATGGCCTCGATCAGGGGGTCGGGCGTCTGGCTTTCTGTTCCGTGATGCAGTCGCATCGTGACGCCCGCGAGGTCCAGGGGCTGCCCGTCGGCCCATATGCGGCCGATTCCGTCGATGGGCCCTTCGCACAAGGCGACGGCGAAGCTCAGAGAGTAGGCGTATTCGACAGTACGGGGGCCGCCCTTGCCTGCCGGCGTGGTGTTGCGTCCTTCCAGAAAGCTCGCGGCCCAGATCACCTGCCCGGCGACTCGCGCACGCCCGAACACGCAAGCCAGCGGCGCGCCTTCCGCCGTGCCCTGCAAAGCCAGTGAACCCAGCCGCGGGCCTTTCTGGCGCGCGGGTTGCAGTCCGGCGACAAGCGCCTGGTCGAGCATGCCGCCGATGGTCGCGCCCAAGGCGCGTCCGACCCCTCCGCCGATCGCCCCGCCGACGCCGCCCAGAACAACCTGCGCCATCAGCCGACCTTTCGCTCAATCTTGCGGGACGGCCAGGCGAATGCCGCCACCGCCCGTCGCCGCCACCATGATCCGAGCCAACTCTCGACCACGGACCGGCCCCAATAGGCGTGGATCATGCGCGGTTGGGATTGGGCAGCCATCGAACCCTCGCTCATGATCGCGCAGTGCTTGACCGGACTGCCGGACGCCATGCGAAACAGCAGTACGTCGCCGGCGCATGCGCTCTCGACGGGAATCTCCGTCATCCAGCGCCGCGCGGCCTGCAGCAGCGTTTCCTCGCCTCCGACCTCAGCCCAGTCCGGCTGGTAAGGCGGCGCGGCTTGCGGCTCGACCCCGAACAGCTCCCGCCACACGCCACGCACCAGGCCGAGACAATCCGCGCCCTGACCCTGCAAACTGGCCTGATGCCGGTAGGGCGTACCAAGCCAGTCGCGCGCCGCAGCCACCGAGCGCGCCCTCATCGTCGGCTCCGTCCGTCATTGCGTCCGCCCTGCACCGGTGCGGCCGTAATGAAGTCGTCACCCGGGATGTCCGGAAAGCCCTGGAAGTTGCCGCCGTTTCCAAACTCGCCGACGCAGGTGCCCCATCGTTTGTCACACTGCGCGCCGGGGAAGGCCCCCAGATCAACCTTGCATCGTTCATCCCCGAACTGGGCGTCGCAGTCACGGCCGTAGGTTCGGCCAACCACGCGTTCCAGGGACGCCATCGGCCCTTCCAGCTCGGCGGTGAAGCTCTCGCCCTCGCGGCGAATCCGCGCCAACCCCGCGAGCCACAGCCGAACCTTCAGGTCGGGACGGCGCCAATCGACTCGCCACAGCGCGACTTCCGCACGATCGTACAAGCCCGCCGCAATGTCGGATTCCCGGATCGAAACATCGTCCAGGACACCGGCCACGGCCGCCGAACCCGCTGCGAGGCCGACTGAGCTTTCCGTCGCCCCGATCATCCATCCGCTGGCGGCCAGGCAAAGGACGCCGCCGACGTTCAGATCTCGGTCGTGATCGGTGAAACCCGCCTCGACGCCGTCGGCCCTCCTCAGCAACCAGGCATGGCACAGGGTGGACGCCCCGCTCTCGACGCGGGTCGCCAGTTCGACCGGTATGTCGCGCATGCTTCAGACCCTCACCTCGATCAGGGGCACAGCAGCCATCCGGCCAGCCGCGAAACTCTCAAGCGTCACGTCCACCCTGTCGGCATCGAAGCGGACTGGGACGTCGAACTCGTATCCGGCGGTGACCGCCGCACCGGCGGCAGGCGCAACGGCGAGAGTGACTACGCCCGTCGCCAGGTCGAGTTCGAAAGCCGGCCCTTCCAGTTCAGCGCCGTCGACCGCGAGCCTGACGGTGCCTTCGACGGGCTTGTGGATTCGCCGCGTCACAGCGTCTTCCTCGCCGTATCGCTTACTCAGCTCGAACGTCCTCCGCATCCCGTCCCCATGGCCCAGGGGCTGGTCCACAGGCGTGATTGTTCCGCTCGGCTCGCAGGATCTGAAGTCCACGAAATCCCTGAACCGGAACCCGTACAGCCGTCCGCAACGCGCCTCGAAGAACGCGGTCAAGGTCGCCATGTCGTCGAGAGACTTCAGGTTCGCACCGATCAGGTAGCGCCTTCGTCCTTGCGCCCACGGTGTCGATCGCCGCTCGAAGCCCGAGCCCAGCGTCACGATCTCGGTGCGCCGCTCGACGCCGCCGGTGGATCCGAACGCCAGGCGGGCAGGCAGCCTCACTTCGTGAAACGCCATGACAATATCTCCTGGATGTTGAGCCCGGCGCCGGGGCGCGCGACTTCGCCGCTCCGACTAGAGCCGACGTGCGCCGAGGGAGACCGCCCGCGCCAGCGCCTGTGCGATCTGCGCCTCCGATCTCAGCAAGGCCTCCGCCCCGCCCTCGATGAGGACGTTGACCGTCACGCTCCCCGCGGCCGGCGGGTCAATCACACCGGAACTGCCTGGCCGAAACAGTTCCGGTCCGCGCTCGCCGACAAGGTACGCTCCGCCTGCCGCAACCGGCCCGCCCTCCGCCCGGGCGCCGGCGAAGATCGAACCCGCCGCCTGGGCGATGGCGCCCGACAAACCTCCAGCCCGGCCGCCGGCTGCCGCGTTGACGGCGGCAAGCACGGCGCGCGCCAGCTCCGCCAGCGAGACTTCGCCGTCGGCGGCGGCCCGAGCCAGGGATCGCGTCAGGCTTGAGCCCGCCCGGTCAAAGGCGCTCTCGATCGACGCCGCCGCTCGCTCGGCAGGCTCCCGGAGCCCGTCCAGCGCCGCCGCGGCCTCGGCCACCCGCCGCGGCATGGAATCCACGCCCCCTGTTCCAGGCTCGTCAGTCATCGGGCCACGCCTCCGCCATTCGCTCGAACTCGCTTCGTCCCAGCGGCGCATGCGCCGAGGAGGTCTCGGTCAGCATTCGCCATTCCTTCAGCGACAGCCGCCAGAAAGCCTCGGGACCCACGCCCAGATGCGCGGCCGCGCGCATCATTGACGCCCAGGGCGTCCTCATGCCGCGGCGGCGAATGCGTGGGCCACCGCCTCAGCCGCCTCGCAGGGGTCGACCAGAGCGTAGGCCAATTCGCTGGCCAGAGCGTCCTCGCCGCCACCTCTCAGCAGGGCTGCAAGGATCGCTGTCAGATCCTTGGCCGACAGCGCCCGCATCCGTTCTGCGAGCGAGAGCAGCCCGTCGCAACCCAGCGCCGTCTCCATCTCCGCCAGAGCGCCCAAGGTCAGGCAAAGTCGCCGCTCGGCCCCTGCCAACATCGCGACCACCTCGCCTCTCGCACCATTGGCGTGCATCACGCGGCGCCGAACGTCAGTTCACCGGCGCTGGCCAGGCTGATCGCGAACGTCGCCTCTCCCTCGTGCTCGCCGGCGTACTCGAGGGCGGCGACCAGGAACGGGCCTTCGAGTGAGCCAAAATCGGGCACGATCAACCGCCAGGTCCGCGCCGTCTGGTCAAAGAAGGTCTCGCGGATCAGCGCGTCCGAAGCCGCGTCGCGGAAGATGCCCTGACCGGCCACGGCAGCCGACTTCACGCCTGCGCCGTCCAGCAGTTCGCGCCACCGGCCGGCGCTGTCGCCATCGGTTGCGTCCACTGTCCGGGCGTTCAGGGACAGGGTCCGGGCCCGAAGGCCTGCGACGGTGGTGAAGACCCCCGGCGCGCCCTCGATCTTCAACAGGATGTCCTTGCCGCGTTGCGCCGCCATTTCAGTCCTCCTCAGTTACGGCGCGCACACGCAGCACCGCGAATGTCCTCAGCCCGTCGGACGCCGGATAGACGTCGGCGAAAGTGACCCTGAGGCTGACCGTGCGCACGCCGTCCGCCGCCAGGACCGCATCTGTCAGCGTCAGTCGCAGCACCGCCAAGATGGCCTTGGCTTCTTCCGTGCCGCGGAAGCGCGAAACGGCGGTCAGCGTCAGCGCATGTTCGACACCACCTCCGTCCGCTCTCACCGGCCGGCTTTCCGATCGCCCGACCAGCAGGTGAGGAAAGGTCGGCCTGTCCGGCGCGGCATCCCAGATGCGGGCCGGATCGCCCAGCACTGCGCGAATTCCGGCGTCTTCCGCGAGGTGCGCGATCAGCGCCTTCTGCAGGGCCAGTTCATGGCTCATGTCGTCCGCTCCAGATTCAGGATGGCCGCCCCGCCCACTGTCTCGGACGACCGGATCCGCCAGTCGGCGCCGCCGAACCTCAGCACCCGCTCCGGAAGCAGACGCGCATCGGCCCGGGCTTCGGCTGTCATGATCTCGACGATCCGTGCGCCGCCCGGCTCGTTCTTCTCGCGCCTCCGTCGCGGCCCCACCTTCAGCCACGCAGATCCCAAGGGCTCCCAGTGGACCGCCCGCCCGCCGTAGGGCGTCTGACTCTCCAGTCCCTCGAACAGGCCCGCCAACACCCTCACAACCGCACCACGCGATAAGGTGCGATCCAGGCTTCTACAGGCTGGATCGGCATCTCGCTTTCGCCACGCTCATAGGCGCGCAGGGCCAGCATCAGGATCGCGAGCCGCAAGGGCGCGGGCGAGGTCGACGTCAGCACCAGACCCACATCTTGCCCGACCCTTTCCTGGGCCGCGTCGATGAGGGTTTGTATCAGCGCGTCCTCGGCGTCGTGGTCGACGCGCAGGAACAGCTTCGCCTCGGTGAGGGACACCGGTGCGGTCATCTGTGTCTCGCTTTGCTCAATGGGGGCTTGGGAGGACGCACGAACTCGAGCACCCGCTCGACCCACTCCTGCCGTCGCCGGCTTCACCTGGGGAGCCTGGGTGAGCGACGATCTCTCGCCCCCCACCCGGCCATGCCTGCTGGCGACTAGGTTGCGCTGAACTTCAGAACCTTGATGGCGTCGAAATTCTGCACGCCGCCGCCGACCCGCTTGGTCGTGTAGAAGAGCACGTAGGGCTTGGCGGAGTACGGATCCCGCAGCACGCGGACGCCGGCGCGGTCTACGATCAGGTAACCGCGCTGGAAATCGCCGAAGGCGATCGCGGCCGCGTCCGCCCCCACGTCGGGCATGGTCTCGATCTCGGTGACGGCGTACCCCAGCAGGCTGGCGGTTTCTCCCGGCCGTTGCGCCGGCTGCCAGACATACGCTCCGTCGCTATCCTTGAATTTTCGCACCGCCGACACGGTCCTGCGGTTCATCACGAAGCGCCCGTTCGGCCGGTACCGGGCCTTCGGCGCATAGATCAGATCGATCAGACGATCCGTGGGGCTGGACGCTGCGAACGCCCCTGCGGCGCCCGAGGCCACATAGCCGATCTTGCCCCACTCATGGCTCGCCTCCGCGACGATGTCGTAGCTGAGGAATCCCTTGGGCTTGTTGACGCCGTCGCCGGTCACGAAGGCGCTGGTCTCCTGCGCGGCGAACGCATCCTCGACCTCGGAAGCCAGCCATTCGTCCAGGTCGATCAGAGCGTCGTCGAGCAGGCTCTGCGTGGCCGCGGGACTGGCGTACAGATCGGCAGACGGGAACTCCAGCAAGGCCAGGGTCGCCGGGTCCGTCTCCGGCCGCGCCGCCGTTTCCGCGACCCAGCCCGCGGCAAGCCCGGCAGTCGAAACCGGCTTTCTGAACATCCCGGATCCGACCGTCCGCACGCTCGCGATCTCGCGCATCGGCGAGCCGGCCATCAGCCGCCGCTCGATGGCTCGCTCGGTCTGTTCGGGCACGACATAGCCGGCCGAGTTCGACGCGGTCGACAGTCCCGCCTTCAGCTCGAGGCCGAACGAGGCGCCGGACTTCAGGTACCCGTCGAACGCGGCCTTCTCCTCCCCATGGAATGTGGAGTCGGACCGCGACACGGCGAACCGGCCCGTCGCATCAGCGCCGATGCCGGGACGTCGCCCCTCGCTCACGACACGATCCAGCCGCGCCTGGGCGCTGCTCACGGCCTGGTCGATCCGCGCCACCTTCTCCTCCAGCAGCGTGTCTGCGGTGGACTTGCGCTCGATTTCATCCAACCGGGCGTCATTCGCCCCTTTGAATGCCTCGAACGCCGCCATCATCTCGTGCATGGCGGCGCGCGCCTCGGGGGTGCCCGAGGCCGTCTTGGTCTCTTTCATGGTGTCTCCAGGTTTCAGGAACCGCGGGATGCGGTTAGGATCGGGGCGTGAGCCGCCCCCTGCAGAAGATCTCGTTGCGCCACCGCAGCGTTCGCCTGGCAGCGCTCGGCGCGGTCGCCGGATGAGCCCCCGATTCACCAGGCTCGAACGCGAGGTCATGGCCGCCATGGCTCACGACCTGCGCCACGTCGCGCCGGACCTCGCCGGCCAGTTCGAGGAAAGCCTGCCGGGCACCCGCCGCAACACAGGCTCCGGCCTGTTCAGCGAAGTCATCGTCAGCTCGCGCCGCCCCCTGTCGGATGAGCGGGCCACCGGTCGCTTCGGGACGGTCCACGCCATGGTCGGCGGTCTGCCCGATCCGATCGCCTTCCAGGTCGAGCTCAGGAACGGCCGACTCCTCGCCCTCCCTGGCGACGCCTATGGCCAGGACACCCGGGCGATCGACTTCACCCAGACTCCGTTCGAGCAGGTCTTCACCCTCAACGATCAGGGCGAGTCCATCGCCTTCGATCCCGCCGCCCTCATGAAACCGAGCCCCCTGCTGGCGCTCCATCAGCATCAGGATCGTGAGCCCGTCGAGGGGAGCCCGGGGACCCGTCCCCTCGTCAACCGTGGGCCGCTGGAGCGTTTGCAGGAAGATCCGGCCTCGGATCTGGATGCGATGTTACGCGAGCCGCTCGATCCCCATTCGACCCCTCAACTCAAGTCGCTCCTGACCGGAATCTGGCTTGCCGTGGCGGTCGCCGGGCTTCTCGCCGTGATCCTGTTTCGGGTCTCCTTCATCTTCGTGGTCGTCGCTGCGATCTGGCTCGGCGCGATCCTCCGAAAGCCCGCCGCCAGGACCGCTCTCACGCATGCCGCGAAAGCGTTGAGCACGAAGAAGGCTCGCGCCTTCCCGTCATGACGGGGGCCAGTCCTGTTGACCCGGCCGCGGCGGCGTGTGACAGTTCGACGGTTACTCAACCTGAAGGAGTGCGGCTATGCGCCTGGTTGGAACACTCGCGACATTGCTCATCGTCACAGGCTGCGCTCCCGTGGGGAGCGAAGCACCGACGGGTGCGCCCTCAGGGGCCCGCCGTTGCTTCTCGGCGGGCGAGGCCCGGCTGATCAAGCTGGATCCCGGCGCCGGCGCATATGTCAGGGTCGACAGTGGTGAAGCCCTCCTGTTGACCGGCCCAGCCGCCTGCCTCGGTCCGTCCGGTGAGGTGAGCATCGGCCTGCGCCCGGTCGGCCCGGAAAACGCCGATGTCTGCATCGGTGACCCGGCTCACCTGGACATCCGCAGTCACGCGACCCTCCTGCGGACCTGCAATGTCCAGGTCGCGCGCGTCGTTCCGCAGAGCGAGATCGCGCGACTTTCGGGCCGCCAAAGCCCCTGAGCCGCTACTGGCGGGCAGCGACTCGCTCCTCTGCTGTCGTGGGCCTCACTTTGAAGCGCGCCGCGGGCAGCATGGGAAAGGTCACCAGCGACACCTCCCAAAGCTCGACTTCCACCAGAATCCGCAGCCGTCCCTCGCGCCGCGCACGCTGACTCCGGAACCCGATCGATAACCCGTCCAGCGCTCCGGCCCGCGACAGCGCCTGCGCGAACCGGGCCTCGGCTGACCAGTCCATGATCCGACCTCGCACCCGCAGGCCGCGGTCGTCCTCGAACATTTCATCCCAAACGCCGACCGGCGACCGTCCCTCGTGCTGGTGCAGCATCCGAACCCCTTGCGCGCCGCCCGCGGCCAGGCTGGCCGCGAAGCTGCCCCTCGCGATGACATCGCCGTTGAGATCGGCCACGCCCCATAGCGAGGCGTACCCGGCGATTCGCAGGCCCTCTGCTCCTTCGGTCGACGCCACATCATGATAGCGTTGGGCCATGCGCCTCATCCCTGTCTCCATGATTGTCACAGGCTTGGCGGGCTGCGCCTCGGTTCCGCCGATCGCTCCGGGTGACTATTGTCTGGTCGAGCCACTGGTCGCGGACACCGGTCGCGAGACCTTTGCCCTGGGCGACTTCTCGATGCGGGCCCGGGTCGCAGCGCGCAACGGTCAGACCTTGATCAGTTTCACCAACGCCATGCCCGACAGTCAGGAAATCCTTCACGTTGAGGACGAGCCCGCCCGCATGGGTCGTGATGGAACGCTGCGTTTCACTTTCGTCGACGGCTGGGGCAACGCCGGGCAGGGCGCACTCACGCCCGGCGGCGTCATGACCCTCGACCTCATCAGCCGGTCGTCCGATCCGCTTGGCGCCAACATCGGCCGCAACTATGGGACCTTCCGGCTGACCGCCGATGACTGCGACCGTGAGCCGCGTCCGAGGCCGTCGCGCTAGCCCCGCTCCATCCTCGTCTCCATCCGCTCGACGGCGGCCCTCGTGGCCTTGCTCTGCTCTTCCAGCCGCGCAAGCCGCTCCGCCACCTGACGATGCTCGCTCACCCTGTCCTCCAGGGTGGCGATCCGGGCCGCGGCCCCGCCCGCCCACACCAAGGCCCCGGCGGTCTGCACCGCCAGCGCCGCGATGACCGCGACCGGAACCTTCCGCATATCCATCACAATCCTACTCCAGCCATGCGCCGCCGCTCTTCGTTCGTCAGAAAGCTGGCCGCCTCCAGGCGTGCCCACAGCGCGTCCCGCTCCGGCTGCAGCGCCGGCACGCCGTCCAGATCGGCCTCGATCCTTGCTCCCGGGAACCGACCGCCCAGCCATCCGGTCAGCGCGGCAGCCGTCTTTCTCGCGAGCGGCGCGACTGTGCCGCGCCAGAAGGCTGCGTTGGCTTCGCGGTAGTTCGAGTAGGTCGCGTCGCCGGGGATGCCGAGCAGTTGGGGCGCGACGCCAAAGGCCAGGGCGATCTCGCGCGCCGCCGCGTGCTTCCCGGCGATGAAATCCATGTCGGCGGGTGTCCAGCTCATCGGCTTCCAGTCGAGCCCCCCTTCGAGAAGCATCGGACGCCCCGCGTTGATTGTGCCGGCGTGGCTCTCGTTGATCTGTGACCGGAGGGTCTCGAACTGCTCAGCCGACAGCCGCTCACCATCCTTGGAGCCGTAGACCAACGCCCCGCTGGGCCGCGCCGCATTGTCCAGCAACGCCTTGTTCCACGCGCTGGATGCGTTGTGCACGTCGATCGCCGACGCCGCCGCCTCGAGCGGTGAAAAGCCGTAGTGATCGTCTGTCGGATGAAACAGCTTCAGCTGCATCACCGGCATCCAGCCGTCCGCCTGCCGACCGATCCGCAGAGAGCGGCCGTCGACGGAATACTCATAGGCTTCGGCCCAGCCCGCGCGCCCCGGGACCACCTTCACCCGATCCGGCCGCAGCGCCCAAAGCTCTGCGGGCGCGTCTTCCCCCACGGCCTCGGCATAGGCGTTTCCCGCCGTTTGCAGGCCGCCGTACAGCGCCTCCAGCCATTCCGTGCCCGACTGCTCGGGGTTTGGCTGCGCCAGCAATCTCGCCAGCGGATGATCGTCGCGTCTGGCCCCGTCGATGAAGACGGTCAGGGGCGTCGACGCCGCGGCTTCGGCGACCATTCGCACGCAGCGGTAGGCCACGGCGTTCCGGGCAAAGCCCTCGTTCGCCAGGTTGGCGTAGTCTCTCGGCGTCCACCGCGGACGCCCTGCGCTGGTCAGGGCGATCAGGGGGCCGACCCGGCTATCCTTGATCTCGGGCGCAACGACGCTCCGCCGCCCCCCGAAGGGGCGCCGCCAGTTCAGCATGGTGATCTCCGGTGTGGCGCCCGCGCGCGGGGAGGGCTCAGCTCAGGTCGGCCCCAGGCGCGCCCCTCCCCTACGCGATGGGGACGCTCACCTGTCTCTCCGACGTTCCCACATTATGCGCCCACAGCGTTCTCAGGATGAAACATTGACTCGAGAAATCGCTAAGTGACTGATTTTGCGAAATTTCATCTCGCCAATCCGACTATAGATTCCCGAAAGGTAAGCACAGCGTCACGGTCAGGCGCCGTGGCGCCGTCCCGGTCCGCCGCCCGCTGTCCCAGCCGTGCAGCGATCACCCGCAACAGCTCCGCCACCTGGATGGGCTCCCGACATGATCGTCATGCCCCCCCGCCAGCGCCGTTCGACCTGCTCCCGTTGCACGTTCGCGGGCGGAGGTTGCGATCCCGGCATTGTGCGGATGAACAACGAGACTTCGGTTAGCGCGGCTTTCCGCCCCGTTCGGCCGCCCATTCCGGCGCCTCGAAATCGAGCGCATCCTCGGGGTCCCGCAGCGCCAGTTCCGAAACCGTCTGCCCGCGTACCGATACGCCGGCTTCATGCACGCTCTCCGGATCGCCCGACACCAGCGGATGCCAGTCGGCCAGGGGCCGTCCCTCGTGGATGCGACGGTAGGCGCAGGACTTCGGCATCCACTCGAGCGCCTCGATGTTCCAGGGGGTCAGCTTGATGCAGTCAGGCACATGCTCCCGCCGGTTGGCGTAGTCTGAGCAGGTGCAGCGCACGGGATCGAACAGCCTGCAATGTACGCGGGTCGGCACGACCTCGCCCGTGTCCTCGTCCTCAAACCGTACGAGACAACACAGACCACAGCCGTCGCACAGGCTTTCCCATTCCTCGCGCGTCATCTGCTCAAGGCGCTTGGTTTGCCAGAAGGGTCGTTCCATCGGCGGCGTCATACGCCCAATGACAGAGCGTGTCGCCAGCGCACTTCCACCCGTCTTCCCATCAAGCTAGGGAATAAAGCGAGTGGCGTTCGGGGGATACGCGTGATTATCGGCATCGATCTGGGCACGACCAACAGCGCGGTCGGCATTTTTCGCGACGGCAAGGCGGAGCTGATCCCGAACAGCCTCGGCCATGTCCTCACGCCATCGGCGGTCAGTTTCGATGAAACCTCCGGCGAGCTGATGGTCGGCCTGTCCGCTCGCGAGCGGCAATCAACCCATCCCGAGCTGACCGCCACCGCCTTCAAGCGCTACATGGGCTCAAGCCGGATCACGAAGCTGGGCAAGAGGAGCTTCACGGCCGAAGAGCTTTCGGCTCTGGTGCTCGCCCGGCTCAAGGCGGATGCGGAGGCGTTTCTCGGAGAACCGGTCACCGAGGCCGTCATCACCGTCCCCGCCTATTTCAACGACAAGCAGCGCAAGGCGACCCGACGCGCGGGCGAGCTCGCCGGGCTGAAAGTCGAGCGCCTGCTGAACGAACCCACCGCCGCGGCCCTCGCCTACGGCATCCACGAGCTGGGCGACGCGAGCCGGTTCCTCGTCTTCGACCTCGGCGGCGGGACGTTCGACGTCTCGGTGCTGGAAATCTTCGAGGGCATCATCGAAGTCCGCGCCTCGACCGGTGACAACCGTCTCGGCGGAGAGGACTTCAACGACGTTCTGACGGAGGAATTCCGCCGGACAGCCGGAAAAGATGTCCCGGAGAAGGATCGGTCCGATCCCCTGTTGCGCGAGCGGATCCGGGCCGCCGCCGAACGCGCGCGCCGGGCCCTGAGCGAGCATCCTTCGGCGACCATGACGGTCATCTGGAAGGACAAGGCCCTCGAACGGCAAGTGACCGCCGATGATTTCGAGGCCCTCTGCCAAGGGCTGCTGACCCGCCTGCGCGACCCGGTTCTTCGGTCTCTGCGCGACGCCAATCTGCGGGCCGAGGACCTGTCCGAGATCATCCTCGTCGGAGGGTCAACGCGGATGCCGATCGTGCGCCGCGCCATCACGCGCATGTTCGGCCGCTTCCCCGCCAACGCCGTTAACCCGGATGAGGCCGTCGCCGTGGGCGCCGCCGTGCAGGCCGGTTTGAAGGCCCGCGACGTGGCGTTGAAGGAAGTCGTCATGACCGACGTCTGCCCCTACAGCCTGGGGGTCGGCGCGAGCGAGCATGATGCCGCCGGTCGCTCGCTGGGGATCGCCTTTTCCCCGATCATCGAGCGCAACACCGTCATTCCCGCCAGCCGGGTCCAGTACTACCAGAACGCCGCCGCCAATCAGCGCATGGTCAATATCCCGGTCTACCAGGGTGAGTCCCGTAACGTGGCGGACAACATCCTCCTCGGCCAGTTGGAGGTGCCGATCCCGGCCGGCCCGCTGGGCAGCGTGCAGATCGAAATCCGTTTCAGCTACGACATCAACGGCCTGCTCGAAGTCGATGTCCACATCCCGAAGACCGGGGAAAAGCGCGAGCTCGTCATCGCCGATGAGGCCGTCATGGCTGACGCCGATTTCGAAAAGCGGCGCCTGGCCCTGGCCGCTCTCAAACAGCACCCGCGCGACAGCGACGCCAACAAGGCGGCCATGAGCCGCGCCAACCGCTGTTACGAGGAGTCCCTCGGGGACCAGCGGGCCTTCATCGCCGACCAGATCCGCGAGTTCGAAAGCGTTCTGGACCGCCAGGACCCGCGCGACATTGAGCATGCCCGAAACCGGCTGACCCAGGTCCTCGATCGCTTCGAGGGCGAGACCTGGCTGTGAGCCGATCCATCTGGACCACGCTCGGGATCACCTCGACCAATGACGTGGATGAAATCCGCCGCGCCTACGCCCGGCGTCTGAAGCAGGTCCATCCCGAAGATGATCCGGAGGGCTTCCAGGCCCTGCGCGCCGCCTATGACCAGGCTTCCAGCCTTGCCCGGAACGGCTGGGCCGCGCCGCGGCCGCTCCCGCCTGGAGGCGAGGACGATCAGGACGACCCCTACGATGACGCCGATGACGTCTGGCCGGACGAGGCGGGCGATCGCTGGCGCCCGGCGGCAGGCTACACGCCACGCGGTTGGGCCCCGCCTGAGGGAGATCGCTGGACCCGCCCCGAGCCGGTCGAACAGGCCGCCGCCGAAGCCGATCTGCCCGACGACATCCGCGCCGAACTGGCACGCGAGCGCGACCTCGCCGAAGCTCACCAGGCCCTGTGCGACCAGCTGACGGCCCTCGTCGCCCGGGCCGACGGCGATCGGCACGAGGCGCTGTCGGCGATGATCCGCATCTTCCGATCGCCGGCCATGGACTCACTGACCACCTACGCCCGCACCGAGCAGTGGCTTGCTCAGGTGGTCGGCTTCGGCGGCCCCGTCGTCGACGAGATGGTCGAGCCGGCGATCCAGTTCTTCGGTTGGGAATCCAGCCGTGTCGGTATCGACCTTCGCCACGCCGAGCCCGTATTGCGGCGGCGCGAAGCAGGTCTCCTTCTGCGCCGTCTTGAACGGCGCAGCGCACCGGAAAACGAGGCCTGGCGAGCGCTTACGGAGCGGCCGACCCCGATCAGCCGCGTCCGTGAACGCCTGACGCCTCGGCTCGCCGGCCGCATTGAATCGCTGCTCCAGCGCCTCGAGCACGAACACCCCGAGATCATCGAGCGCATGAACCCTGAGGCGCTGGCGCGCTGGCGGGCGCGGCAGACGCGACCGGTGCTGGCTCCGGTGTTCCTCTGGATTCTCATCATCGCCCCACCCGTCGCGGCGATGATGTTGAACAGCCTCGGCGACTTCGGTCCGCCGACCCTGCCGACCTTTTTCGCCTTCTGGACCGTTATCGGCTCGACCCTTCTCGCGGCGGGCGCGGGCTATGTGTACGGCGTGAGCCGGCCGCGGGCGGCCTGGTCGTCATCGGCTCCCTGGCATCGTCCGCTATGGCAGCGGTTCGGCTGGGCCCCCGCGGCCCTGCTTCTACCAGTCGTCGCGGGCGTCGCGCCCCCGGCCTGGTGGTTGCCCCTGTGCCTCCTGCCCATATCGCTCGGCTTGTGGGCCTGGGTGCGGATCACCACCAGCCATGTCCTGCTTCCCTATGGATCGCCCCGCGACTGGAGCCGGTATGCGGGCATTGCGCCCGTACTGGGCTATCTGATGGTGCAGGGCGACGTGGTCGGACAGGCGGGGACCGCCCTGCTGGTCGCCTTTGTTGGAGCCGCTCTCGTATTGCAGATCGGCGCCGAGGCCATCGCCGACGAAATCGCCCAGTGGGGGCCGGTCGGCCGCCGGCGCATCGGAGCCGCCGGGATGGCGGCTGTGGCGATCACCGCCGTTGCTGTCACGGCAAGCGCTTCGTCCGGCCGGGGCATGGCCGCCGCCTGCGGCCTCGTCATCGCCGTCGCCCTTGCTGACCGGGCCCTGATCTGGAGCCGAACCGGTCCATTCGTGGTCCCGAGGCGCTTCCTCATGCTTGGCGGGTGGCTCGGAGCATTGGCTGTCGCCGCCTTCCTGCCGTTCACCGACTTCGCCGTACGGGCGTTCATCGGCCTGAGCTTCTGGCTGCTGGCGGCGGCGGTTCTGACAGCGGTCGACGGTCTGTTCGACGGCAGGACCATCCTCCCGCACTGGTTCGGGCGCAGAAAAAATCGGCGCGCGCCGGGCGACCTCGCCTGACGGGCCGGGTGGCGGAGCGCGGTCGCCCGGTCTATAGCCCGCGCCTCATGGCCGCCAAGTCCCCCGGAAGACCCCCTCTCGTCGCCCTCAAGGACGTCCGCCTGCAGGACGGACCGCGGCCGCTGTTCGACGGCGTCGACATCGCCATCGAGCCCCGCACCCGGGCCGCGCTGGTGGGTCGGAACGGCGCCGGCAAATCCACCCTGATGAAGCTGGTCATGGGTCTGATCGAGCCGGACGCCGGCGAGCGGTCTGTCCAGGCCGGGACGCGCTTCGCCTATGTGCCGCAGGAACCGGTCATCACCGGCGAGACCCTGCTCGACTACGCCGTGTCGGGCGGCGCCCAGCCGTGGACCGCCGAGGCCTGGCTGACCACCTTCGGCCTCGACCCGGCCAAGCCCGCCGTGAACCTGTCGGGCGGCGAAATCCGCCGCGCCGCCCTGGCCAAGGCTTTCGCCGAAGAGCCGGACCTCCTTCTGCTCGATGAGCCGACGAACCACCTCGACATCCTCGCCATCGAATTGCTCGAGAACGAACTGCTCGCCGCCCGCTTCGCCGTGCTGGTGGTCAGCCACGACCGCGCCTTCCTGAACCGGGTCACCCAGTCCTGTCACTGGCTGGAAGGCCGGCGCGTGCGCACGCTGAACAAGGGCTTCGCGGCCTTCGACGAATGGGCGGCCAAGGTGATGGAAGAAGAGGCGGAATCCCTTCGCCGCCTGACCAAACGGATCGAGAGCGAAACCTACACCTTCTACCGCTCCATCACCGCGCAGCGGACCCGCAACGAAGGCCGCGCTCGCGCCCTTCAGGCGATGCGCGCCGACCGCGCCGAACGCGTCCGCGATCTGCCGCGCGAGCTCAACCTCGGCGTCGACTCCGGCGTCGCCTCCGGCAAACTGGTCGCCGAGTTGAAGGGCGTGACCAAGAGCTTCGGCGACCGCATCGTCATCGAGCCCTTCACCACCCGGGTCATTCGCGGCGACCGGCTCGCCATCGTCGGTCCCAACGGCGCCGGCAAGACCACCTTGGTGAAGATCCTCCTCGGCCAGCTCGAACCCGATGGCGGCACCGTCCGGCTCGGCGCCAACCTCGACCCGGTTTACCTTGACCAGTCCCGCGAGGGCCTGCGATCCGACATGACCCTGTGGGACGCCCTCACGCCGGGCGGGGGCGACTCCATCCTCGTGCGCGGCGTGTCGAAGCACGTCGCCGCTTACGCCAAGGATTTCCTGTTCCAGGAAGGCCAGCTGCGTCAGCCGATCTCCACCCTTTCCGGCGGCGAGCGCAACCGCCTGCTGCTGGCCCGGGCGCTGGCAAAACCGGCCAACATGCTGGTCCTCGACGAGCCGACCAACGATCTCGACATGGATACCCTCGACAGGCTTGAGGAGTTGCTCGAGCAGTACGACGGCACCCTCATCCTGGTCAGTCACGACCGGGATTTCGTCGACCGGCTCGCCACCTCGACCATCGCCATGAACGGCCGCGGCGACATCGTCGAGACCCCCGGCGGCTGGACGGACTTCATCCGCCAGAACCCTGGCTTCCTCCAGCCCGGCGCCAATCCGCGCCCGCAGGACAAGGAGGCGGCCCGCCGCGCCGCCGACAACCCCGCTCCCGCCGCCGCCCCGCCGCCCGCGCCGAAAAAGCCCGCCAAGCTCAGCTTCAAGGACGCCCACAGGCTCAAGGAACTCGAGAGTCTCCTGGAGAGCCTTCCCGCCGACATCGCGCGCCACGAAGCGACCCTTGCCGACGCCGATCTCTACGCCCGTGACCGCAAGGCCTTCGACCGCGCCACCGCCAATGCCGACCGCGCGCGCGCCCTGCTGGCCGCCGCCGAGGAGGAATGGCTGGAGCTCGAGGCGAAGCGGGAAGCGCTGGGCGGCTGACCTGTCGCATGGCGTCGCCCGCGCCTGGGCCTAGGCTCAGCCCATGACCCTGACCGTTCACACCCTCTCGCTGACGCCGCCCCAGAAGCGGGCCGCGCGGCGGGTGAACGCGGCTCTGGCGCTGACTCCGCGTCTCAAACCCGCCGGATGGCGCCTCGCTATCGGGCAGCGGCTCAACGGCGTGCTCAGCCAGGCGGCGGGCGTGGTCACCGAGGCTGCACTGAAGCGACGCGGGGTTCGACTCTCGGCCGCGACAATCCCGGGTCCGGGCGGAGCGCTGGGGGTCAGGCTGCTTCAGCCTCCCGGGCCTGCCCGGGCTCTCGTCGTTGACCTGCACGGGGGCGGCTGGGTCGTCGGCAGCGCGGCCCTGAACGACCGGTTGACCGGCCATCTGGCTGAGGCCGGTTTCGCCGTCGCCTCGATCGACTATCGACTGCTGGACGAAGGGCGCGGCGTCTGGATGCCGGACGCGGTGGCCGACTGCGTCGCGGCGCTGCGCTGGGCGCTCGGTGAGGGCGCTCGCCAGTTCTCCACGAACCGGGTCTTCGTGATCGGCGAGTCCGCCGGCGCCCATCTGGCGGCGCTCGCCATGCTCGCATTGCGAGACAGTATCGCCGTCGCCCTGCCTGCGGGATGCATATTTGTTCAGGGCGTCTTTGACTTGTCTGGCACGCCTTCGGTCAGATCGGCCGGGCCGGAGACGCTTCTGTTCGACGGGCCGAATTTGGAGCGCGATCTGGGTCGGCTGACGCCGGAGCGCGACGAAGCGGCCCGCAAGCAGCCGGATGTCTCCCCGCTCTATGCGGACCTGACGCGCATGCCGCCGGCCCTGTTCGTGATCGGCGATATGGATCCATTTCAGGATGACAGCCGCCTGATGGCCGAGCGATGGGCGGAAGTCGCATCGACGACGCGGCTGGATGTGCCCGACGCTCCGCACGGCTTCCAGCACTTCGGCGCCCCGACCGCGGCGCTCGCCCAGGCCTTCATCCGCGAATGGATCGCTGCACAGCTTGGGAATGAACCGCTTTCTGTGGAAAACCCAAGCGCCTGATTCGCTTTCACGAAATCCAGCCGCCCACAGATATGCACAGGGTTATCCACCGGGGCCGGGGCGGTTCCGCACAGCCGGCCGGATTCGGGCGCTTGCCGTCTAACGGATTTGGCGCGAACGTCAACAGGCCGAGGGACACGGCGGCGCGGAAATCCGGGGAGACCCGGGGCTCAAAGCGGACCGGCCCGGCTCTCTGACCTGACGCACCGGGGGGTTTCGACCTTAACGGACGGGGGGCAGGATCAAGGCCCAAAGGCTCCTTCGAAGGCTTCGGCCCCAGAAGACCGGCGGGAACCGGATCAGGATCGATGGACGGCGCGGGGCTCGACCTCGTGGAACGCCGGAGACCAGGAGCGCGACAGAATACAGCCGACCATCACCGGGGTTCGCCTCGCTGATGCTGAGGCCAAGGTTCTGAACCTCAATGGCCAAGTCCAACCCGGACTTGGCGAGGGGACGAGGAAAGCCGCTTGCGGTGATCTTCGTCCCCTCGCTCAATTCCGGCGCCCGTTTTGGCCTTTCCTCCGCATCGACATTCCCCGCCGTCGCGGTAAGCTTCAGCATCCCTGTGCTGGAGTCCCGCCGATGCGTCCGTTCCTCTTCGCCTGCGCCGTTCTCGCGGCGGCCGCGGCCACGACGTGCGCGGCGGCCCAGGAGCCTCCTCCCCCGGCGCTCAAGGGCGCCGAGACCTGCATGAGGGACAATGCCGGCCTGGCGGTTCAGTCCAGTTCCGGCGCCGCCGACGCGGCCGCCTTTCTGGTCGGCTATCTGTGCGCAGGACCGGTCGAGACCGCCGCCCTCTACGATCGCAACAGCGCCACCCTCCGAAACCTGCGCCTCATGCTGGAGAGCTCGGACGAAGCGAACGAAGACGCCGACTGGATGGCCGGCATGGTCGTCGACCCGGTCACCGGTGAACTCGATCTGAAATCGGCCAAGGGAGAGGACGCCCAGTCCGGCCTGATGGCGATGCAGATGTTGTCGGGCATGGGCATTTTCGGCGGCCGCTCGGGCAATGAGGCTCCGGCCTTCATCCGCGAGACCGCGGCCCGTTTCGTGATGGAGCATCGGCGCTGAGCCCGTCGCGTCCCTCCCGCCGCGCCCTTGTGGCCGGCGCCGGCGCCATGGCGGCGACGGGCGCGCTCGCCGCCTGCGGCCGCTCCGAGGCGCCGGTGGACGACGACGGCCGGGTGCGGCTTCGCTTCGCCACCGACTGGCGCGCCCAGGCCGAACACGGCGGCTTCTACCAGGCGCTGGCCTCCGGCGCCTACGAGAAGCGCGGCCTCAACGTGCAGATCATCCAGGGCGGGCCGGCCGTCAACGTGCCGCAGTTGCTCGCGTCGGGGGCCGTCGAGCTCGGCATGGGCTCCAACAGCTTCATCCCGATGAACCTGGTCGCCGAGGGCGCGCCAGTGAAGGCGGTCGCCGCCTTCTTCCAGAAGGACCCGCAGGTCCTGATCGCTCATCCCGACCCGTCCCTGAGCTCCATCGCCGATTTGCGCGACCGGCCCATCCTGCTCGCCGACGCCTCGATCAACGCCTTCTGGGTCTGGCTGAAGGCGAAATACGGCTTCACCGACGACCAGGTGCGCAAATACACCTTCAATCTGGCTCCGTTCCTGGCCGACGAGCGGGCGGTGCAACAGGGCTATCTGACCAGCGAGCCCTACACCATCGAGAAGGAGGCCGGCTTCACGCCCAAGGTCTTCCTGCTGGCCGACGAGGGCTATCCCTCCTACGCCACCATGGTGCTGGCCCCGAACGCGTTCGCCCGCGACAACGCCCGGGCCCTGCGCAGTTTCATCGCCGCCTCAGCTGAGGGTTGGCGCGACTACATCCAGGGCGACGGCAAGGCCGCCGACGCCCTGATCCGCCGCGACAATCCGGACATGACCCAGGACGTCCTCGATCAGGCCCGGGCCAAGCTGAAGGCCAACGGGATCGTCGACGGCGGCGACGCGGCCCTTTACGGGCTCGGCGCCATGACGCCGGAGCGCTGGCAGGCCTTCTTCGAGGTCACCTCGGCGGCCGGCGTCTATCCGACCAGCCTCGACTGGCGTCAGGCCTTCACGACCCAGTATCTGCCCGGCCGTGGCTGACGCCGGACCGGCGTTCGCGGCTGCGCTCCGGGACGTCGTCGTCCGCTATCCTGGCCGGGCGCCCCTCGGGCCCGTCGACCTGGGCGTCGCACCCGGCGAAATAGTGGCTGTGGTCGGCGCTTCGGGCGCTGGCAAGTCGACCCTCCTGCGGCTCCTGGCGGGACTCGAGGTTCCTTCCCGGGGCGCGGTGATCCGGGGCGCCGGCGGCGGTCGCACCGGCTTTGTTTTCCAGGCCGCCACCCTGATGCCCTGGGTCGACGTTCGGGCCAACGTCGCCCTGCCTCTCGAACTCGCCGGAGTTCCCCGGGCGGAGGCGCTGCAACGCGCCTCGGCGGGTCTGGCGGCGGTCGGCCTCGGCGACCGCCTGTCCGCCCGCCCCCGGCAGCTGTCGGGGGGCATGGCGATGCGCGCGTCGCTGGCCCGGGCCCTGGTCACGGAGCCGGATCTGCTGTTGCTCGATGAGCCGTTCGCCGCCCTCGACAGCGTCACCCGCCGCCGCCTCATCGAGGATTTGCACCATCTCTGGTCCGGACGCGCGCCCCGTCCGGCGGTCGTCTTCGTCACCCATGACGTCGAGGAGGCCGTCTATCTGGCCCAGCGCGTGGTCGTGCTGGACGCCGCAACCGGCCGGGTGGCGGTGGAGCTCCCCTCCCCGGGCAGCCTGCCCCGGCCCGCGGGCTGGCGAACCGACCTCGGCTATCGCGCGGCCGTCGAAGAGCTCGCCGACCAGCTGGCCCGCAGCATGACCCCGCCTCCCTTCCCGGCCGCCGAAGAGGAGGTTTCATGAGCCGCCTTCTTCCGCCGCTGCTGCTGACCGTGCTCCTGCTGGCCGCGTGGGAGATCGCCTGCCGCGCCCTGCAGACGCCTGTCTATCTGCTGCCGCCGCCAAGCGCCGTCGGTCTCGCCCTCGTCCAGCGTGCGCCCCTGCTACTCTCGTCCGCGGCGGCCACCTTCTGGATGGCCTTCCAGGCTCTGGTCGTCGCGTTCGCCCTCGGTGGAGGACTCGCTCTCGCTGTATCTCTCCACGAGACGGCCGAGCGGGCGGTCCGACCGCTCGCCGTCGCCCTGCAGGTCACGCCCGTGGTCGCCATCGCGCCGCTGGTGCTCATCTGGACCGGCCTTGACCATGCTGACCGGGCCGTCGTCGCCCTGGCCGCCGCCGTCGCCTTCTTCCCGCTGTTCTCAGGCGTGCTGACCGGCCTCAGGTCCGCCGATGCGGATCTGGAGCGGTTGTTCGATCTCTATGGCGCCTCGCCACTGCAGCGGCTGATCCGGTTGCGACTGCCGGCCGCGCTTCCGTTCGTTCTCGAGGGCCTGAGGGTCGCCGCCGGCTTGTCGATTATCGGGGCTGTCGTGGCCGAGTTCGTCTCTGGCTCGGGCGCGACGCAAGGGCTGGCCTGGCGGCTGCTTGAGGCAGGCAACCGCCTGCGCACGGCGGACATGCTCGCCGCCCTCTTCTGCCTGATGTTCATGGGTCTGGCGCTGCACGCCGTCGTCGGTGCGTTGGAGCGCGCCGTGCGCCGCCGGTTGGCCTGAACCGACGCCGCCCGTTAGCGGCGGGTTAAGTCCCGCACGGCTACCGTGGCGCTCCAGTTTCCGCGTCCGGAGCCCGCCCTTGCGTCGCGCCTCGACCCTCGCCGCCGCCGCCCTCGCCGCCTCCGGCGTGATGGCGCTCGCCGGCCCGGCCTCCGCCCAGTCGCCCGGCCAGCCCGCCCCGACCGCGGGCCAGGCGCAGGGTCTTCGCTACCTGTCGTGGCAGGGTCGCGGAGAGGCGATGCCCGCGGCCCGCGACACGGCGCAGCCTGAACCGCCCCGCGCCGATCTTCGCCGCCCAAGCCGCGTCATTCCCCATGGCGGCTTCGCGGCGTCCGGGCCGCCGGCGCCCCGCCGCCTGTCCGATGCGCCCGAACCCGCGCGCCGCACCCTGACCCCCGCCAACGCCTGGCTGCAGCCGCGGCCCGTCGCGCCTGAACCTGCGCCCGTTCCGGTCTCCGCGGCCGTCGCCCCCGACGCTCCGTCAGCGCCCCCGCCGCCGGCCGCCGGACCCGAATACCTGCCGGATCAGGGCCGGCGCGGCCAGCCGGCTCCCGCCGAAGCCGTCTATCCCGCTGCGGCCCCGCCTGCGGAAGGCTCGTCCGCCCCGGACCCCATGGCCCCGCGCCGCGACGCGCCTGTCTTCCGGATGCAGCAGGCGTCCCCGCCGCCACCCGCTGCTGCTGCTGCTGCTGCTGCACAAACGGCGCCGCCCGCCCTGTCTTCCGCCGAGGCGCCGCAGCCCGACCGGTTGACCCCGGCGACCGATCCCGACGCCGCTGCGCCGCGTCAGGGCGGGCGCTACTACTCCGTGCATCGCCAGAATGGACGTGAGCCGGACGCCCTGACCATGCCGGCGCCGACCGTCGTCGACGCGCTTGTCGTCAGCGGCATCGACACACTCGCCTCCCAGGATCTCGCAGAACCGGCGCAGGGCCCGACCCTCATCCGGGATCGCAACGGCTCGATCCGCCCCGCGCCGGCCGCCTCCGACGGGGACCACCAGTGAGCGAGGCGACCACCCTGTCCCGCCTGCCCGATCTGATCGCCCTTGCGGAGGAGGACTCCAGCGAGAAGCGCCGGACCCTGCTGCGGGAACTGACCGATCATTTCTTCGGCGGATCGCCGCGCTCCGCGACCGAGGACACCCTGTACGACGCCGTGCTGGTCAAGCTGGCGGACGACATGGAAACGGCCGTGCGGGCCGAATTGTCCGCCCGTTTCGCTAACGCGCCCGACGCGCCGCACACCCTGATCCGCCGCCTCGCCCATGACGAGGCCGCCGTCGCCGGCGCCGTTCTCGCCGCTTCGCCGGTCCTCACCGACGAGGACCTGCTGGGCGTGGTCCGTCGGCACGGTCAGGACCACCTGCGCGCCGTCTCGGCCAGACCCTCGGTGTCGGAAGCCGTCTCCGAGGTTATCGTCGAGCGCGGTGACGATGAAACCCTCGGGACCCTTCTGCGCAACGACGGCGCACGCCTGTCGCGCAAGGCTTCAGAGGCCGCCGTCGAGCGCGCCAAGGTCAATCCCGCCCTGCACGAGGCCACGGTCTCGCGCGCCACCCTGCCGCCCGACCTCCTCAACGACATGTATTTCGTGGTCGAGGCGAGGCTGCGGAGTCGGATTCTCGAACAGAACGCCAGTCTCGATCCCGCCTTGCTGGAAAGCGCGCTCGCCGCCGGCCGCGCCCGCATCGCCACCGACGACGGCGCCCTGCCCGCCGACTACGCCGAATGCTCGGCCTACGTCGAGGAACTGAAGGCCGCGGGGCAGCTCACACCCCAGATGCTGGCGCGCTTCCTGCGGTCCGGAGATCGCACGGGCGGCCGGACCGCCTTCCTGATCGCCCTGGCCCAGCTGGCCGACGTCGATTTCCACACCGCGCGCCAGATCGTCGAGCGGCGTGAGCTGGACGCGCTCGCCGTGGTCTGCAAGGCCGCCGATCTCGATCGGGCGCTGTTCCTGACCTATGCGGTGGTCCTGCTCAACGATGACGGCGACGCCATGGCCAAGGCGCATTCCTACGCCCGCATGTATGCCGAACTGACCCGCGAGGCTGCGCTCAGGACCCTGCGTTTCTGGCGCATGCGGCGCGGCGCCCAGGCCGCCTGACGGCAACAGCAAAACGGCCGCCCCGTCACCGGAGCGGCCGCTTCAGCCCATCGTTCTGGCCGGCTTATTTCTTGGCGCGTCCCGCGGCGCGGGCCGGTTTGCGGCCGCCTTGGCCCAGGCCCATCTGCTTGGCCAGGTCCGAACGCGCCTTGGCGTAGTTCGGCGCGACCATCGGATAGTCCTTCGGCAGACCCCACTTGGCCCGGTATTCCTCGGGGCTCATGTTGTATTTGGTGCGCAGGTGGCGCTTCAGCGACTTGAACTTGCGGCCGTCTTCCAGACAGATCAGGTAGTCCGGCGTGATCGACTTGCGGACCGGGACGGCGGGCTCCTTGGGCTCGGGCTCGGGTTCGACGGCCCCGCTCGAAACCTGCGACAGGGCGGCGTGAATGCTGGAAATCAGCCCCGGCACTTCATTGGCCTGAACGTTGTTGTTGCCCACATAGGCCGACACGATGTCGGCGGTCATCTCGAGCAGTTGCGAGTTGTCTTCCATACGCGCGGCCTCACCTTTTGATCTGGTTGTCTTGGCTGAACGTTCGCCGGCAGCCTGTGGCGCGCTCAATATAGACCAAGCCTGATTCACGCAATAGCGTATTCAGGGACGACAGCGCGGCCGATTATCAGACTAGCGACACTCTACTTGAGGCGCAGATCAGCGACCGAAGTTTTCCGCCAACGCCAGCATGGCCGCGCGTTCAGGCGCCGAATAGTCGTCCACGCCGTCTTCCTCGCCATCCCGGATGGCTCTCAATAGAGCCGGCGTCAGGGCCGAAGACAACGACCAGTTCCAGTAGCGCAGCACCGTCTGCGCCCGGTCGACGGCCAGCATGTCATAGGTGATCTGGACCCGCTCCCAGGTGCGATGCGGAGAGCCGTCGGCTTCGGTCTCGGGACGCCGCATCGACCGCCACAGGCCGGTCAGATCAGACTTGGCCAGGCCGGTCGCCTTGCACAGGATAGCCAGGGGCTCGCCGCCTGCGTCGCCCAGGATCTTGGCCCCGGTGATCGGTTTGACCCCGGACAGATAGGCGATTTCCGTCGCCACCTCGCGGGTCAGGCCGTGGCGGGCGGCCGCCTCGACAGCCTGTTCGAGACCGCCGTAGGGGCTCTTCTCTATCGCCGCCCGGTTTCTCTGCCGGCGCTCGATGAACTGCAGGGCCTTGCGCGACACCGGGTCCTGCCAATTCTCTTCGGCCGCCATCGCGAACACATCCTCCGCGACCTCCTGCATCACTTCGCGCGAGACGGCGAACCGTTGCAGGATGGTCCGGCGATCGTCCGGCTCGCACCACCAGAACATCACATACGCCCCGGACGGCCGCAGCTCGGGCCGCCTCAGCAGATGGGGGCACAATCCGCGCTCGGTGCGGCTGAGGCTGACCACACCCTCGACCGCGACCTGGCTCAGCCGGGCGGTCGTGTTCCTCAGGACGGCCTCGATGACTTGGCTCTCACCGAAGCTCATCAGGGTCTCGGTGACCACCTCCGACAGACCGCGCCGGTTGGCCATCAGGAACCGGTGCTCGACTCCCGCGTCCCGGGCGCAGGCGACGAGGTCGGCGTCCGACAGCGACGCACACTGTTCAATGAGCAGGCCCGCGATATCGGGTTCGTCCCGCAGCAGCATCCGCGCCAGCGCGTTGGGCAGTTCGGCCAGCGGGGCCAGCCGGGCCGCCACCCGTTTCCGGTCCTCGTGCGACGCCAGCCGCAGCATTTCGACCAGAAGATCGCCAGTCACGGCCCGTTCGAACGAGTTGATCCGGCTGGTCGGCAACGACACCACGTCGGCCAGACGCTTCAACAGCGCATGGCGCGCGCGGAAGCCGCCTTGCGGCGCGACCTCCTCTGGCGTGGGAGCGGACTCGGACATGTCGCCCGAAAGGCTAAGGCGCGCCGGTTAACCGCCTGTGACGGACATGCGCGCCGGCCTAGCTTCCGAGCGCTTCGAGCAACTCGGCCTCCGGGAGATTCGGATCGGCGAGAGGGTTGGCGCTCACCTGACCGTACCAGTCCTGCCGGACACGCGGCAGCGGGCGAGCGAACCGGATCCAGTCCACCTCAAGCACCATGTCGACCCGGGCGTCGACGTTCACGGTGCGGTTGATGGCTTCCGCATTCTCGGGCCCCGGTGGCACGTCGTCGCTGGTGGTGTAGGCGATGAGCCCCACCTGCATCACCGGATTGTTCTCCATCCGGTAAAACCGGTCGCGCACCTGCCAGAGCGTCTCGCCTTCCGGTCGAGCAAGCGCGATCAGCACCATTCCGACCCGCACCAGCCGGAGTTCGACCCAACCAGTTGGAAACGGTCGCAGCTTCAGCGATGAGTAGCTGTTGAATGTTGACTTCGTCTCGGTCATCGGCTCGCCCGCGACCTGGCCGACGCCGGTGGTGAGGAAGTGCCAGTTCTCGTATCTCGGGGCCCATCGTTCCGCAGTGGTCCGGCCCGGTACGCGCGCCATCAGCCCACCCAGCGACCAGGTGCCGCCCGGTATGTCGCTGTCGCGCCCCCGGACCCGGACCCGCGCTCTGACGTCGAAGTCTCCGGCCACGTCCCTGTACAGGAACGGGGCGTTCAGATCCCGCACCCAGGCCGAATGGTAGGGCTCGATGTGCAGGGCGCCCGGCGTGGTTTCGCCGACATCCAGCGCCTTGATCTTGTCGGGCCAGCCGAACACCTCGTCGAAACGCGTCCAGCCAGTCAGGGCGCCGCCGTTGAATTCGTCCGAGAGGGCGGTCAGGTCATCCTGCGCCAGAGCCGGCGTGGCGGCGAACAGACTCAGGCAAGCGATCAAGGCGCGCATGGCGGCTCCGGGGGTTGAAGCCTCAATCCGCCGCGTCCCGCCGGCCCTGTAAAGTTAAGCTTCCTTAAGCCGGGGCCTGGGCCCGGCCACACCTTCGAAATACGCTGGCAACAAACCCGTGCCTAAAGCCCTTCGAACAGCGCCGTCGACAGATAGCGCTCGGCGAAGCTGGGAATGATGGCCACGATCATCTTCCCCGCATTCTCGGGCAGGCCCCCCTGACGGAAGGCGGCGACCAGCGCGGCGCCCGAGCTGATGCCGACGGGAACGCCCTCCATGCGCGCGGCCTTGCGCGCCATGTCGAAGGCGTCCTCGTTACTGACCTGCTCCACCCCGTCGATGACCGAGCGGTCGACGTTGGCGGGAATGAAACCGGCGCCGATGCCCTGGATCTTGTGCGGCCCGGGTTCGCCGCCGGACAGCACCGGCGAGGCCGTCGGCTCAACCGCGATCATCCGCACCGATGGCTTGCGGGCCTTCAGCACCTGGCCGACGCCGGTGATGGTGCCGCCCGTGCCCACACCCGAGACGACGATGTCGACCTCGCCTGCCGTATCGTTCCAGATTTCTTCGGCGGTGGTGACCCGGTGGATGGCGGGGTTTGCGGGATTGTCGAACTGCGAGGGGCTGACGGCGCCCGGGGTCCGGTCGAGCAGATCCTGGGCCATGGCGATCGCCCCCTTCATGCCCTTTTCGGCGGGGGTCAGGACCAGTTCGGCGCCTAGCAGGGCCAGCATCTTGCGGCGTTCCATCGACATGCTTTCCGGCATGACCAGGATCAGCCGGTAGCCCTTGGCCGCCGCCACGAAGGCCAGGGCGATCCCGGTGTTGCCGCTGGTGGGTTCGATCAGCACCGAATGCGGCCCGATCCGGCCCGCCTGTTCCAGAGCGTCGATCATGGCCACCCCGATCCGGTCCTTCACCGAGCCGATCGGATTGAAGAACTCCAGCTTGGCCAACACCGTCGCCTTCGGCCGGTATTCGGCCGACAGCCGCGGCAGCCCGACGACCGGCGTGTCGCCGATGGTGTCGAGAATGGACGGATAGATCTTTCCGCGACCGGATTTCAGTTGGGCGGAAGCGTCATAGGCGGGGGCGGCGTCGGACATCGCTAGGTCTCTCGACGGAAGGGCGGAACGCTACAGATAGGCGTTTCGGCGCGTCCGCAAGGGCTGCGGTCGAAATGACGACGAGACGCCGGGACGATGTTGATCGCCCCGGCGTCGTCGCCAGCCGGACCGCGCCAGACTACATCCAGTCGTCCAGACCGTCGATATGCCGCAACAGGCCCGCCGGCTCCGCCACGAACGCGTCGTCCATGTCGAACAGGCTGAGCATCCGATCGGATGCCCCGCCCCACCGGCCCTGCGGGACCAGATCGGCCGACAGCCCGTCGTCGGGCAGGATCAGCGGTTCGTCGCCGCCCTTCACCATGATGAAGTCGTCGTCCGTCAGGCCCGGCAGTATCTGGGCGTCGTAGGACTTCGCCGACAGCGTGGGGGCTGCGGCCGGAGCGGGGGCCGGCGAGGCGGCGACCAGGTCGGACAGCAGGGCCGTCGTCCCGTCGCTGAACCGCACGCGCTCGACGCCGGTCAGAAGGTCGACGCCGTCCCGCGCCGCGACCGCGTCGGTGACGCGGAAAGCGCCGCCCGCCTCGGCCGTCACGGTGTAGTCGGCCCGAACCCCGGCCAGAAGAACCAGGTCCTGGCCGGCGCCGCCGTTCAGCGTGTCGTTTCCGCCGCCGCCGGTCAGGGTGTCCGACCCCGCGCCGCCGGTGATCACATTGGCCGAGGCGTTGCCGACTCCGGCGAAATTGCCGGACCCGGTGTAGAGCAGGTTCTCGACATTGGCCTTCAGGGTAAAGCCGCCCAGCGTGGTCTCGACGGTGTCAAGGCCCTCGCCGGCGTTCTCGACCACGGTGTCGCCAATGGCGCCCACGACATAGCGGTCATCTCCGGCGCCGCCGTACATCTCGTTGGCCGCGCCGCCCCCGCCGCTCAGAACGTCATCGCCGGCCAGGCCGATCAGGGTGTCGCGTCCGGCGCCGCCATCTAGCCGGTTGGCGACCGCGTCCCCGGCCAGCATGTCGTCGAAGGCGGAACCCACGACATTCTCGATGCTCGTCAGCAGGTCCTGGGAGCCGTCGCCGTCCGAGGTCGCCACGCCCCCGGCCAGCTTGACCGTGACCGCGGCCGCGGCGGCCGCGTAGCTGGCCGTGTCGCGCCCGACTCCGCCACGCAAACTGTCCGCGCCGCCCCGACCGATCAGGATGTCGTCTCCCGCTCCACCGGTCAGGACGTTGGCGAGCGCATTGCCGGTGCCGGTCGCTCCGCCGGCGGCGGTCAGGACCAGATTCTCGATGTTGGCGGCCCTGAGTTCATACGCGGCGAGGCTGGTCTCGACGGTGTCGGTCCCTTCGCCGGCGTACTCGATCAGAGTGTCGCCCATCACATCCACCAGGAAGCGGTCGTCGCCGAGGCCGCCGTACACGGTGTTCGCCTCGCCAAGGCCGCCGCCCAGCACGTCGGCGCCGGCGTTGCCCATCAGGGTGTCGCGTCCGGCCCCACCGAGCAGCACGTTGGCGGAGGCGTCGCCGAACAGGGTGTCGGCGAAGGCCGAGCCCGTGACGTTCTCAACGCCGTTCAGCACATCGACCGCGCCGGATCCGTCATTCAGAACCCGTCCGATCGACAGCCGGGCGCTGACGCCGGCCGCCGCCGAAGCGTAGTTTGCGGTATCCGAACCCGCTCCGCCGGTCAGCGTATCCGCACCGTCGCCGCCAGCCAGGGTGTCGTCACCGAGCCCGCCGTCGAGGACGTCCGTCCCCAGGCCGCCGGACAGGATGTTGGCGGCGTCGTTGCCGGTGAGAGCGTCGTTCCCGTCCCCGCCGGTCGCCCGTTCGATGGTCACGCCATTGGCGATGGTGAAGCCGGTCCAGGCGCCGAGGGCGTAGGACACCCGGCCGCCGCCGCCTTCCTCATACTGGAGCGTGGCCGCCCGCAGGTCGATCGTGGCGTTCCGCGAGCCGGCATAGCGAATCTCGTCGTCGCCGCCGCCGTCCCAGATAGCGCGGTAGTAGTGGCCGGCCCCGTTGACGTCGTCGATCGTGTAGACGTCGTCACCGGTCGCCCACTCCTCGTTGACGCCGTACTTGTCCTGCAGCAGCGCGATGTCCAGCGCGCCCAGAGTGCCCATCCAGCCGAAGTGGTCGGCCTGCATCTCGAGGCCGCCCGAGCTGGGGCCGCCGTGGCCGGCCGGGCGGCCGCCGACGCCGCCGGTCTCGTTCCAGCCGTCGTTGTACGACATGATCGTGTACATTTGCTGGCTCAGGCCGAAGTCGCCGTATTGGCCGCCGATCGCACCCTCGACCGGGTCCTCGCTGGGTCCGGCGCCGCTCATGACGGGGCCGCCGCCGCCGGTGTCATGCGGGTGCTTCATGCCGTGGCCGTGACCGAATTCGTGCAGCAGGGTCGGGAAGAAGAAGCCGCCGGGGCTGACGCCTTCCTCGGTCCAGCGGTAGTCGCCGGCGTTGATCTCCATCTGGCCTTCATTCTGTTCGCCGGGAGGGCTCATGCGGCCAAGCAGACTGGCGCCGGCGCCCGGCGTGCCCTGATAGATGATGATCTTGATGTCGGCATCCGCGCGGTTGTCGACCTCGACGTACTGCAGGTCGGTGACCTGTTCGTAGAGGTCCATGCTGGCGCGGAAGGCGTCGATCTCCCACTGGAGCATGTTGCGGGCCTGGAGGGAGGTTTCGAGCCCGGGATTGAGGGGATCGTCGCTCAGGAAGACGTCGCCCTGCTTGGCAAAATACACCTTCATCACGTTCTTGCCGACGATGCCGTATTCGGTGTTCGTGATCGGCGTCCCGCCGTCGGCGACGCCATTGTCCGTGCGCGTGCCATTGTCGCCGTCAGGGTTACGGACGGTGTGGTCCCAGGTGCTGCCCCAGTCCAGCGAGTCGAGCAGGGGGTTGGGCGCCTGGCCGGCGGCCGAATAGAAGCGCGGCAGGGGGGCTTCCGAAGCCGCCACGGCCTGGACGGTCAGGGTGTAGTCGCCAACGTGGTCGCCGTCCGTCCCATTCGTCCCGTCCTGGTCGAAACTGCGGGCGTTGATGTAGTAGGTGCCCGTGGTCGTCGCAGTGAAGAACAGCTTGGCGTCCAGGCCCGAGGGCGTGGTGTTGCTGCCGCCGTCCGCTGAGGCCAACAGGGTCGTGCCATCCGCGCCGTAGAGCTCGATGAAGGCGTCGGCCAGCGGAACGCCGCTCAACAGGGTTCCGTCGCCCGTGGCGGTGCCGCCGACATGCAGCAGCTGGGAGATCGCATAGGTCTGGCCCGCGACCAAGGTGACGGAGAAGAAGTCCTGGTCGTTGAAGTCCTCGATCACACCATAGGTCGTCGAGCCGACGGTGATGGCCTGGGCCGCGCCGGCGCTGTCGCCGCCGACAGTGTCCAGCAGCAGGGGATTGGTCACCGTGTCCACCCCGACGGTTCGAACCCGGTCGCCGACCCCGTCGCGGAAGAAGTCCGTCCAGCCCTTGCCGCAACCGCAGCCGCAACTCAGGCTCCACGACGCCACAGCGGTCTCGCCCTCGCGATTGTCGTTGGCCGCGAAGGCAAGGGGCGCGGGAGACGCGCTGTGCAGCGCCGCGGACAGATCGAGTTCGGCGAAGGCCAGCGGAGACACGAGACGCGTGTCGGACACAGCCGCGCGAGCGGCTCCGGAAGAAGCAGCCATGGGAACAACCCTCCTGATGCGAGCGACGGCCCCGCGCCAGTCGCGGGCCTCGCCCCTGATGGTCTCAACGACCGGCGTTCCAGGTTTCATCCCGGACGGGCCGATTGAGCGTGAGACGTCCGGGGAGACGGACGCACGCCGGGGCTCCCGATCGCCGCCCCTCCCAGGCGGTTGGTCGATCAGTGTGATCCGGCGGCCAGATTAACTTGAAGCGTGAAGCTTGGTTCCAGCGAACCACGCCCGCGCCCTCCGCAAGCCGATTTTCACCCCCCGTTAACCACGATGGCGCATCCCTGAACGCCTGTTCCCGGGGCTTTCCGCTTGCGCAATCTCGCCGCCGCCGTCGAAGCGATCGATCCGCTGGTCGTGACCGGCAAGGTCGCCGGCGTAAACGGCCTGCTGATCGAATCCAGGGGCGGCCTCTCCCGCCTCGCCGTCGGCGCCCGCGCCGAGATCGATCGTCGGCATCTCTCGCCCCTCCCGGCCGAAGTGGTCGGCTTCCGCGACGCGAAGGCCTTGCTGATGCCGTTCGGCCCGGTCGAAGGAGTCGCCCCCGGCGCGGACATCCGCATCATCGCCGCCGCCGCCGCCGTGCGTCCCACCACGGCCTGGCTCGGTCGGATCATCGACGCGTTCGGCAATCCGATTGACGGCAAGGGCCCGCTGCCGACCGGACCCGCCGCCTATCCCCTGCGTGCGCCGCCGCCGCCGGCCCATTCGCGCGGGCGGGTCGGCGAGCGACTGGATCTCGGCGTGCGCGCCATGGACGTCTTCACCACCACCTGCCGCGGCCAGCGCCTCGGCATCTTCGCCGGCTCCGGCGTCGGCAAGTCTGTGTTGCTTTCCATGCTTGCCCGTCAGGCCAGTTGCGACGCCGTCGTCGTCGGTCTGATCGGCGAACGGGGCCGTGAGGTTCGCGAATTCATTGAGGAAACTCTCGGTGAAGAAGGCCTGAAGCGCGCCATCGTCGTCGTCGCCACCTCCGACGAACCGGCCCTGAAGCGCCGTCAGGCCGCCTACATGACCATGGCCTGCGCGGAGTTCCTTCGCGACCAGGATCTCGAGGTTCTGTGTCTGATGGACTCGGTCACCCGATTCGCCATGGCCCAACGCGAGATCGGCCTCGCCGCGGGCGAGCCGCCGACGACCAAGGGCTATACGCCGACGGTCTTCACCGAGTTGCCCAAGTTGCTGGAGCGGGCCGGGCCCGGTCCGATCCGTCCCGACGGCACCACCGCCGGACCGATCACCGCCCTCTTCACCGTCCTGGTCGACGGCGGCGATCACGACGAGCCCATTGCCGACGCCGTCCGGGGCATCCTCGATGGTCACATCGTCATGGACCGCAGGATCGCCGAACGCGGCCGCTTCCCCGCCATCGACGTGCTCAAGTCGGTCAGCCGCACCCTGCCCGGCTGCCAGACTCCGCCCGAGCGCGAGCTGAACCGGCGGGCCCGCCAGTGCCTGTCGGCCTACGCCAACATGGAAGAGCTGATCCGGATCGGAGCCTACCGCACCGGCGCCGATCCGATCGTCGACCGCGCCATCGCCCTGAATCCTGCGCTTGAGGCCTTCCTCGGACAGGATCACCATGACGTGACGCGGCTGACCGATTCCTTTGACCGTCTGGAAACCATTCTGAACCAGGGAATGGTGCAGTGACCGGAGACGCAGCATGACCGCCTGGGCCCAATCCCTGATCCGCATCTCCAGCTACGAGGTCGAGACGCTGCAGAAGCGCCTCGCCGAGATCACCGCCCGCCGGGCCTCCGCCGAGATGCGGGTCGCCGTGCTGGAGGCCGAGGCCGAGATCGAACAGGGACGCGCCCGCGAGGACGCCGAGGCCGCCCTGCTTCTGCAGGCCTATCTGAACGGCTGGAAACTGCGCAAGTCCGCCGCCGAGGCGGACGTGGTCGAGATCGGCGCTGAGGAGGAAGGGGCCCGTGACGCTCTCAGCGGCGCCTTCGAGGAGCTCAAGAAGTTCGAGCACGTCGCCGAGACCACCCGGCTCAACCGCCTGATCGCCGCCGGCAAGCGCGAGACCGCCGCCTTCGACGAACTGGGCCTGAGGCGCCGTGCGGGCTGACCCGCCCCACCTCAATCGCCGCGCCCTCCTCGCTGCGCCCATAGCGCTGGCCGCCTGCGACCGCTTCGCGACCGCCCAGCCTTCCGTCGGCGCCGCAGCCCCGCCCCTGAAAGCCCTCGCGCCCTTCCCGTTCGGCGCCGCCGCCATGACCTGGCAGCTCGAACAGCCCGGATGGGTCGCGCAGGTTCTGCGCCACTGCTCCCAGCTGACACCCGAGTGGGAGCAGAAGATGGAGCGCACGCTCGGCGCCGGCTTCACCCATGACTTCTCCGCCTCGGACCGGGTCGTGGCCTTCGCCGGCGACAACGGCCTGCGCGTCCACGGCCACACCCTGATCTGGTACTCGCAGGGCGCCGAGGTCTTCGACGACCGGACGGTCCCCCGCAACCGCTTCGCCGCCGAGTACGACCGCTACATCTCCGCCTTCGTCGCCCGGTATCGCGGACAGATGGCCGGCTGGGACGTGGTCAACGAGCCGGTGGCCGAAGACGGCGACGGTCTGCGCGATTGCCACTGGAGCCGGGCCCTGGGAACGGAGGGCTACATGGTCCGCGCGTTCGAGCAGGCCAAGGCCGCCGACCCGGACGCGGTCCTGTTCCTCAACGAATACAATCTCGAGAACATACCGGCCAAAGGTGCGACCTTCCTGCGGCTCGTCGAGCGCCTGCTCAATCTGGGCGCTCCGATCGGCGGGATCGGAACCCAGTCGCACCTGAACATCGAGATTCCCTCCGGCCGGATCAGCGCCTTCATGCGCGACGCCGCCTCGCTGGGCCTGCCCATCCACGTCTCCGAGCTCGATTTCCCGCTGCGGCGCGACGGCGGCGTTCGGCCGGACCTGCGTTCCACCCCCGAGCGCCGCGCCCAGCAGGTCGCCCGCGTCGGCGAACTGGCCGAAGCCTTCATGGGCCTGCCCGAACGCCAGCGCTACGCCTTCACCACCTGGGGTCTGCGCGATGTGGACAGCTGGCTGGTCCGAGAGGAAGGCAAGAACCGCTCTGACGAAAGCCCGCTGCTGCTCGACGCGGCCGGACGGCCCAACCCGGCGTTCCACGCTCTCGCCGACGCCTTCACCGGCCGGGCGGGCGGCTGATCGGGTCTAGAGCCGCGCCAACTCCCGGTCCTTGCCGGCCCTGAAGATCTGGACGGCGCCGGTCAGGAACATCCCCGCCCCTCCGAGCGCCGCGGCGTAGGTGTAGACCAGAAAGCCGCCCTCGATCATCAGCCAGAGGGACGCCGCGGTCCCGATCGCGAAGATCAGCAGACCGAACATCAGGTTGGTGAAACCCCGCTTGCGGTCCCGGCTGCGGATCCGGTTGTGAACGCGCATGACGGCGTCCTCGGCGGCCTTCGGCTCGCAACCCTCGATGATCAGCTGATCCATCAGCGCCTGCACGTCCATGCCGCGCCGGTAGCGTACCATCGCCTCGAAATTCGCGTCCATGAAAGCCCCCTCGCCGACCACCCACACAAGCGCAGGTCCGCGCTCCGGTCTATGGGGCCTGGACGGTGACCGCCTCGATCCCGGCCATCTCCAGCTCAGCCAGCAGGGCGACCACGGCCTCGTCGACCGCCTCTAGGTCGCGCCCGCGCACCACCAGATTGGTTCCGATCTCGCCCACCGTCCCGGCCCCGAACGGGTAGCTGCCGAAGCTGAGGTCGCGGTTCGCGCGCGCCGCCGCCGTCAGGATATCGGCGACCGCGCCCTCCCCGACGCCCGACACCCGCACCGTGCGCGCGTGCACCACCGCGCCCCGCCTCAACCGCGGCGCGACGTCCTCCAGCATGGCCGTCATGATCTTCGGCACGCCTGCCATGACGAAGACATTGCCGATCTGGAACCCCGGCGCGTCCGTGACGGGGTTGGCGATCAGCGTCCCGCCCTCCGGGATTCGCGCCATCCGCCGCCGCGGGGCGTTGAACTCCGCGCCATAGCGCCGCTCAAGGATGGCCAGGGCTTCCGGATGTTCCGGCAGGGCTGCCCCGAACGCCGTCGCCACGGCGTCCGCCGTGATGTCGTCATGGGTCGGCCCGATGCCCCCGGTGGTGAAGACATAGTCATGACCGGCCCTCAGGGCGTTCAGCGACTCGACGATCTGCTCCTTTCGGTCGCCGATCGTCCGCGCCTCAAGCAGCTCGATCCCCAGCGCCGCCAGGAACCGGGCGATGGTGTTCAGGTTGGTGTCCTGCGTCCGGCCGGACAGTACTTCGTCGCCGATGATCAGCACGGCGGCGGTCGGCGGCGATTCGGTCATGGGTCTACGCTAGGCTGTCTGAGACGCTCCGTCATCGTAACGCCTTGAGCTTGTGTGCTATGATCGCCATCTGAACGCGCCGACCGAGACGCCCCGAAAGCCCCGCCTGATGTACGAGACCCCGGAACTGGACGACGACGCCTTCGTCCGCACCCATGAAATCCGCGTCCACGACGCCGAAGCCTTCGAGGGAATGCGCAAGGCCGGTCGCCTGGTCGCAGAGGCGCTCGACATGATCACGCCGTTTGTCGTTCCCGGCGTGACCACCGGCGAACTCGACGACCGCATTCGCGAATTCACCCTCGATCACGGCGCCCTGCCGGCCTGCCTCGGCTACAAGGGCTATGAGAAGACCATCTGCACCTCGATCAACCATGTCGTCTGCCATGGCATTCCCGGCGACAAGGTCTTGAAGGATGGCGACATCGTCAACGTCGACCACACCGTCATCGTGGATGGCTGGCACGGCGACTCCAGCCGCATGTTTGCGGTCGGCCAGATCAACGCGCGCGCCAAAAAGCTGATCGACGTCACCTATGACGCGCTGGAGGCCGGCCTCGCCGTCATCAAGCCCGGCGCGACCTTCGGCGACATCGGCTACGCCATCCAGCAGGTCGTCGAGGCGAACCGCATGTCGGTCGTGCGCGACTTCTGCGGCCACGGCATCGGCCGACTGTTCCACGACAGCCCGAACGTCCTGCACTACGGCCGCCGCGGCGAGGGCGCCACGCTCCGCACCGGCATGTTCTTCACCGTCGAGCCGATGGTGAATCTGGGCAAGCCGCACGTGAAGGTGCTGTCCGACGGCTGGACGGCCGTCACGCGGGACAAGTCCCTGTCGGCCCAGTGCGAACACACCATCGGCGTGACCGAGGACGGCGTCGAGATCTTCAGCGCCAGTCCGGCGGGGCTGTTCCGCCCCAAACTCTAGCGTCTCGCACCGCTGGACGTTCCTCTTACGTTCTGACATGGTCCGGCGCTGAGCTGGAGGTCGCCATGTCCGCCGTGCTGCCCTTTCCTGTTCCCCTGTCACAGCGCGTCGCGCCCCCGAAGCCGATCGCCCGCACCGGAGCCGGGGTCGAGACGGGGCTGTCCGGCCATCGGGCGCGTCTCCGCAACCGCGCCCGCGGCGCCGGCCTGCATCACCTCCCGGACTACGAACTGCTCGAACTCTTCCTGTTCCGCAGCCAGCCGCAGGGCGACGTCAAACCGATCGCCAAGGCCCTGCTGGCCCGCTTCGGCTCGCTGGCGGCGGTGCTGGCCGCTTCGGTCGAGGATCTGATGACCGTCAGGACAGCGGACACGCGCGGGCGGACCAGGGGTATCGGGGCCGAAACCGCCCTCGACCTCGCCGCCCTGCATGAGGTCGCCCGCCGCGTGACCCGCGAGGAGGCCGGCAAGCGCACCGTCATCTCCTCCTGGACTGCCCTGCTGGCCTACGTCCGCCTCTCGCTCCAGCATGAGCCGCGCGAGCAGTTCCGCGTCCTCTACCTCGACAACCGCAACCAGCTGATCCTCGACGAAATCCAGAATCGCGGCACCGTGGACCACGCCCCGGTCTATCCGCGCGAGGTGGTGCGCCGGGCGCTGGAGCTGTCGGCGAAGTCGATGATCATCGTCCACAACCATCCGTCCGGCGATCCCACGCCGTCCCGACCCGACATCGAGATGACCCGCCAGGTCATCGAGGCCGCCCGGGCGCTCGATCTCTCGGTGCACGATCACCTGATCGTCGGCCGCGACGGCGTCGCCAGCTTCAAGCAACTGGGGCTGATGTGAGCGGGCCTTCGCGCCGGGCCGTCCTGGGCGCCGCCCCTGCCGCCGCCCTCGCCGGAGCCGCGGTGGCGCAAGACGCTGTCCCGGCCGTCATGGTCTCGACCTGGGACTTCGGCGCCGCCGCCAACGCGGCGGGGATGGCCGTGCGGGCCGCGGGCGGCTCGGCTCTCGACATGGTCGAGGCCGGCGGCCGGGTGGCGGAAGCGGACGAGAGCAATTCCTCCGTCGGGCTGGGCGGCCTGCCCGACCGCGACGGACGGGTCACCCTCGACGCCTGCGTCATGACCTGGGCCGGCGACATCGGCGCCGTCTGTGCGCTGGAAGACGTGGTCCACGCCGTCTCCGTGGCCCGGCGGGTGATGGAGAAGACGCCTCACACCATGCTGGTCGGCGAGGGCGCCCGGCGCTTCGCCGTCGACCAGGGCTTCGACACCCGCAACCTGCTGACCCCGCGGGCCGAGGCGGCGTGGCGCGAGTGGCTGAAGACCGCCGACTACGCCCCGCGTCCCAACAGCGAGAACGCCGACTGGCGCTCGACGCCCGGCGGCCCGGGCAACCACGACACCATCGGCCTGCTCGCCATCGACGCCGCCAATCATATGGCCGGCGCCTGCACCACCTCGGGCATGGCTTTCAAGTTGCGCGGCCGGGTCGGCGACAGCCCGATCATCGGGGCCGGCCTCTATGTCGATGACGAGGTCGGCGGGGCCACCGCCACGGGCGTGGGCGAGGACGTCCTCCGTGTCGCCGGCTCGCACGCGGTGGTCGAGGCCATGCGCGCCGGTCTGGATCCGGCCGCCGCCTGCCGCCGGGTGATCGAGCGGCTGGCCCGGCTGCGCGGGGCAAAGGTCGCCAACTCCCAGGTCGCCCTGCTGGCGCTCGACAAACAGGGCCGCGCCGGAGGCTTCGCGCTTCAGCCCGGCTTCACCTACGCCGTCACCGGCGCGGACGGCCAGACCCGTATCGAACGCGCCGGAGCCCTGTTCGCCTCCTCATGACCAGCACCCTGATCACCGAACGCCTGACCCTGACCCCGGTCGCCGTCTCCGACTACGACGACCTGCGCGCCCTGTGGGCCGACCGGGCCTTCATCCGCCACATCTTCCCCGAACCCCTGACCGGCGAGGACGTCTGGTTCCGCCTGCTGCGGGACATCGGTCACTGGGAGGCGCTGGGCCACGGCAATTGGACCATCCGCCTCAAGGACACCGGCGAGCACGTGGGCAGCGTCGGCGTGCTGGACTTCCACCGCGTCCTCGAGCCCGCCTTCGACGCGCCCGAACTCGGCTGGGGCGTCCACCCCCGCTTCCAGGGCCGGGGTCTGGCCTTCGAGGCCCTGTCCGCCGCCCTGGCCTGGTGCGACGATGCCCTCAACGCGCCGCGCACAGTCTGCATGATCTCGCCCGACAACGGCCCCTCGATCGCCTTGGCGCGTCGGGCCGGCTACACGCCGTACGTGGAGACGACCTACAAGGGCGAGGCCGTGACCCTGTTCGAGCGCACCGCCGCCTGAACCGCCGGTTACCCAGAGGAGGCGAGCGATGACCGCACCCGACTACGACGCCTGGTTCCGGTCCTATGCCGACGCCTACACCCGCTCGCTGAAGGGGGACGTGGAGGTGGATCTCATCCGGAGCTTCTTCGCCGAAACCGTGCTGGCCCTCGGCGTGGACGGCTCGCTCAATGCGGCCGCCACGGGCGATCAGGCGTTCGGCGACATGCTGATCGGGATGTACGGCTTCTACAAAGCCATGGGTACGCGCCGGATGACGGTGGACCGGGTCGACGTTTCGCCGCTGTACCAGAACCACGACCGGGTCCAGGTCTTCTACCGGGCCGACTTTCTCAAGCCGGACGGAAGCGCCGTCACCATCCCGTTCGACCTCGTCTACCTGGTCCAGCGGCGCGACAGCGGTCCAGCCATCTTCGCCTTCATCAGCGCCGACGAGATGGCGCTCTACCGCCGCCACGGGCTCGTCGGCGACGACGGCCAGTCCCCAGCGGGCCCGTAGCCAGCCATTAAGGTTTACGCGGCATTCTGGCCGGTGAAATCGAGAGAGACCGCCCGCCCCATGCCCATGCCCGTCGAAGAGCTTCGCGGCTGCCTGACCGAAGCCTTTCCTGACGCCGAGATCGTCATCGACGATCTGGCTGGCGACGGCGACCATTATCGCGCCCGCATTGTCTCTCCGGCTTTCGCCGGCCTGCCGCGCGTGCGCCAGCACCAGCTCGTCTATGCGGCGTTGAAGGGCAAGATGGGCGGCGAACTGCACGCGCTGGCGCTCGAGACTTCGGCCCCGGCCAATCCCTCCCCGGCAGGAGACTGAACCATGCGCTACCGTCCCTTTGGACAGGCGGGTCAGGCGGTGTCGGCGCTGACGCTGAGCCTCGGCCCCCGCGACATCGCCCAAGGCCCCGAGGCCGGCCGCGAACTGATCTATTCGGCGCTGGAGGCCGGCATCAACAGCTATCGGCTCGAAACGGCCGATCCCGTGCTGGCCGAGATTCTCGGTCAGGCCCTGAAGCACGTCGACCGCAAGCTGGTCCAGGTCGCCCTGACCCTCGGGGCCGGCGATGGCCGCCGCGGATCGGATCGCGACTTCTCGGCCGAGGGCATCACCTCGGCCATCGACCGGGCCCTCGGCATCTCCGGTCTCGGCTGGTTCGACCTGGCGGTCCTCGACGAGCCCGCCGAACACGAACTGCCGCAGTCGACGCTCGGCGCCCTCAAGGCCTTGCGCGCCACCGGACGGGTTCGTCTGCTGGGCATCTCCGGCGAGGGCGAGGTGATGGATACCTACGTCTCGACCGGCGCCTTCGACGTCCTGACCACGCCGTTCCACGTCAACTCGCCGTGGCAGATCCGCTCACGCCTGCGCGCCGCCCGCGAGGCGGACATGGCCATCTTCGTCTACGACTACTTCCCCGAAAGCCTCGACACCGCGAAGAAGGCGGCGGCCGTGCACCAGCCGAAGAAGAGCTTCTTCGGCTTCGGCGGCGGCTCCAGGCCGAAGGAGGGGCCGCTGGCCCATGCCGGCACCTTCGCCTTCCTGCACCGGACCAACAACTGGCCGGCCGAGGCGATCTGTCTGGCCTACGCCCTGACGGACCCCGCCGTGTCCAGCGTCCTGATCCGCGCCAGCGACCTCGAGCGGCTGAACATGCTGGCCATGGTGCCCGACCGCGACATGCCGCCAGGCCTCGCCGCCCAGATCGAGATGGCCCGGGTCGCGGGCGCCAAGGCGGCCTGACCGGTCGCCCTGAGACCTTTCGGCGCCTTGACCCCGCCCTCCCGGGCGCCTAGCTGACGGCCTTCACCGAAAGGCCAGTTCCAGTGACCGATCAAGCCGTCGCCAATCCCGTCCAGACCTTCATCGCCGATACGGTGAAACAGCATGACGTCGTGCTGTTCATGAAGGGCACGCCGGACGCGCCGCGCTGTGGCTTCTCCTCGCTGGCGGTTCAGATCCTCGATCACGTCGGCGCGCCCTTCGTCGGCGTGGACGTGCTGCAGGACGAGGCCCTGCGCGACGGCATCAAGATCTTCAGCGACTGGCCGACCATCCCCCAGCTCTACGTCAAGGGCGAGTTCGTCGGCGGTTCCGACATTGTCCGCGAGATGTTCAACGCCGGCGAGCTTCAGACCCTGTTGACCGACAAGGGTGTGTCCCTCGGCGACGCCGACGCCTGATGGCCAAGGCCCAGCTCGAGCCCCGGGCCGACCGCGAAATCTTCGTCGTCCCCCTCGAGGTCAGGCCCGAGCACATCGACGACAACGGCCACGTCAACAATGTCGTCTATGTCGGCTGGCTGCAGGACGCCGGCACGGCGCACTGGAACGCCCGCTTCGACGCCGAAACCCGCGCCCGCTGGTCCTGGGTCGCGGTGCGGCATGAGATCGATTATTTCCGCCCCCTTCTCCCCGACGCCACGGGCGTGAAAGCCCGCACCTGGGTCGGCGATCCCCAAGGCCCGCGCTTCAACCGTTATGTCCGCATCGAGGACGCAGAAGGGCGGCTGTGCGCCCAGGGCGTCTCGGAATGGGTGCTGGTCGACGCCGCCACGATGCGCCCGCACCGCATTCCGTCCGATATGCTTCCGGCCTTCGAGGTCCGCTGAGCGGCCTCAGCCCTGCGGCAGCTGGTAGGGATTCTCGACCGAGACGCGGCTGCCCGGCGCCAGTCCCATTTCCTGGAACGTCCAGCGCATCTCCACGCCTTCGGCGCGTGGCTGCAGGCAGCGATCTTCCTTGATCCGGCGCAGGGTGATCACCGAGGCGTCGCCGGTGCGGCGGATCACCGGCGTCAGATCGGACTTCTGCGTGCAGCCGTTCGAGCTGACCCAGAACACCGCCTGGTCCTGAACGATGGCGGCGGCGTGGACGGGCTCGATCTGCCCCGGAGCCTCCGCGGTTTCGATCGGGGCGTCCGGCATGAACCGCTCCACCAGCGCGCACCCCGGCAGGGCGGCGGCCAGCATGGCGGTCCCGGCCAGCGTGACGATCCGTTTCATTCCCGGCCTCCCGCGCCGAAATCCTGAACCCGTCCAGTGTGCGCCTGTTCGCCCGCGAGGGGAACCCGTCGCAGGCGATGCGAAAAGGGCCCCGGATCGCTCCGGGGCCCTCATTTCGCGTCGTGGTCGCGTAGCGCTTACGAGGAGTAGTATTCCACGACCAGGTTCGGCTCCATCTTCACCGGGAACGGAACGTCGGCCAGTTCCGGCACGCGGACGTAGCGGACCGAGAAACCGCGGTCGCCCAGCTCGAGGTAGTCGGGCACATCGCGCTCCGACGACTGCTGGGCTTCCAGCACCAGCGCCATCGAGCGGGACTTTTCCTTGACCTCGATGACCTGGCCCGGCTTGACCCGGTACGAGGCGATGTCGACCTTCTTGCCATCGACGGTCACGTGGCCGTGGTTGACGAACTGGCGCGCGGCCCAGGGGGTCGGCACGAATTTGGCGCGGTAGACGATGGCGTCCAGACGCGATTCCAGCAGGCCGATCAGGTTCTCCGAGCTGTTGCCCTTGCGGCGCGCGGCTTCCGCATAGGTCGCGGCGAACTGCTTCTCGGTGATGTTGGCGTAGTAGCCCTTCAGCTTCTGCTTGGCCTTCAGCTGCAGGCCGAAGTCCGAGACTTTCGACTTGCGGCGCTGGCCGTGCTGGCCGGGGCCGTAGGAACGCTTGTTGACCGGGGATTTCGAACGGCCCCAGAGGTTTTCACCCATGGCCCGGTCGAGCTTGTACTTGGCGCTGTGGCGCTTGGACATAAGTCACTCTCTATATGATGCGGCCCGGTCCCTCCCCAACTGGAGGGACGATCTCAACGGCGGTCCACGCATCGTCCGTAGTGGATCACGCAACGCGGCGAGCCGGTGGCGTGAAGGCGGGGCTTATGACGACAGAAGCCGGTCAGGTCAAGGCTCCCGGGCCAGAAGGTCGTTCAGGAACGCCTCCTCCGGGTGCAGGAAGATGCTGTCGATCCGCCACGCTCCATCGTGGCATCCCAGATGCAGTCGGCGATAGACGGTCTCGCCCTCGGCGTTTGTGAACCCCAGACCCATGACGATGTCGTCCACCCCGCTGCGGTTCAGACTGTAGAGTCTGACGTCGGTCACCGCGTCCATGCGGCCGCCTCCGCTCAGCCATTCGCGGGACAATCTCGGGACCTCGCCCCGCTCGCGCCGCCGCTGCTCGTCCGCGAGAGCGGAGGCCAGCGGCTCCGCGAAGAAGCGGGATGCCGGTTCGCCGTCGTCCCCCGTACTCCCGATCATGCCGTTCACCACCGCATAGGCGGCCTGGTCGATGTGCGGCAGGTCGGTTGCGCCGCAGTCCTGGGATGTTCCGATCAGGGCGATGAGGAAGGCGGCCGGATGCATGCCCGGAGGGTCGCCGACCGACGTTCCCCAAGCAAGCGTCAAAATCTGACGCCTATTCTTCCTGGCCCCAGACGAAGCCGTCGTCGCGACGCCGGAACTCACCGAGCCCGGGGAACGGGAAGTGGACCCCATAGATGCGCAGGCTCCCCGAGGCCCCGCGCTCCAGCAGGCCCTGCCGGGTGCGGATCGCGGCCGCGCTGTCGCCGTCCCAGGCGTTGACCAGCTCAGGCCGCTGCACCGACACCAGCGAACTGTGCAGGGCGTCGCCGATATAGAGCAGGCGATCCCGGCCGGAGACGATCTCATAGCCGCTATGCCCCGGCGTATGTCCCTCCAGCGCCACGGCCCGGATCGAGGGCGTCACCTGCGCACCCGGCGCGAACGTCTCCACCTTCGGCGTGATGGCCGCCAGCAGCGGCCCCGCCCCCGCCTCGGCGGCGCCCGCCTTGGCGTACTCCCACTCCGCCGCGCTCATCCTGATCACCGCATTGGGGAAGGCCAGGGCGCCGTCCTTGCCGGCGAGACCGCCGACGTGGTCGCCGTGGGCGTGCGAGATCAGCACGTCCGTGATCTGTCCCGGCTCCACGCCCGCGGCGCGCAAGGAGGCCAGCAGATTGCCCTCCGTGCCCATCTGGCCGCCGGCGCCGGCGTCGATCAGAACCACCCGGTCGCCGTCCCGCACCAGCAAGGGCTGGATCGACAGATGGATCTGGCCCTCCGCCTGTCCGGACGTCGTCAGCAGCGCCGACACTTCGGCGGTGTCGCTCCACGGGCTCATCTCCCGGTCCGCCGCCGGAAAGGTCAGCTCGCCGTCCCGAAGCGCGGCCGCCTGCAGCTCACCGATACGGAAGGTATGAACGTCAGGGTTCGCATCGACCGCCGGCGCTTCAGCTGGCGTCACGGCCTTCTCGGCGGGCGGGGAGCAGGCGCCGAGAACGGCGGCGAGGATGAGGCTGGTCACGGCGAGGCGGGCATAGAAGGTCATGACGACTCCGGCGGTGGCTTGGCTACGCTCAAGCTGGGAAGCCATGGCGCCCGGCGCCACCACCCCGGGCGCCTTTTCGGCTCAGGCCGTCGCCGCCGCGAACAGGTCGTTGGCCTTGTTCCAGTTCACCACGGACCAGAACGCCTTCAGGTAATCCGCCCGGCGGTTCTGGTACTTCAGGTAATAGGCGTGCTCCCAGACGTCGGCGGCCAGCACCACTGCGCCCCGCTCATCCGCCACATCCATCAGCGGATTGTCCTGGTTCGGCGTGGAGGTGACCTTGAGCTTGCCGTCCTGGACGATCAGCCAGGCCCAGCCCGAGCCGAACTGGCCGGCGCCCGCGGCGTTGAAGGCCTCCTTGAACTTGTCCATCCCGCCCAGGTCGCGGTCGATGGCGGCGGCCAGTCCGGCCGACGGTTCGCCGGTCTGGTCCTGCGGCGCGAGCAGCTCCCAGAACAGGCTGTGGTTCCAGTGCCCGCCGCCGTTATTGCGCACGGCCTTCGGGGCCTTCGAGATATGGGCCAACAGGTCTTCCAGCGACTTGCCCTGCAGCGAGGCGTCGGCGTCCACGGCCTCGTTCAGCTTGTCGACATAGGCCTGGTGGTGCTTGTCGTGGTGGAAGGTCATCGTCTCCTTGTCGATGGCCGGCTCCAGCGCGTCATAGGCGTACGGGAGAGGCGGAAGCGTAAAGGCCATGGGGGAGGCTCCTTCGACTGGGATTTCGGGGGAGCCCTCATCTAGGCGCCCAACCGCTGAACCCAAGTCCGGCAGCCGAATTCCGTTCCGGTCACGCCTCGGGCAGATTGGCCTTCAGGCAGTCCCGAACCGCCCGCCGCAGGTCGCCGGACGCCGAGACGAAGTCCACGCCTTCGGCCTCGAACACCGCCCGCGTCGCGGCGTCCAGCCCGTTCGGCAGGGCCGCCAGCACCCGCTTCTCCCCCTTGGGATGCAGGCAGAAGCCGAGCTCGACACAGAGGGCCGCGAACAGGGCGTCGTAAGACTTGTCGGAAACGTCGGTCATGGCCGTCCCATAGCACGGCTTCAGGGCAGCAGGCCGGTCAGCCAGTGCAATATGTTCAACCCGAACCGCGCGTTGCCCGGCGCCGCGTTCATGCCGAAGCGGCGGTCGGCCTGACCGCTCTCCGGCGGAAAGCGGATCAGCTGCGCCGACAGCATCCCGGCCTCGCCCAGCACCACGACCCGTCCCCGACCATGGTCGAAGGCCAAGCCCTGGGCCGGAAGCGCGGGCGCCGACAGCTCCTCCACGGCCTCTGCGGCGCCGGCTCCCGTCTCGCCGGCCTGTTCCAGCCGGCCGGCCAGGGCCTGCAGCGTCGGCAGGTCGCGAGACTCGCGCGCGCCCGCCGGCATCCGCAGCAGCATCGTCGCCCCGGCCGGTCCCTCCAGCGACTGGCCGGTGAACGCCGTCACACCCGTGACCCGTTCGTCGGCGCTCCGCCCCGTCAGGATCGCATGAGCCCCCAACGCCTCGGCCGGATAGACCAGGGTGGTGGTCAGATTGAGCTCGTCAGGCATCGCGAAGGCGTAGCCCGTTCCCATCCTCACCCCGAACCGGGCCGCCAGCGCCTCGGCGGCGGCCCCGAATGGCGTGTGGTCGGCGATCAGCAGCAGCCTGCCGCCGTCCCGCACCCAGGCCTCCAGCGCGGCACCCTCGGCCTCCGTGAACGCCGGCGGCGTCGGCCGCTCGCCGGTCGCGCCCGCATTGGCGATCACCAGCACGTCCACGCCGTCCAGCCCGCCGGCGTCGAACGCCAGCGTTCCGGCCCGTACGCGGTAGCCGTCGGCCCTCAGCAGCGCCGCGAAAGGCGCGTACTGCCCCTCCATGCGATGGAAATTGGCGTGCGCCTCGTCGATCGCGACGACCGGCCCCTGCCCCCCCCGCATACGCCGGCCGCTCTACCGTCGGCCGGAAGTCGGGATCGACCATCTGCTGCTGCGCCACGGCGGGCGCGGCCGCCAGCAAAAGCGCCGAAGCGCCGGCGGCGAAGACGGATCGGAACATGGCGGGCCTCCTCCCATGTGGAGCCGCCACCGTAGCACGTTCGGCTCAGCCCTTAAGCCGCGCCGCATGGAAGGCCACGTGATCGGCGATGAAGCTGGCCATGAAGAAGTAGGAGTGGTCGTACCCCGGCTGCATCCGCAGCGTGACCGCCTGCCCCGCCGCCTCCGCCGCCGCCGCCAGAAGCTCCGGCTTCAGCTGTTCGGCCAGGAACGGATCGGCGTCGCCCTGGTCGATCAGGATGTCGTCGTAACAGCCTGCCCCGACCCCCGCCTCGATCAGGCGCGCCGCGTCATGCTGAGCCCACGCGTCGCGGTCCTCGCCCAGATAGGCCGTGAACGCCTTTTCCCCCCACCGACAGCGGGTCGGTGAGGCGATCGGCGCGAAGGCCGACACCGAACGGAACAGATGCGGATGCCTGAGCGCCAGCGTCAGCGCCCCATGCCCGCCCATCGAATGCCCCGAGATCGACCGTGCCCTCGTGGTCGGGAACTCCGCGTCGACCAGGCCGATCAGCTCGTCGACGACATATCGCTCCATGCAGAAATGCGGCGCCCACGGCGCCTGCGTCGCATCGACATAGAAGCCGGCGCCCTGCCCGAGGTCATACGCCGGATCGTCAGCCACCCCCTCTCCGCGCGGCGAGGTGTCCGGCGCCACGACGATCAGGCCGTGCTCGGCCGCCGGCCCGTAGGCCCCGGCCTTGGTGGTGAAATTATCCTCGGTACAGGTCAGTCCGGACAGCCAGATCAGGACCGGAAACGGCCCCTCCCCCGGCGGAACGAACACCGACAGCGTCATCGCCGTGCCGGTCGCCCGGCTGTCGTGCCTGAGATAGCGCAGCGTTCCGCCGTGGACGGCGTGGGTCTTCAGGGTTTCCATGCCCGCCTCCTACCCCTCTCCCGGAGGGAGAGGGAGGGGTCCGCCGCGCAGCGGTGGGAGGGTGAGGGGTTCCGGTGGAAACCGTGCTCTATCCCATCCGGTGCAGCGCGCAGACCTTGTTGCCGTCCGGATCGCGCAGATAGGCCAGATACAGCTTGCCGAACGCGCCCTCGCGCAGCCCGGGCGGGTCCTCGATCGAGCGCCCGCCGGCCGCCACGCCCGCGTCGTGGAAGGCATGCACCATCTCCGGGGTCTTCGCCGCGAAGCCGATCGTGCCGCCATTGGCGTGGCAGGCGGCCTCGCCGTCGATGGGCTTGCCGACGGCGAAGGCGCCGCGCGCCGTCCGCCACCAGTACCGCCCCTTCGGGTCCGGCCCGCTCGCCGGCTCGAGTCCCAGCGCGCCCAAGGCCGCGTCATAGAATTTGCGCGACGCCTCGACGTCGTTCGCGCCGACGGTGATGTGGGTGAACATGGCGGCCTCCCTGCCGGTGAATCCTCAGTCCGTTTCTTTAACGAACTGACATGGGAAGGCAAGGCCGTCACATGTCACCGGGGTCTTCCGGGTCGGGGAAGAACAGCTGGTTGCCGTCGGGGTCGTCCACGATCAGCACCGGATACCCCCAGCGCCCCCGTGTGAACGCGACGTCGTTCCGGGCGAAGGCGTCGGGCAGGGCCTTCCAGTCGGCCGCGGTCAATTCGATGAACAGCATGCCCATGCCGGTCTTCTCCGGTCGCTGGCTGCTGACGATGATCTCGCACTCGTCGCGATCGACCTGCGCCACCTCGTCGGCGAAGCGCCACTTTTCGCTGAAGCCGAGCTTGCCGACGTAGAAGTCCGCCGCCCGCTGGACGTCGGCCACGAACAGAACGGGACGCGAATACCATTTGCCCATGTCAGGCCTCCCTCCATCGTCGTCCGGGGAGCACGCGGGCCGTCCCCCGGAACGCCTGTCGTCAGAACACCACCACGCTGCGGATGCTCTCCCCCGCATGCATCAGGTCGAAGGCCTCGTTGATCCGCTCCAGCGGCAGGGTGTGGGTGATCATCGGGTCGATCTCGATCTTCCCGTCCATATACCAGTCGACGACCTTCGGCGTATCGGTGCGTCCCCGCGCGCCGCCGAAGGCCGAGCCGCGCCACACCCGGCCGGTGACCAGCTGGAACGGCCGCGTGGCGATCTCCTTGCCCGCCTCGGCCACGCCGATGATGACGCTCTCGCCCCAACCGCGGTGACAGGCCTCCAGCGCCTGGCGCATCACCGTGGTGTTGCCGGTGCAGTCGAAGGTGTAGTCCGCCCCGCCCCCGGTCAGCTCGACCAGATGCGCCACCACGTCCGGCACGTCCCTCGGATTGACGAAATGGGTCATGCCGAAGCGCCGGCCCCACGATTCCTTCGACGGATTGATGTCCACGCCGACGATCATGTCGGCCCCGACCATCTTCAGCCCCTGGATGACGTTCAGCCCGATGCCGCCGAGGCCGAACACCACGCAGTTGGCCCCCGGCTCCACCCGGGCCGTATTGACCACCGCCCCCACGCCCGTGGTGACGCCGCAGCCGACGTAGCAGGCCTTGTCGAACGGCGCGTCCTTGCGGATCTTCGCCACCGCGATCTCCGGCAGGACCGTGAAATTCGAGAAGGTCGAGCAGCCCATATAGTGGGCGATCGCCTGCCCCTTGTAACTGAAGCGCGAGGTGCCGTCGGGCATCAGCCCCTTGCCCTGCGTGCCCCGGATGGCGGTGCACAGGTTGGTCTTGCGGCTCAGGCAGCTTTTACATTGCCGGCACTCGGGCGTGTACAGCGGGATCACATGGTCCCCCACCGCGACCGAGGTCACCCCCGGCCCGACCTCGACCACCACACCGGCGCCCTCGTGCCCGAGGATCGACGGGAAGATCCCCTCGCTGTCCAGACCGTCCAGCGTATAGGCGTCGGTGTGGCAGATGCCCGTCGCCTTGATCTCGACCAGCACCTCCCCGGCGCGCGGCCCCTCCAGATCGAGCTCGACGATCTCCAGCGGCTTTTTGGCCTCAAAGGCGACGGCGGCGCGGGTTTTCATGGGCGAGGCTCCGGTGCGTTGCCGCTCTTCTAGGACAGACCGCCGATGCTATGGAACCGCATGGCGCACCGAAACCTCGTCGTCCTCACCGGCTCCGGTATCTCCGCCGAGTCCGGCGTGCCCACCTTCCGGGCCGCCGACGGCCTGTGGATGGGCCATCGCGTCGAGGACGTGGCGACGCCCCAGGCCTTCGCCCGCGACCCGGCCCTGGTGCAGGACTTCTACAATCGCCGCCGCCGCCAGCTCGCGGATGTTCACCCGAACACCGCCCACCACGCCCTCGCCGACCTCGCCGCCCGCTGGGAGGGCGATTTCCTGCTGGTCACCCAGAACGTCGACGACCTGCACGACCGCGCCCATGCCGAGACGCCGCCGGCCTCCGGCTTCGAACTGATCCACATGCACGGCGAACTGCTCAAGGCGCAGTGCACGGCCACCGGCCGCGTTTGCGACTGGCCCGTCGACCTCGCCGCCGTCGAGCCCTCGCCTTTCCACCCCGTCGGCCGCCTGCGCCCGCACATCGTCTGGTTTGGCGAATTTCCGCTGCACATGGACCGGATCGAGGCCGCCCTCGCCCGCTGCGACCTGTTCGTCTCGATCGGCACCTCAGGCGCCGTCCATCCCGCCGCCGGCTTCGTCCAGCTCGCCAACCACGCCGGCGCCCGGACGGTCGAGCTCAACCTTGAGCCGTCGCTCGGCAGCCGCCTGTTCGATGAGACGCGCTACGGTCCGGCGACCGACGTGGTGCCGCAGTTTTGTGGGCAGCTCTAGCGTCCCTCTCCCGGCGGGAGAGGGTTACTTCTCAGCCGCCTTCTTCGCCGCCAGCTTGGCCAGCACCCGGCCGCGCCCTTTGGCCAGCGCGTGGATCACGCCCCTGAACGTCGCCACCTCCTGCTCCGAGAACCCGGCCCGGCCCAGCATCACCCGCAGATTCTGGCTCATGGACCGCTTCTTTTCCGGCGGATGGAAGAAGCCGCCCTCGTCCAGCTCCTTCTCCAGATGCTCGTACATCCCGACCAGCAGCTCGTTGGACGCCGGCGGATCGCCCTCCCGGAACCGCGGAGGGGGCGCGTCGAGGATCAGGGTGCGCCACTCATAGGCATTGATCGCCACCGCCTGCGCCAGGTTCAGTGAATGGTGCTTCGGGTCGATCGGGATGGTGACGATCCCCTGCGTCAGCGCGATGTCTGTGGTCTCCAGCCCGGCCCGCTCGCCCCCGAACAGCAGCCCGACGGTCAGCCCCGAGGCCCGGTCGTCGTAGAGCAGCCGCATCGACTCTCGCGGCGTGCGCACCGGCATCCGCGTCTCGCGCGGGCGGGCCGTGGTCGAGAATACGGTGTTCAGGTCGGCGACGGCCTCGGCCACCGTGTCGAACACCCTGACCCCGTCCAGCACCCAGTCGGCCCCCGAGGCCGTGGCCCAGGCCCGGTCCTGCGGCCAGCCGTCGCGCGGGGCGACCAGCCTCAGCTCGGACAGGCCGAAATTGGCCATCACCCGCGCCACAGCGCCGATGTTGTCGGCCAGCTGCGGCTTGTCGAGGATGATGACGGGCGGTGCAGGATCGGACATCAGAGGGGAGCCGGACCCTTGCCCGTGACTGCGCGTACCGCCTCGAGCCAATCCGACATCATGGCCGGGTCCATGGTGATGCCATCGGAGGATAGCGCCATGCCGCCCAGAAGCATGGCGATCTGGTCATCCGACTTGCCACCCCGCTCCCAGTAGCTGTCGAGAAAGCGGAACATGCATTGGTAGGCCTCCCTGATGGAAAGCTCCTGAACGCCCAATGTATCCGTGACCGTCATCAGTCGTCGCCGTACATGGCCAGCCACGGGTCGGCCGTCCCCGCCTCGACCTCGGCCACCTTGACCTTGGGCCAGCCGATCTCGTCGTCCGCCGAGTCCCGCCACGCCAGAATGAACAGGTCGCGCAGTTCGGCCGCCCCCGCCGCTAGCCGCGCCGTCACGAAGGCGCCGCCGCGCGCGTCGCTCTCGCCGAAGCCGCCCGCCTTCTCCAGCTGATAGAACGGCAGCACCTCGGCCAGCGTGGTCTTCAGATAGGCGGGCACGCGCGCGCGCAGATCGAATCCGTCCAGCCGGGGCGCCGCCATCGCCGCCTCGACCGCGTCCAGCCGCGCCACCCGCGCCGTGAACGCCCCCTCGAACGCGCCGTGCGTCTGCCGCGAGGTGGTGAAGCCCTCCGGGTTCGGAACGTCCCGCGACCAGCCGTTGTAGTGGATCGTCGTATGGTGCGGCTGGCTGCCGTCGCCGACGTAATGTCCCAGATAGCCCATGTCGCGCAGGATCAGCGCCTCGCGCCGCAGCCGGTCCTCGCGGTACCAGGCGCGCTTGCCGGGGTCGCTCTCGCGCGCCTCGGCGGCGTTCAAGACCCGCCAGGTGGCGAAGTCGCGCACCAGCTGCTGATAGCCGTCCATGATGGCGTAGGGCAGGTAGCCGGCGTCGTCGACGTCGAGTCCGGCCGCGACCAGGGCCGCGTCATACTCCGACTTCAGCCGCGGCAGGGCGTCGATCGACGGCCCGGCGGCAGTGATCACCCGTCCGCCGTCGTCCATGTCGATGAAGTGCGCGGTGTCGCGCTCGCGGTCGTGCGGCTGGCCGCCACCCTTGGTGCGATCCGGCTCGCGCGCCAGCTCGCCGACCTCGGCCGCGGCCCCCGGCGTACGCAGGAAGGCCGGCAGCTCATCCGTCAGGCCACGCACGGCGGCGACCCCGATCAGCCGGTGGCCCGTATTGCCCCAGGCGGAAACCAGGGCGGGAACCGACAGGGTGGCGACGCCCAGCGTCAGGGCGGACAGGGCGATGGCGAGGCGCTTCATGGCGAACTCCAAAAGGAACGCCGTCGGTTAAATCCACGCTGCGATGGCGTCCAGCGGCTTCTTGTCCAGCGCCGCGGTCGGCACGGTCGCACCTTCGGCTGGATGCCCCGCAACCAGCAACAGGAAGGGCTTCTCCCCCGCTGGCCGGCCGCAGATCTCGCCGAGGAAACTCATCGGGGCCGGGGTGTGGGTCAGGGTCGCCAGTCCGGCAGAATGCAGGGCCGCGATCAGAAAGCCGGTCGCGATGCCGACGCTCTCGGTGACGTAGTAGTTCTTCCGGTCGTCACCCGGCCTCGGCCCGCCGCGCTTCTGGCCGAAGACGGCGATGAGCACCGGCGCCACCTCCAGGAAGCCCTTGTCGGGGTCGGTGCCCAGCGGCGCCAGCGCATCCAGCCACTCCTGCGGGGCCTTGGTCGCGTAGAATTCCCGTTCCTCGGCCTCGGCCGCCGCGCGGATGCGGGCCCGGGCCTCAGGGCTTTCGATGACGCTGAAGAACCAGGGCTGGTGGTTGGCTCCCGACGGCGCCGATCCGGCCGTCAGCAGCGCCTGCTCGACCACCGCCCGCTCGACCGGCCGGTCGGAGAATTCCCGCACCGTCCGGCGACCGGCCATCAGCGTGCGGAAGGCGGTCGCCCTCGCCAGCCGCCGGGCGTCGTCCATGGACTCATAGCCCGTCAGAGGCTGGCAGGGATGATCGCGCATGCGGCCTCCGGATTCGCCCCGCAGGCTTAGCTTATGCCGAACGCCGCCTCCACCCGCCCGATCCACCGCCGGATCGCCGGGAACGACCCAAGGTCGAAGCCGCCCTCGTGCGCCCACCGGGTGTAGGCGACCAGCGCCAGATCGGCCAGCGTCGGCCCGTCCCCGACCAGCCAGTCCGCCTGCGTCAGCGCCGCCTCCATCCGCGCCAGCGCCGCCTCACCCCGCTCCATCAGCCGCGGCTCGATCTCGGAGGCCGGCTTGCCCAGGAAGGCCCGCTGGAACCGGACGACAGCGATATAGGGTTCGTGGCTGTACTGCTCCCAGAACAGCCACTCGTACATCTTCGCCCGGTCCCACGGATCGGCCGGCACATACGCCGTGCCCTCGCCGAGATAGCCGATGATGGCGTTGGACTGCGCCAGCGCCCGACCGTCCCCGAACAGCACCGCCGGAACCTGTCCGGCCGGATTCATCTCGAGGAATTCTGTGGACCGCGTACGGCCCGACATGACGTCGGTTTCGGCCCAGCGATAATCATGGCCGAGTCGATCCAGCAACCACTTGACCTTCAAACAGTTTCCGGAGCGAACATCTCCATAGACAGTAAGCATCTCGCCTCAGCAAAGTGTTTCTGATCTGCGAATACAGCTTACAGGTTCGGGCCGGTTGGCCAAACGAGATTCGGCTTAACCATCACAAGCCCCACTTATCCACCGTTCGACCGGACAGGAGGTCGCACTCGGGCTGGAATGTCTGGTTTTCGCCGCATTTGTTGACGACAAGCCCCCCGCCGGACGGACAGGGGCCGGCGCCTACGCGAGTCGAATCATGCTCGGCAGTGCCGCTGCGTTCGCCCTTTTCTGGGCGATGGCCTTCCCCGCCCATGCGGCGGTTCAGGGTGATCCCGTATCCTACGAAGCCGCGGTCGCAGCCGATCCGGTCGTGGAATCAACGGAGGCCCCGGAGGAAGGTTCCGACAGCGGCATGGCGGGCCTGAACCCCGAACAGCAGGCGCTGATGGAAGCGGACCCGCGCTGGACCGCCCGCGTCAACCTCTACCATGCGGGCGGCGGCGGAGCGACGGGCAACGACAGCCTCGGCTGCCGGCCGATTCCCATGCGCACCATCGCCACGGACCCGCGCTACATCCCCCGCCGCACCCGTCTGTTCATTCCCGAGACGGTCGGCATGCGCATGCCCGACGGCACGCTGCACGACGGCTACTGGTACGCCTCGGACACCGGCGGCGCGATCAAGGGGCAGAAGATCGACCTCTACACCGGTCACGGACGCGGTTCGATGCAGCCGGCCATGCGCTTTAACCAGCGCCGCCTGACGCTCGTCGACGCCGGGCGTTTCGACGGCTGTCCGCCGTCGTGGGACGCCCAGCCCAGCCAGACCCTGATGGCCTCGGCCGGAACGGACGCCGGTTCGCGCTAGAGTCCGGCGGGCGGCCCCGCCTCTGACCGATTGCCGTTCTGCGAAACGGGCGTAGTCTTCTCCCCGATCGAGGGAGGGGCCGATGAGACTCGCCAACCTGTTCGCCGCCGCCGCTGCGCTCGCCGCGGCCACCGCCGCCGCGTCCCAGACCGCTGCGCCCACCGCTCCAATGACCGAGCGAACCGACCGCATCGGCCTCGAGGGCCGGCGCGGCCCCAGCCTGTTCCGCCCCGGATTCGCCGTGGCCGAATACGTTGGCTCGGCGACGTCCCGCAGTTCCAGCAGCCGTCTGCCGTGGCAGTCGCGCGACATGGCCCGGGCCGAGTTCGATCTTTCGACATCCGCCGGAACGGTCGAGGGGGATTGTGGCGGCGGCCAGAGCCATCGTCAGATCCTCTGGATCACCTTCGACCGCGAGCCCCTGTCGTATGAATGCCAGTACGGCGGGGCGGCGCCCGCCGGCGCGCGGCTCACCCTGGCCCTCTCGCGCGGCAGCCTTCTCGGCCGGCTGCAGCAGCCCCAGCGCGCCGGTGAGTTCGTCTGGGGCGATATCGTCCTGCGCGCCGAGACGAAGCGGATCGGCGGCCTGCCCTTCGGCGGCGGCCGGGTCATGGGCTACGTCTTCACGCGGGACGGCGTCGAAATCGGGGGCCTCGACCTCAACGGCTTCCGCCCGACCTTCTACCTGCCGCGCGCAGGCTCGCCGGATCGCGACGCCGCCGCCGTCCTCGCCGTCAGCCTGTTCGCCTTCCAGGACCCGGGGCGCGGCTAGAACCGTCGCCGGCCGGTCACCGTCTCGAAAAACATCCGCCAATCGCCCATCAGGCTCCACAGCGGATATCTGAACGTGGCCGGCCGGTTCTTCTCGAAGAAGAAATGCCCCACCCAGGCGAAGCCGTAGCCGACCAGCGGCATGGCCAGCAGCCACCAGGGGTTCCGCGTCGCGATCGCCACCGCCAGCACCACCAGCACCAGCGCCGACCCGACCACATGAATGCGGCGGCACGTCCGGTTGGAGTGCTCGTGGATGTAATGCGGATAGAAGGCGGAAAAGCTCTGGAAGCGTCCGCCCGCCGGCTCCTGAATGCTCATGCGCCCGACGATGACTCCGCCGCCCGCGCGCCGCAAGGGCGTGTCCGGCGCCGAACCTTCCGGGCCCTGCGCGGTTCTCCCGGCAAAGGAGTCTCCGCCATGGCCCAGCATCAAAAACCCGAGCATTCCGGCGCCGCCATCACCTCCCTCAAGGTTCAGCCCTACCAGTCCGCCGCCATCATCGTGACCTCGCCGGCCATCGACGCCGACGGCTGGCTCTCCGCGGACCATTCGCAGGCCGGCGACGAGACCTCGCCACCCGTGTCGTGGAGCGGTCCGCTCGAGGTCGTGACCTGGGCCCTGGTGGTCGAGGATCCGGACGCCCCGCGCGACGAGCCGGCGCTCCACTGGCTGGTGTGGAACATCCCGGGCGCCTGGACCAGCCTGCCCGCCAACCTGGACAAGACCGCCCACCCGGAGGGCGGCCACGATCTGGTCCAGGGCCTCAACAGCCGCGGCCGGCCCGGCTGGCTCGGCATGGCGCCGCCGCAGGGGCACGGCCCGCACCGGTATTATTTCCAGCTCTTCGGTCTCGACCGCCATCTCGACCTGGCCGAGGACATTCCGCTGGTCGAGTTCGTCAATGTGCTGCGGAGCGCCACCATCGCCCGGGGCGAACTGGTCGGCCGGTTCGAGAACCCGCACCCGACCCTCGACGCGCCCTCGACCGCACGCACCGGCGCCTACGGCCGCGACGAAGGCGCGCCACGAGCGCCGACCGACGCAGAGGCCCGCGCCGGGCGCGGCGGGCTTGATCGCGACGATCCCGACCGCCACGCGCCGCACGACCCCGACCGCGTGGTTCGCCCCCGCTGAGTCCGGACTGTCACCATCCGTGATCCCCGGCGCCGGCGGTGCGAGGCTAACGTCGCCGGATGCGCCTCACACTGCTCGTCCCGCTCCTGCTCGCCGCTCCGGCCGCGGCCCAGACCCCCGCCGCCGAAGGCCCGTCCGGTCACCACCTCGTCTGGGCCGACGAGTTCGAGCGCGACGGCCTGCCCGATCCGGCCCTGTGGACCTACGACACCCAGGCCAACCGCACCGGCTGGTACAATAACGAGCGCCAGTATTACGCCGCCGACCGGCTGGAGAACGCCCGGGTCGAAGATGGCCGCCTGATCATCGAGGCCCGCCGCGAGCGGCTCGAGACCGCCGCCGACTGGGGCGGCCAGGACTACACCTCCGCCCGCATGCTCAGCCGCGAGGGCTGGACCTACGGCGTGTTCGAGGCCCGCGCGAAACTTCCCTGCGGCCGCGGGACCTGGCCGGCGGTCTGGATGCTGCCGGTCGACCTCCAGGACTGGCCGGGCGACGGCGAGATCGACATCATGGAGCACGTCGGCCACCGTCCGGGCGTCGTGCACGGCACCGTTCACACCGGCCGCTACAATCACGTCGCCAGGACCCAGCGCGGAGCGGAGATCGCCGTCCCCGACGCCTGTGAGGCCTTCCACATCTACCAGGTCCGCTGGACCCCGGACACCGTCGACTTCATGCTCGACGGCCGGCCGTACTTCAGCTTCCCGAACGAGCGCACCGACCGCGACGCCTGGCCGTTCGACCGCCCCTTCCGGCTCATCCTCAACGTCGCTGTCGGCGGCGACTGGGGCGGAGCCGAGGGCGTCGACGACGCCGCCCTGCCGCAACGGCTGGAGATCGACTGGGTCCGCGTCTGGCGCCCCGATCAGACCGGACCCGCCGGCCGTTGACTTACCCATAGCCATCTGGTTATACGTCGACCCATAGCCCAACGGTTATCGGTTCCCGGATGCAACACGCCCCCGACCTGCTGTTCAGAACGCTCGCCGATCCCACCCGCCGGGGGATCTTCGAGCAGCTGTGTCGAGAGGGTGAGCAGACTGTCGGGGCCCTGACCGTCTCCGCGGGGATTTCGCAGCCGGCTGTCTCGAAGCATCTCGGGGTTCTGAAACAGGCCGGGCTGGTGCGCGACCGTCCCGCCGGCCGCCAGACCCACTACAGCGCCCAGCTCGACGCCCTCGCCCCGCTCGCCGACTGGACCAGCCGGATGACCGGCTTCTGGGACGCCCGCGTCGACCGTCTCGAAGACCTGCTCAAAAGGATGGACCAATGACCGATGCCTCGACCCGGACGCGCTCCGTCGTCGTCGAACGGGAGATCGCCTGGCCCCCCGAGAAGATCTGGCGCGCCCTGACCCAGCCCCACCTGATCGAGGAATGGCTGATGAAGAACGACTTCAAACCGGCGGTGGGCCACAGTTTCCAGCTTCGGGGCGACTGGGGCGGCGTGCTGGACTGCGAGGTCCTGGCCGTCGAACCGAACCGCACCCTGTCCTACACCTGGAACCATGCTCACGATGATCCGGCCTTCAACCTGGAAAGCGTCGTGACCTTCACCCTCACCCCGACGCCCGCCGGCACGCACCTGCGCGTCGAACAGGCCGGCTTCCGGCCCGACCAGCGCCAGGCCTTCGGCGGCGCCATGGCCGGCTGGCCGCGCTTCCTTGAGAAGCTGGAAGAGATCGTGGCCGGCGCGGACTGACCCCGCCCAATCCCCATCGCAAGGAGGTCCCCATGAACTGGAGCTCAGGCATACGGCAGGCCCACCGCTGGATCGCCATGGCCTTCACCGTCCTGGTCGCCGGCATCTTCATCACCCTCGGCATGGGCCGGCCGCCCCCCGAATGGGTGTACTACCTGCCGCTGTTCCCGCTCGCCCTGCTGACGCTCAGCGGCCTGTACATGTTCTTCCTGCCCTACGCCCTCCGGCGGAGGGGTGGGCGCGAGGCGGCCCGATGACCGGCGGCAAGGCGGGGCGGCCCGTCCTCCTCTCCGGCGGCAACCCGCAGATTCCCAAGGGCTACGGCGACGCCCCTGTGCAGGCCTGGATCGCGGCCGCACCGGGCTGGAAGGGCGAGGTCGCGCGCCGGCTCGACGCCCTGATCGGACGCACCGTCCCCGGCGTCAGGAAGGGCGTCAAATGGAACACGCCGATGTACGGCGTCGAGGAGGGGACGTGGTTCATGAGCTTCCACGCCTTCGACCGCTATCTGAAGCTGGCCTTCTTCCGCGGCTCCGCGCTCGATCCCCTCCCGCCCGTCGGCTCGAAGCACAAGGACGTGCGCTATTTCCACATCCACGAAGACGACACGATCGACGAGGCCGGACTCGCCGACTGGATTGGGCAGGCCAGCCGCCTCCCCGGCGAGCGCATGTGAGCGGAGACACGCCATGAGGAAGTCAGATATCGATCCCGCAGAGGCCGGCCTTCCCGCCCCGCAGCGGATCGACGCGAAGATCGCGGCTCTCGGCGACTGGCGCGGCGAGACCCTCGCCCGCATCCGCGCGATCATCCACGAGGCGGACCCCCACGTGGTCGAGACGGTCAAATGGGGCGGCGTCCCGGTCTGGGAGCATGCCGGCATCCTCACCACCGGCGAGACCTACAAGGCCGCCGTCAAGATGACCTTCGCCAGGGGCGCCGCCCTGCCCGATCCCTCCGGCCTGTTCAACTCCAGCCTCGAGGGCTCGACCCGCCGCGCCATAGACTTCCACCAGGGCGACCCGATCGACGCCGAGGCCCTCAAGGCCCTGATCCGCGCCGCCGTGGCGCAGAACCTCGCCGGCAAGTCGTCGCGCGCCTGAATCCGGGCCGGGGCCTCAGCTCTCCGTCGCCGGCTCCGGCCCCAGCAGCCGCTTCAGCATCGGCCACACCTTCGCCAGCGCCGACAGGAAGCCGACCAGGGTCGACACCCACTGGAAGGCGCTCCACACCCAGCCGAACAGGTCCCCGTCGCCCAGCGCCTGCCCGATCGGAAACAGCACCCGCGACACGCCGATCTGGAAGCCCGCATAGGCTTCCGAATACTCGATCGAACGGTCGGCGAAGAAGGCGATCGCCACCGCCGCCGACACCGGCGCCCACAGCAGCGGCAACACCAGCAACCCGGCCAGCAGCAGCACCAGCAGCTTCGTTCCCACCGTCTCGCGCGACATCAGGCTGGCGACCACTCCCGCCCCGAGCGTCAGCGCCGTCAGCGCCAGCCCGACCGGCAGCACCGCGTCCGCCGCCGCCATCAGATCGGCGAACCACAGCCCGACGAGGATCGCGGTTCCCGACAGCAGGAAGGCGGATACCCAGACGGCGGCGTACTGCCCCAGGCGGCGTTTCAGGTGGGCGAGGCTGACCATGGCGACCGTCCCGTTGGCGCGATCCGGAGCGACAGCCAATCATGTCCGGCCCGGCCTGTCGATTCAGCGAACGGTGATCGCGCGGCCTGTTCACCAGTTTTGTTGGCGCGGCCTTCAGCGTCCCGCCCCAGTCTGCCGCGAGCCCCCGGGAGACGCTCCATGCAGGCCCACGCCATAGCCGCCGCCGGCATCGCCGCCGCCTCAGCCCGTTTCGAGGCCAGCGCACGGCGCACCGCCGCCGAACCGCTCGCCGACCTGGCCGGCGAAACCGTCGAACGCATCGGCGCCCGGATCGCTCTCGAAGCCAACGTCTCTGTCCTCAGGACCGCCGACGAGATGACCGGGACCCTGCTGGACATTCTGGCCTGACCGCTGTTCCCTGCCCCCGCTTCAAGTCGCGACGGACCGCGTCCCGAGCGTCAGTCTCCACCCCGGGCCCAAGCAGGCGAGCCACCGCGTCGCGCGCATCAGCCCCCAAAATGCGGAGCGTAAAACATGTCCTGGATCACCGGCTTCCTCATCCCTGTGCCGGCCGCCAAGAAGGAGGCCTACATCGAGTCAGCCCGCAAATCCTGGCCGCTGTTCCAGAAATACGGGGCCGTCGAACAGGTCGAGACCTGGGGCGAGGACGTCCCGCCCGGCAAGGTCACCGGCTTCGACCTGGCCGTGAAGCTCGAACCCGACGAAGCCGTCGTCTTCTCCTGGCTGCGCTGGCCCGACCGCGCCACCGCCGACAAATGCTTCGCCGAGATGATGAACGACCCCGACTTCGACGGCATGGACATGCCCTTCGACGGCAAGCGCATGATGTGGGCCGGCTTCGCCCCCATCTTCGAAGGAAAGTAGACCGGCCAGAACGAAGAAGGGCGGCTCCGCCGGGAGCCGCCCTGTGTCGTATCAGCTGTCCAGGAAGCTCCGCAGCTTCCGGCTGCGGCTCGGATGCTTCAGCTTCCTCAGCGCCTTGGCCTCGATCTGGCGGATGCGTTCGCGGGTGACCGAGAACTGCTGGCCGACCTCTTCCAGGGTATGGTCCGTGTTCATGCCGATGCCGAAGCGCATGCGCAGCACCCGCTCCTCGCGCGGCGTCAGGCTGGCCAGAACCCGCGTCGTAGTCTCGCGCAGGTTCGACTGGATGGCGGCGTCGATCGGCAGGACGGCGTTCTTGTCCTCGATGAAGTCGCCCAGATGGCTGTCTTCCTCGTCGCCAATCGGCGTCTCGAGGCTGATCGGCTCCTTGGCGATCTTGAGGACCTTGCGGACCTTCTCCAGCGGCATAGCCAGCTTCTCGGCCAGCTCCTCCGGGGTCGGCTCGCGGCCGATCTCGTGCAGCATCTGGCGGCTGGTGCGGACGATCTTGTTGATCGTCTCGATCATGTGCACCGGGATGCGGATGGTGCGCGCCTGGTCGGCGATCGAGCGGGTGATGGCCTGACGGATCCACCAGGTGGCGTAGGTCGAGAACTTGTAGCCGCGGCGGTACTCGAACTTGTCGACCGCCTTCATCAGGCCGATGTTGCCCTCCTGGATCAGGTCCAGGAACTGCAGGCCGCGGTTGGTGTATTTCTTGGCGATGGAGATGACGAGGCGCAGATTGGCCTCGACCATTTCCTTCTTGGCCTGGCGGGCCTCGCGCTCGCCCTTCTGCACCGTCTGGACGATGCGGCGATAGTCGTCGATCGGCAGGCCGGCCTCGGTGGCCACGGCGGCGACGTCGCCGCGGATCTGGGCGATCTGGGCGGCCTCGTTCTCGCTGAACTTGGTCCAGCGCACGCCCATCTCCTTGATCCGGTCCGACCAGGTCGGGTCCAGCTCGGCGCCGAAATAGGCCTTGAGGAATTCGGGGCGCGAGATGCCGTAGCTGTCGGCGAGGCGCAGCAGCCGGCCTTCCAGCCCCATCAGCCGCTTGTTGATCGCATAGAGCTGCTCGACCAGCGCCTCGATGCGGTTGTTGTTCAGCTTCATCGTCTTCAGGCGGCCGGAGATGGTCGCCGTCAGGGCATCATAGGCCTTCTGCTCCTTGGCGTTGAGGACCTCGCCCTTCAGACGGGCCTCGACCAGCTTGTCCTGCAGCTTGCGGAAGGCGCCGAAGTCGCCGGCGATGGCGTCCAGCACTTCCATGACGCCGTCGCGCAGCTCGGCCTCGAGCGCCGAGATCGACATGCCGCCGCCGTCGTCGAAGTCCTCGTCCTCCTCGTCGTCCTCGGACTTCTCGGCCGCGCCTTCCTCGGACGCCGCCGCCTCCTTGGCCTCCGGCGAGCCGGGCACGGGCTGCGGCGGCTGATTGTGCGGCAGGGACGACGGGTTGAGCACGCCGTAGGTGGCGTCCAGGTCGATGACCTCACGCAGCAGGATGCGGTTGTTGGCCAGCTCGTCGCGCCAGACCATGATCGCTTCAAAGGTCAGGGCGCTCTCGCACAGACCCGAGATCATTGCATCGCGGCCGGCCTCGATGCGCTTGGCGATGGCGATCTCGCCCTCGCGGCTGAGCAGCTCGACCGAGCCCATCTCGCGCAGATACATCCGCACCGGATCGTCGGTCCGGTCATAGGCGGCCTTGGCCGGCGTCTCGGCGACAGACGTCTCGGCGGCGGCGGCGACTTCGCCGCCCTCGCCTTCCTTCGGCTCGGCGTCCTCCTCGGCCTCGACGACGTTGACGCCCATCTCGGACAGCATCGCCAGCGTGTCCTCGATGGCGTCGGGCGTGACCTCCTCCGAGGGCAGGACCTTGTTCAGGTCCTCCATCGTCACATAGCCGCGCGCCTTCGCCTGCTTGATGAATTTCTTGACGCCGGCGTCGGTGAGGTCGAGCAGCGGGCCGTCGCTCTGGGCTTCGGCTTCCTGCGTCTCGGTCTGCGCACTCATTCAGTCTGTCTCCGGGGCGGAGGGCTGATCAGGCCGTCCGCCAATACAACGTGTGGCGGGGTCGTTTGTTACGAACCCGCGCTGTCTTCCCATATTTCGCCGGTTTTGATCGCGCGACGCAGGACGTCGCGCTCGGCCTTCAGCCGGCGAAACGCCTCGTCCTG
>NZ_DASWTO010000054.1:0-2639 GCF_036402095.1 Brevundimonas sp. | reverse complement strand
CGTCGGCAGCACCGGGATCGGCTGTTTGGTGACGTCGACGCCGGCGAAGATCTTGGCCGATTCCGAGATGCCGGGCAGGCGCTCGTGCAGGATCTTCGGATCGAGGTGGTCGAGGTGCAGGTGGATGTGGTCCTTGTTCGGGCCCACGCCGCGGCCTTCGCGGATCTCGATGGTCATGGAGCGCGAAACCATGTCGCGCGGGGCCAGGTCCTTCACGGTCGGCGCATAGCGCTCCATGAAGCGCTCGCCCTCGGAGTTGGTCAGATAGCCGCCCTCGCCCCGGGCGCCCTCGGTGATCAGGCAGCCGGCGCCGTAGATGCCGGTCGGGTGGAACTGGACGAATTCCATGTCCTGCAGCGGCAGGCCGGCGCGCAGCACCATGGCGTTGCCGTCGCCGGTGCAGGTGTGGGCCGAGGTGGCCGAGAAATAGGCGCGGCCGTAACCGCCGGTGGCGAGGATGACCATCTTGGCGCGGAAGCGGTGCAGCTGACCGGTGTCGAGCTGGAGCGCGGTCAGGCCGGTGCACGCTCCGTCCTGCATGATCAGGTCGAGGGCGAAATATTCGACGAAGAACTTCACTTCCCGCCGGACCGACTGGCCGTACAGGGTGTGCAGGATGGCGTGGCCGGTGCGGTCGGCGGCGGCGCAGGTGCGCTGCACCGGGCCCTCGCCGAAGTTCCGCGTCATGCCGCCGAAGGCGCGCTGGTAGATCTTGCCCTCATCCGTGCGGCTGAAGGGCACGCCCCAGTGCTCGAGCTCGTAGACGGCCTTGGGCGCGTTGCGCACCAGGTATTCGATGGCGTCCTGGTCGCCCAGCCAGTCCGACCCCTTGACGGTGTCGTACATGTGCCACTGCCAGCTGTCCTCGCCCATGTTGCCGAGGCTGGCCGAGATGCCGCCCTGGGCCGCCACGGTGTGGCTCCGTGTGGGGAAGACCTTGGTCACGCAGGCGACCTTCAGACCCTGCTGGGCCGCGCCAAGGGCCGCGCGCAGGCCGGAGCCGCCCGCGCCGACGACGACGACGTCGTATTCGTGATCGACGAATTCGTAAGCAGCCACGCGATCAGGCTCCGAAACCAGCCGGCAGCGGGGCCGAACCCAGCGCCAGCCGCACGATGAAGAAGACGCCCGCCGCGGCGAGGACGACGCACAGCAGGCCGATCAGGCCGACGAGCGTGTTCCGCGACACGGGCTTGTGGATGTAGTCGTCGACGATGACCTTCAGGCCCATGTTCATGTGCCAGACGCTGACCAGCAGGGTCACGGCCAGCAGGCTCGCGTTGACCGGCGAGCGGAACCACGCGAGCGCCCCCTCGTAGCCGGCGCCGGACAGGGCCCAGCCGCTCCACAGCCCCCACAGGGTCAGCGGGACGAGAATGAGCGACGACAGCCGCTCCTGCATCCATTCGCCGGCGCCGTGGCGCTCGGACACCTTCACGCCCTTGATGTAGCTCTTCGTTCCGAGGCTCAAAGCGACACCCTCCCGGTCATGAACAGCCCGGCCCAGAAGGCGACCGAGACGACGACGCCGAACACGATCGAGCCGGTGGCCAGGGCGTTGGCGGACTTCGGCGTCAGCCCCTCGCCCGCGTCCCAGATCAGGTGACGGACGCCGGCGGCGAGATGGTAGGCGAGGCACAGGGTCAGGCCGAACCAGATCAGCAGGCCGAGCGGCGAGCCCATCCAGCCGGTGAAGGTCGCGTAGGCTCCGGGTCCGAAGGCCAGCGCCAGGAGCCACAGGACCACCAGAACGGCGCCGCCGGACAGGGCGCCGCCCGTGATCCGGTGCAGGATCGATCCCAGCATGGTGACGTGCCAGCGCCAGATCTGCAGATGGGGCGAGAGCGGACGGACGCGGCCGTTGGGCTGGCGCACGAACCGGCCGGTCTGGTCTTCCGTCGGGTCGTTGGAGGCGTCGCCCGGCAAGGGGGAGGTCGACATATGCGAATGGTTCTCAGAAACCTGAGCGAAATCAGCCGCTCGAAATCGGGTGATCAGGCTTTAGTCCAGCGGCGCCGCAAGGGTCAACGAAGGACCGGCGGACGCGTCAACAGGCCCCGGTCGGCGAGCGACGGCGGTGACGCTCACCCGGCCTGATGGACCCGGATGCGCGACGCCGCCTCCTGCAGCGCCTGGGCCCCGTAGGGGACGGGCGGGCCGCGCCCCCAGACGGGATCGGGCCAGAGTTCGTCGTCGTGGCGGCGCCCGACCACATGCACGTGCAGCTGCGCCGTGACATTGCCGAGCGCGGCGACGTTGAGCTTCTGCACCGGGCGCAGGGCCGCCTCGCCCAGCATCCGCACCACCTCGCCGGCGCGGACCACCTCGTCCATCAGCAGGGCCCGCCCGGCCGCGCCGAGGTCCTCGATCTCGTGCAGGCCGGCGCGGCGCGGGATCAGGATCAGCCACGGGAAGCGGGCGTCGTCCTGCAGCCGGACCTGGCACAGCGCCCAGTCGCAGACCACGACCGAACCGGGATCGAAGGCGGGGTCGGCTTTGAACGGAGGCGTCATGCCCCCTCGGTCGCGCGGCAGGCCGGCCGCGTCAACCGGGGCGGTTCGATCAGTTCAGCGCATAGACGACGCAGGCGCGGTCGGTCAGTTCGCGCAGCGGCGGCTGCAGGGCGAGGCGCGCGGACT
>NZ_DASWTO010000053.1:0-17180 GCF_036402095.1 Brevundimonas sp. | reverse complement strand
GGCGCGGAGACGCTCGAGGCCCTGGCCGAGGCGATCGCGGCGTTCGAGGGCTGTCCCCTGCGCGGCCTCGGCGCGCGCCAGGCGGTGTTCGCGCGCGGCAATCCGGAGGCCGAGGTGCTGGTCATAGGCGAAGGCCCGGGCGCGGAGGAGGACGAGCGCGGTCAGCCCTTCGTCGGCAAGGCCGGAAAGCTGCTGGACAGGATGCTGGCCGAGGCGGGGCTGGAGGGCCGGGTGTTCATCACCAACACCGTTTTCTGGCGGCCGCCGGGCAATCGCACCCCGACGCCCGCCGAACAGGCCGTCTGCGCGCCGTTCGTGGAGCGCGCCTTCGCCCTGCTGAGGCCGAAGGCGGTGCTGCTGGTCGGCGGGGCCTCGGCCAAGGCCGTGCTGGGCGTCGACGAGGGTATTCTGAAGCTGAGAGGTCAGTGGCGCGAATGGCGGCTGGCCGAGGGCGGCGTCTCGGCCCCGGCCCTGCCGACGCTGCATCCGGCCTTCCTGCTGCGCCAGCCGATGGCCAAGCGGCAGGCCTGGGCGGATATGCTGTCGCTGGCGGCGCGGCTGGCTGACGGCGAAGCTCGTTAACCCGGTCGACGCAAAACTGCCCCAAAAAGGCGTCACGTCTTGACATGGGCCGGGGCGGTGGCGCCTTTCTGGCCTGACGACCGAACGAACAGCGCCGGGTGGATCGAGTCGAGACGATCCGCATGACGCTCTAAGGGGGGCCGCCTTCAGTGCCGATTTCTTTCCGCCGCGCGTTTTTCGCGCCGACGACCGCTCTGGCGTTCGCCCTCGCGCTGGGGGCCGCCGCGCCTTCGCACGCCGAGGATGACGGACGTCGCGGCGTCGTCTCGGCCCTGAGCCCGGCGGACCGCCTCAGCTACACCACCGCCTTCGACGCCCTGCGCCGCGGCGACCTGGACGCCGCCCGCGCCTCGGCCCGGCAGGCCAACGACCGCGTGCTTCTGGGACAGGTCGAGTTCGAGCGGCTGTTCCACGCCGACTATTCGGCCACCTATGAGGAACTGGCGGCGTGGCTGGAGGAGTATTCCGACCTGCCGTGCGCGCCGCGCGCCTACAATCTGGCCCTGCGCCGGCGACCGGACGGCGCTCCGGAGCCGAAGCGGCCTTCGAGCGTCAGCGGCCGGACCTGGTCCAGCGTGGTGGCGGCCGGCGGCGGCGCCTCGGCCGACGATCCGACCAAGGCGGCGCGCATCGCCCTGAATCACGACGACCTGACGGGCGCGGTCACGCTGGGCGAACAGATCGGCGACTGGTGGGTGGTCGGCCTGGCCAGCTACCGGCTGGGCGAGTACGGCAAGGCCAGCCGCGCTTTCGAGCGGGTGCTGGACGATCCCACCGAGGACGGATGGGTGCGGTCGGGCGCCGCCTTCTGGGCCGCCCGGTCGGCGGGACGTTCGGGGCAGCAGGACCGGGTGCAGCCGCTGCTGCGCCGCGCGGGGGCCTGGCCGGCGACCTTCTATGGACAGATCGCCCTGCGCCAGCTGGGCGAGGAGCCGGCGATCGAGAACCTCGGGCCGACCCCGTACGGCGCGACCCTGCAGCGCGCCTCCTATCAGCCGGACGAGCCGACCGACGTCGACGCCGACGAGTTGAACGCCTTCATCCGCTCCGACGACCGCGCCCGCCGCACCGTGGCCTACTATGAAGTCGGGCGCGGCACGGACGCCCGCGACGAGCTGCGCACCGGCCTGCGCTCGGCCCTCACGGACCGCGGACGGCAGCTGTGGGCGGCGCTGGGTCGCGCCCTGGGTCCCCGGGTCATGGGCGTCAGCGACGACGGCCGCCGGATCGACGCCGACCGCTATCCCCAGCCGGAAATCGCGCCGGACGGCGGCTTCACCATCGAGCGCTCGCTGGTCTACGCCATCGCCCGCAAGGAGACCGACTTCAACGCCCGAGCGCGCTCGGCCGTCGGCGCCTATGGCCTGATGCAGGTGATGCCGACCACGGCGGCCGAACTGGCCAATGACCGCGTCTTCGTCGCCGAACCCGACCGGCTGTTCGACCCGGCCGTCAACGCCCGGCTGGGCCAGGCCTATGTCAACAAGGTGCTGGCCATGCCGGCCATCAACGGCGACCTGCTGAGGGTCGCGGCTTCGTACAACGCCGGGCCGGGACCGATGGTGGCGGCGGTGCGCAAGCTGGGCCACGACGCCGATCCTCTGCTGCTGATCGAGACGATCGACGTGCCACAGGCCCGGGACTATGTGGAGAAGGTCGTGGCGGCCTACTGGATCTACCAGCGCCTCAACGGCCGGCCGCTGAACACCCTCGACGCGGTGGCCTCGGGCGCGACGCTGGTGCCGCTCTCGCTGGACTATGTGCCGCCTCCGCCCGCTCAGCCGCTGGAAGTGGCCTCGGCTGCGGCGACCGCCGGCTAGGCCGCGCTAGAGTCCGGCGATCAGCAGGGCCGGCAGGCAGCAGGCGATCACGATCAGCAGCCCATAGACCATCAGGCTGGGCCGGCGGGGCTGGGGCTGTTCAACGGGCATCGACATGGCTGACCCTGAACGCGTGCGCGCTTTCGAGGGTCCCGAAATAGCAGTGTTGTCTTAAGGCGGCGTTCCGGCGCGAGGTTAACGCAACGCCTCCGCCGACCACTCGAGGAAGTCCGGCTGGGCCAGCAGGGCGTCGCGGTAGGCCGCGGCGGAGCCGTCGTCGCCATAGGCCGCAAGGTCGATCTGGAAGTGGCGGAAACGCGCAGCCACGGGCGTGAAGAAGGCGTCCGGGACCGACCATTCGCCGAACAGGTAAGGTCCGCCGGCGCCGAAGCGGCGGCGCATCTCCTCCCACAGGCTGACGATGCGACGGATGTCGCGTTCCACCGCCTCGCCCTGCGGCGGGGGCGAGCGGTCGGGGCCGACCATGGTGTGATCCGGGCCCATGCCGCAGTCGGTGCGCAGGCCCATGAAGCCGCCGTGCATCTCGCAGGCGGCGGAGCGGGCCAGCCAGCGGGCGTGGGCGTCGGCCGGCCACAGCCTGACCTCAGGATACCGCTCGGCGCACCAGACCGAGATCGCCATCGAATCCCAGATCGTCTCGCCCTCGACCCTCAGCAGGGGAACGAGGCGCGACGGCGAGATGCGCTCCAGCTCCACCCGGCCTTCGGGCGAATAGATGTCGATCTCGCGCACTGTGAAGTCAGCCTTGCAGCGCTTCAGCACCAGCCACGAGCGCAGCGACCAGGTCGAATACAGACGCGGTCCGATGATCAGTTCCATGTGTCCCTCCGAATCCGACTCAGGAATAGAGCGCGGCGCGGCCGGCGGCCATGCCCCGAAGGACGAGATCGGCGGCGTCCGCCACAAGCTGAGCTTGACTCCCGACCGCCCCGGACCGACACGACGCGCCCATGATCAGCCGCTATTCCCGCCCCGCCGCCGTCGATATCTGGTCGCAGGAGACCAAATACCGGATCTGGTTCGAGATCGAGGCGCACGCCGCGACGAAGATGGCCGAGCTGGGGGTGATCCCGTCGGAGGCCGCCGAGGCGATCTGGGCCAAGGGCAAGGACGCCGTATTCGACGCCGACCGCATCGACGAGATCGAGCGGACGACCAAGCACGACGTCATCGCCTTCCTCACCCATGTGGCCGAGATCGTCGGCGAGGAGGCGCGCTTCCTGCACCAGGGCATGACCTCATCCGACGTGCTGGACACCTGTTTCGCCGTGCAGCTGGCGCGCTCGGCCGACCTCCTGATCGAGGGCGTCGACCGGGTGCTGAAGGCGCTGGAGACGCGGGCGAAGGAGCACAAATTCACCCCCTGCGTAGGCCGCAGCCACGGCATCCACGCCGAGCCGGTCACCTTCGGCCTCAAGCTGGCCGGGTATCACGCCGAGTTCCAGCGCGCCCGCCGCCGGCTGCTGACGGCGAAGGAAGAGATCGCCACCTGCGCCATCTCCGGCGCGGTCGGGACCTTCGCCAACGTCGATCCGGCGGTCGAGGCCTATGTGGCCGAGCAGATGGGCCTGCAGATCGAGCCGGTCTCGACCCAGGTGATCCCGCGCGACCGCCACGCGGCCTTCTTCGCCGCGCTGGGCGTGGTCGCCTCGTCGGTCGAGCGGCTGGCGATCGAGATCCGCCATCTGCAGCGCACCGAGGTGCTGGAGGCCGAGGAATTCTTCGACAAGGGCCAGAAGGGCTCGTCGGCCATGCCGCACAAGCGGAACCCGATCCTGACCGAGAACCTGACCGGCCTGGCGCGGCTGGTGCGCTCGGCGGTGACGCCGGCGATGGAAAACGTCGCCCTCTGGCACGAGCGGGACATCAGCCATTCGTCGGTCGAGCGCGGCATCGGCCCGGACGCCACCATCCACCTGGACTTCGCCCTGCACCGTCTGGCCGGGGTGGTCGAGCGGCTGAACGTCTATCCGGCCAACATGGAGAAGAACCTCAACCTGCTGGGCGGGCTGGTGCATTCCCAGCGGGTCATGCTGGCCCTGACCCAGGCCGGGGTGAGCCGCGAGGACGCCTATGCGGCGGTGCAGGAGAACGCCATGAAGGTGTGGCGCGGCGAAGGGGCGTTCCTCGACTTCCTGAAGGCCGACGCGCGGGTGACCCTGCCGGAGGCGCAACTCGAGGCGCTGTTCAACATCGGCTATCACACCAAACACGTGGACACGGTCTTCACGCGGGTGTTCGGGACGGCGTGACCCGCAAGGCCGGATTCGCACCGGTCGTCGACGCCCGGACGCGTCTGCTGATCCTCGGCAGCCTGCCCGGCGACGCCTCGCTGAAGGCGGCGCAGTACTACGGCCATCCCCGAAACGCCTTCTGGCGGCTGATCGGCGAGGTCATCGGCCGCGACCTGGCCGCCCTGCCCTATGAAGCGCGGCTGGCGGCGCTCACAGCAGCCGGCGTGGGACTGTGGGACGTCATCGCCAGCGCGGAACGGCCCGGCAGCCTTGATGCGGCGATCCGTCAGCCCGAAGCCGCCGACCTCCGCGGCCTGGTCCGGACCCTGCCGGAACTGAGAGCCGTCGCCTTCAACGGCGCGACGGGGGCGCGTCTGGGGCGGGCGGTGCTGACCGGAGCCTCGAACGTGACGCTGATCGACCTGCCGTCCTCCAGTCCCGCCCATACGCGGACGTTCGAGGCCAAGGCGGCGGCGTGGCGTGGGCTCGCCCGCTGGCTCGACCAGGCCCGCTAGCCGGGCGGAGATACAGAAAAACGCGGGCCCGACGCATCCTTTTGCCCGGCTGAGCCATATCTATCATCGGAGCCCGCCCGGAGAGCGGAGCCGGGAGAGATGACGCGATGAGAGGGAGCCGTTCGGGACTGGCCGCTCTGGCGGCGGCGACGCTGGCGTTATCAGCCTGTAACCGCGAGGCGCCGCCGGAGCCGGAAGCCGCTCCGGAGCAAATCCCGCAGCCGGCCGCGACCGGGACGGTGCTGGCGACCCTGCAGCGCGATCCGGACTTCACCACCTTTGTCAGCGCCTTGCAGACGGCCGGGGTGGCGGAATCGCTCGACGGCTCCGGACCCTTCACCGTCTTCGCGCCGACCAATGCGGCATTCGAGAAGATTCCCGCGGCCCGGCGCGACGCCCTGACCACGCCAGAGGGCCAGGGGGAACTGCGGCGCCTCCTGACCTCGCACATCGTGCCCGGCCGGCTGGACGGCGCGGCGATCCTGCAGCGGATCCAGGCGGGCGGGGGGTCGCTGGCCCTGACAACCATGCAGGGCGGAACCCTGACGGCGCGGGCCAATGCGGACGGGTCGATCATCCTGACCGGCGCCGCGGGCGAGGCGTCGCGGGTCGAGGAGGCCGACATGGTCGCCGCAAACGGCGTCATCCACGGAGTCGAAACTGTGCTGTCGTCCGGCTAGCGGGCGTTCCCGATACGGCGTCGCCCCCCTCCCCCACACGGCGCCGGCGGCGGATCGCCCCCAATCGATCCGCCCGGAAAGGTCGCAGCCGAAAGGCCGCGGCCTTTCTCTGTTGGCGGGCCGATTAGAGTCCCAGGGAGCGTGTTATTCGCCGTTGCGAATCTGTTCGCGGGCCACAGAGGACAGCTCGTCCATCTTGCGGCGGATCTCGCCTTCCGAAACGGTCAGGCCCGCCCCTTCGAGGTCCTGGGCGATCTTGCGGTAGACGTCTTCCTCGCCCGGCTGGTCGAAGTCGGCCTTGACGATGGCGCGGCCGTATTCCTCGGCGCTGTCCGCGGACAGGCCCATCTTTTCCGCCGCCCACAGGCCAAGCATCTTGTTGCGCCGGGCGATCGCCTTGAATTCCTGTTCCTGATCGAGGGCGAACTTGGACTCAAAGCCCTTTTCCCGATCGTCGAAGGTCGTCATGGGCGTCTGCAGGCTCCCTCAGGCGGCGCGAAATGTGGCCGCGGTCGTGGAGGTCTATAGCCCCCCCGGAGCCGAACGCAACGGAAACCCTGACGGTTCAATCGGGGGCGCCGTTTGTGTCGCAGCCCGGGTTCCGGTAAGGGAGGGCCCGTCAATTCTCCCGCCCGCCCGATTCCGGATCGCGCCGCCCAGACCACCGTGCTGGCCGCGCGATTTTCGTTTCTGGCGAGGCCCCGCCCGGACCCGTGATGATGAACGTCAAGCGCAAGAAGCTCTACGAGGGCAAGGCCAAGATTCTGTACGAGGGGCCCGAGCCCGGCACCCTGATCCAGTATTTCAAGGACGACGCCACCGCCTTCAACGCCCAGAAGAAGGCGATTCTCGAAGGCAAGGGCGTCATCAACAACCGCATCAGCGAGTTCATCATGTCGCGCCTGAACGGCATCGGCGTGACCAACCACTTCATCAAGCGGCTGAACCTGCGCGAGCAGCTGATCCGCGAGGTCGAGATCATCCCGCTGGAAGTGGTGTGCCGCAACATCGTGGCCGGTTCGATGAGCCAGCGGCTCGGCATAGACGAGGGCACCCCCCTGCCCCGCTCGATCATCGAATTCTACTACAAGAAGGACGAGCTCAACGACCCGATGGTCACCGAAGAGCACATCACGGCCTTCAACTGGGCCTCGACCCAGGAGCTGGACGACATCCTGGCGATGACGGTGCGGGTCAACGACTACCTGTCCGGCATGTTCGGCGCGGTCGGCATCACCCTGGTCGACTTCAAGATCGAGTTCGGCCGCATCTGGGAGAACGACTTCAGCCGCGTCATTCTCGCCGATGAGATCAGCCCCGATTCGTGCCGGTTGTGGGACAGCACGACGGGCGAGAAGCTGGACAAGGACCGCTTCCGCCGCGATCTGGGCAACGTCATCGAAAGCTACACCGAGGTGGCGCGCCGCCTCGGCATCATGAAGGACATGCCGACCGTGATTCAGGGGGGACTGCACTGATGGCCAGGGTCAAGGTTCACGTGTTCCTCAAGCCCGGCGTGCTGGACGTGCAGGGCAAGGCCGTCGAGGGCGCCCTGCACGGCCTGGGCTGGGCCGGCGTCGCCAACGCCCGCGTCGGCAAGCTGATCGAGTTCGACCTCGACGGCGCGGCCGACCCGGCCGCCGAGGCCAGGAAGATGTGCGAGACCCTGCTCGCCAACACCGTCATTGAAAGCTACCGCATCGAGGTCGCGTGAAGCGCGGACTGAAGCTGGCCATCGCCCTGTTCGTCCTGGCGTCGTGCGTGATCTTCGCGGCGGCGCTGGCGGGCGGGCTGATGGACGACACCGCCTTCACGCCCGCAGCGAAGGAAGCGGCGCACTAGGCGCGACTCGGGGCGCGCGCCTGCGTTAGAGTGCTTCCGACCACAGCAGGAGGACGCGGCGATGGCCTTCACCCTCAGTTCCAACGACATCACCGACGGCGGCGTGCTGCCGGACGGGCAGGTCTATGCGAAGGGCAACGCCTCGCCGCACCTGAAATGGTCCGGCGCGCCCGAGGGTACGAAGAGCTACGCGGTCACCTGTTTCGATCCGGACGCGCCGACGGGGTCGGGCTTCTGGCACTGGGCCGTGGCCAACATACCGGCAGACGTGACGGAACTGCCGGCGGGCGGGCCGATTCCGGCCGGGGCGGTGGAAGGCCGGACCGATTTCGGCGAGACGGGCTACGGCGGGGCCGCGCCGCCGCCGGGGCATGGCCCGCACCGCTACATCTTCACCGTCTTCGCCGTGGACACCGAGCGGCTGGATGTGACGCCGGACAATTCCGGCGCGGTGTTCGGCTTCAACCTGCATTTCCACACGCTGGGGAAGGCCTCGATCATGGCGACGTACGAGAACGCCGGCCAGGGCTGAACCGGCGCCCTGACATCGGCTCCGAACCCTGCTACACGCCGCGCCCATGAGCGCAGCCGTCATCGTCTTCCCGGGGTCCAACTGCGACCGCGACTGCAAGGTCGCGATCGAACGCTCGACGGGAGAAACCGTCGACATGGTCTGGCATCAGGAGACGGAGCTGCCGTCGGGGCTGGATCTGATCGTGCTGCCGGGGGGGTTCTCCTACGGCGACTACCTGCGCTGCGGGGCCATGGCGGCGCTGTCGCCGGTGATGCAGGCGGTGAAGAAGGCGGCGGACGACGGCGTGGCCGTGGTCGGCATCTGCAACGGCTTCCAGATCCTGTGCGAGGCGGGGATGCTGCCGGGCGCCCTGCTGAGGAACGCCGGTCTGAAATACGTCTGCAAGCCGATCAGCCTGACCGTCGCCAACGGCCAGACGCGCTTCACCGCCGGCTATCAGGGCCAGCGCGAGGTGATCATGACCCAGGGCAATGGCGACGGGAACTATTTCTGCGACGCCGAGACCCTGGCCCGGCTCGAGGGCGAGGGCCAGGTGGTGTTCCGCTACGTCGACAATCCGAACGGCTCGGTCGCCGACATCGCCGGCATCCAGAACGCGCGCGGCAATGTGCTGGGCATGATGCCCCACCCTGACCGGGCCTTCGAGGACGAGCTGGGCTCGGCCGACGGCGCGATCCTGTTCCGCAGCGTCTTCGCAGCCGCCTGACCGCGGACCGGACTTGACCCGGACGGCCGATACGGCCGAACTCGCCCGGTTGTCGCGGAGGGGCCGGCCATGTTCATGAGCGAACGCCAGAAGATGATTTCTGGCCTGCCGTACAACCCCGGCGATCCCGAACTCCAGGCCGACCAGACCGCCGCGAAACACTGGATGGCGCGCTACAACGCCTCGCTCGCGGCCACTCCGGCCGAGCGGCGCGATCTGCTGCGTCAGCGGCTGGGCGAGGTGGGCGAAGGCGCGGTGATTCGCCCGCCGTTTCACTGCGACTACGGCTACAACATCCGGCTGGGCCGCAACGTCTTCCTGAACTTCAACTGCGTCATCCTGGACGTCTGCGAGGTCGACATCGGCGATGGAACGCAGATCGGGCCGGGCGTGCAGATCCTGACCGCCGACCATCCGCGCAACGCCGCCGAGCGGGCGGCGGGGATCGAGTTCGGCAAGCCGATCACCATCGGCTTCAACGTCTGGATCGGCGGCGGGGCCCTGATCCTGCCCGGTGTGACGATCGGCGACGACGCGGTGATCGGGGCCGGCGCCGTCGTCACGCGCGACGTGCCCCCGGGGGCGACGGCCATGGGCAATCCGGCGCGGGTTCGGCCCTAGACGTCGTCGGCCCGCCGCAGATCGCCGTCGGCTGAGCCCTGCACGCCGATCGACTGGTCCAGCCCGTCTTCGTCATCGGCGTTGAGCGAGGCCCCGTCCTCCATCGTCGGGTCCTCGTCGGCGGTGCGGACGCCGCCCGGATCGCGCTGGGCGTTCAGCTCGCGCTCTCCCAGACCGAGACCCTGCTCGCGGGCCCGGTCGGCCTGGACCGTGTCAGTCTCGAAATGCGGCGTCTCTTCGGGGCGGTTGGTTTCGTCAGCCATGGCGGTCTCCTTTGCGCAGAGAACCCCCGCGCGGACGGCGGGGTTCCGGCCGGGTGAACCAACCGCAGCCCCGGCGCGTAGAGACCGGGACCGCATCGCCTGCAGGAGCCCCGTATGTCGTCGATCATCCGTCCCACGCCCGCGCAGCTGACCCGGCGGATGATCGTGCTGGCGGCGGCCGTGTTCGCCGTCGTCGTCGGACAGGCCCAGGTCCTGATGGGCTGGGGCCAGACGCCGCAGGAATTCTCCGCCGACAGCGACGCGACGCTGAGGGTCGCCGGCTACGCCTTCTCGATCTGGGGCCTGATCTACGCGGGCATCCTCGCCTACGCCGTGCGGCAGGCGCTGCGGCAGACCGGCGAGAGCCTGCTCATCCATCGCTTCGGCTGGCCCTCGGTCGCGGCCTTCCTCGGCATCGGCTGGTGGGTGGTCGCGGCGGCGTTCGACCTGGAGGCGGCGACCGTGGTGCTGATCTTCGCCTCGCTGATCGTGCTGCTGCTGCCCCTGCTGCACAACGCCGACGCCATCCGGGCGCTGGGCCGGACCGAGCGGGACCGCTGGCTGGTGGTCTGGCCGCTGGCCCTGCTGGCGGGCTGGCTGACCGTGGCGGCGCCGCTGAACCTGCTGACGGTGGCGACCGGGAACGGCGCGCTCCCCACCATGCTGAGCCCGACCCTCTGGGCGACGCTGGCCATCGTGGTCGTCGTCCTGGTCGGCCTGGGGGTGACGCTCAGGCTGCGGATGCTGGCCTATGCCCTGCCGATCGCCTGGGGCCTGCTGGGCGCCTTCGTGGCCGAGCAGGAGCGGAACCCGCCACTGGCATGGGTGGCCCTGGCGGCGGCGGTGACCGTGCTGGTCGCGGCGGTGATCCTGACCTTCCGGCTCCGTCCGGGCGTCGAGAGACCCCGCTAGCGCGAATCCGCTTCGGAGTTGTCGCGCGGGTCGTGGTCGGGATCGCCGACGTCGAAGGCCCCGCTCTCGTCGAAGCCGACGCTGCCGACGCCCACGGCCGATCCGGTGAGGCGCTGCCGCCGGCTCGCCATCGCCAGTTCCGGCGCCGCCTCGTGCATCGCCCGGGTCACCTCCGGATCGTTGGAGCGGTCCATCTGCTGGTGATCGGGCGGCGTCGGGGTGGTTTCGCTTCCGGTCCGGGCCATCAGTCGTTCTCCTCGGCGTCATCGTTGGCGGCCCGTTTCGCGGCCCGCTCGGCGGCGGCGCTGGCCCCCGCGTCGTCGGCGGCGATCTCCGGCGCGTCGGGGTCTTCCGGGGTGGCGGCGGGATCGATCGGCTGGTCAGTCATGGCGGCCTCCGTTGGCTTCGCGCGATTCAATGGCGGGCCGACGCCGATGTTCCGCCGGGAACGGCTGACAGGGGCGCCGTCTGCGGCTAGAAGGCGCGGCCATGAGCGCTCCCGAAAAGACCATGGCCGAACTGGCCGCCGAATACGGCCTCGCCCCGAACGAGTATCAGGTCGTCCTCGACCGGCTGGGGCGCGAACCCAACCAGGTCGAACTGGGCGTGTTCTCGGTGATGTGGTCCGAGCACTGCTCCTACAAGTCGTCGAAGATCCACCTCGGCAAATTCCCGACCACGGGGCCGCGGGTCATCTGCGGGCCAGGCGAGAACGCCGGGGTCATCGACATCGACGACGGCGACGCCTGCATCTTCAAGATGGAGAGCCACAACCACCCGTCCTACATCGAGCCCTACCAGGGCGCGGCGACGGGGGTCGGGGGCATCATGCGCGACGTCTTCACCATGGGCGCGCGGCCTGTGGCCCTGCTGAACGCCCTGCGCTTCGGCGACCCGTCGCACGAGAAGTCGAAACGTCTGGTCAAGGGCGTAGTCTCGGGCATCGGCGGCTACGGCAACTGCGTGGGTGTGCCGACCGTGGGCGGCGAGACCAATTTCCACGCCGGCTACAACGGCAACATCCTTGTCAACGCCATGTGCGTGGGCGTGGCCAAGGCCGACAGCCTGTTCTACTCGGCCGCCCCGGCCCCGGGCCTGTCGGTGGTCTATTTCGGATCCAAGACCGGCCGCGACGGCATCCACGGCGCGACCATGGCCTCGGCCGAGTTCGACGAGGACTCCGACGAGAAGCGCCCGACGGTGCAGGTCGGCGACCCGTTCGCCGAGAAGCTGCTGATCGAGGCGACGCTGGAGCTGATGGCCTCGGGCGCCGTGGCCGCGATCCAGGACATGGGCGCGGCGGGGCTGACCTCGTCCTCGGTCGAGATGGCCGGCAAGGGCGGCGTCGGCATCGAGCTGAACATGGACGCCGTGCCCCAGCGCGAAGAGGGCATGACCGCCTATGAGATGATGCTGTCGGAAAGCCAGGAGCGGATGCTGGCGGTGCTGAAGCCGGGCCGGGAGCAGGACGGCTACCGCATCTTCGAGAAATGGGGCCTCGACGCCGCCGTCATCGGCAAGACCACCGACACGGGCCATCTGGTCCTGAAGCATCACGGCGAGACGGTCTGCGACGTGCCGCTGGCGCCGCTGTTCGACGACGCGCCGCTCTACGACCGGCCGTGGGTCCAGCCCGAACTGCAGCCGCGTCTCGATCCCAAGGCGGTGCCCGCGCCGGACAGCTGGGTCGACGCGGTGATCAAGGTTCTGACCTGCCCGGACATGGCCTCGAAGCGCTGGATCTGGGAACAGTACGACCGGCACGTGATGGCCGACACCCTGCAGGACTCGTCCACCGGGGCCGACGCCGGCGTGGTCCGGGTGCACGGCACCGACAAGGGTCTGGCCATGACCTCGGACTGCACGCCGCGCTACGTCCAGGCCGATCCCTACGAGGGTGGCAAACAGGCCGTGGCCGAGGCGTGGCGCAACCTGACCGCCGTGGGTTCGCGGCCGATCGCCATCACCGACAATCTGAACTTCGGAAATCCGCAGCGGCCCGAGATCATGGGCCAGATCGTCCGCGCCATCGACGGCATGGCCGAAGCCTGCCGGGTGCTGGACTTCCCGGTCGTGAGCGGCAACGTCAGTCTGTACAACGAGACCAATGGCGCGGCCATTCCGCCGACTCCGACCGTGGGCGCGGTCGGCCTGCTGCCCAACTATGACGTGGTCACCGGCTTCGGCGGCATGGGCGAGGGCGACGTGCTGGTGCTGATCGGGGATACGGTCGGAGAGCTGGGCTCGTCGCTCTATCTGCGCGAGGTGCTGGGCCGCGAGGACGGCGCCCCGCCCCCGGTCGACCTGATGCTTGAGAAGAAGACCGGCGACTTCATCCGCGGCCTGATCGAGGCCGGCGAGCTAACCGTGGTGCACGATCTGTCCGATGGCGGCCTGATCGGCGCGGCGGCGGACCTGGCGCTGGCCTCGGACGTCGGCGTCGAGCTGGATGCGAGTTCGGCGACGCACGCCCACGTCCTGCTCTTCGGCGAGGACCAGGCGCGTTATCTGGTGGCCGTGCCCGAAGCCACGGACGTCATCGCGGCCGCGCAGGCGGCGGGCGTCCACGCCAGCGTCGTGGGCCGGGCCAGGGGGCGCGACTTCGCCTCGGGCGGGCCGGACGGGGATCTGTTCCGCCTGCCGCTGGAGCATCTGCGCGAGATGCACGAGAGCTGGCTGCCGAACTGGATCGAAGGCGTTCAGAAGTGAAACGGCTCGCGGCCGGACTGGCGCTTCTGGCCACGGCCGCCTGCTCTGAAGGCGGCGACCCTGTGCAGATGGCCCTGCGGGATGCGGCGGCTGCGCGGCAGGCTGCGGCGGTCGCCGAGGGCCCGACCATCGCACCGGCCTCTCCGGTTGCGCCCGCCGTTGGCGGCCAGGCTGACGCCGCCTTCGTGGCCGGCATGATCGAACACCACCGTGCCGCCGTCCGCATGGCCGTCGACGCCCTGGCCCGTTCCGAAGACCCTGAAATCCGCCGCATGGCGCAGGCCGAGATCGACACCCGCACGCGCGAGATCGCCGTGCTGCAAGCGTGGGAGCCGGCGACACGGGAAGCCCGGTGACGCCCGTCACATTTCCGGGCTAGGTCGAGGGTCCGAAACAGGAGCCGCCGCATGAGTTCGTTCGATTTCCTGTCCCGTCGCGGACTCCTGCTGGGACTGGGAGCGGGGGGTGTGGTCCTCGGCGGCGGCCGGGAAGCGCTCGCAGACCCGGTCTTCGCCGAGTATCCATTCCAGCTGGGTATCGCGGCCGGCGATCCGACGCCGGACGGCTTCGTCATCTGGACCCGGCTGGCCCCCCGCCCGCTCGAGACGGGGCACGGCATGCCCTCGGCGCCGGTGCCGGTGAAGTGGGAAGTCGCAACCGATCGCGGCTTCTCCAATGTGGCGCAGAAGGGCGAGGCGGTCGCGCGGCCTGAGTTGGCTCACGCCGTTCACGTCGAGATCGCGGGACTGGAGCCGGGCCGGGAGTATTTCTACCGCTTCACGGCCGGCGCCGAGCGGACACCCTGGGGCCGGGCGAAGACCGCGCCAGCAGCGGGCGCGACGGTGGAGCGGGTGCGTTTCGGCGTCCTGGGATGCCAAGCCTATGAGCAGGGCTTCTACACCGCCCACCGCAAGGCGGCGGCCGAGGATCTCGATTTCGTCTACTGCTACGGCGACTACATCTACGAGGGGCGCGGCAGCCGGACCTATACGGGGTCGGGCGGGACGATGGAGAATCCGCGCCAGCATCTTGGCGGCGAAACCTATTCGCTGGACGATTATCGGCGGCGGTACGCGCAGTACAAGATGGATGCAGACCTTCAGGCCAGCCATGCGGCGGCCGCGTGGTTCGTGACCTGGGACGACCACGAGATCGCCAACAACTGGGTCTCGGACATGGACGACGGCGTCCCGCCCGAGGTGTTCCTGCTCAGGCGCCAGGCGGCGGCGCAGGCCTTCTACGAACACATGCCGCTGCGGCGCTCGGCCTTCCCGAAGGGCTCCGACATCCCGCTGTATCGCCATGCGTCCTGGGGAAACCTGCTGGACCTGAACCTGCTCGACACCCGCCAGCATCGCACCGACCAGCCGTGCGGCGACGCCTGGGCCGCCACCTGCGACGGCGTCTCGGACCCGCGGGCCCAGGTGCTGGGCGAGGCGCAGGAGGCGTGGCTGTACCGGAACCTGGACCGCTCCAACGCGCACTGGAAGGTGCTGGCGCAGCAGATCATGGTCATGGACCTGGACCGCAAGGAGGGGCCCGAGCCCGGCTACAACCTTGATTCATGGGCGGGTTATCGCATTCCGCGGCAACGTCTGCTGAACCGCCTCAGGGATCGGCGCATCGCCAACACCATCGTGCTGACCGGCGACGAGCACCAGAACTATGCCGGTGAGCTCTACGTCGACAGCCGCAACCCCGAGGGCGCGCCGGTGGCGGCGGAGTTCGTGACCACCTCGATCAGTTCGTCGGGCGACGGGCAGGACCAGCGGGCCGACGGGCGGCGCCATCTGGCCGACAACCCGTTCCTGAAGTTCAACAACGCCCAGCGGGGCTATGTCGTCTGCGACGTGACGCCGGAGGCTTGGCGGACCGAGTTCAAGGTGCTGGACAAGGTGTCGGAGAAGGGCGGGACGCTGAGCACGCGCGCCACCTTCGCGGTGGCGAGCGGGGACGGGCGGGTGGTCGCGGCCTGAGCCTAGCGCCCGCTGAGCCAGTCCGTCGGCTCGACCAGCACATACCCGGGTGTCGTCGAGGCGAAGTGGCGGAGCCAGTAGGCGTGGCCGGCGCCGAACATCACGATGATGCGGTCGCCGGGCCGGGCCACCTGCATCAGCTTGGCGAAGATCACCGCGTTCCGCGTGTACCAGCGCCCGTTCAGCTCGGCTCCCGGAAAGTCCTCGCCGGCTCCGAAGCGCAGGAAGCCGTAGTACATCGAGACGTTGTCCGTGCTCATCGCCACGCCGGGGGCGTTGATCCCGGCCAGCAGGGCGCCGAGGGTCTCGGTGCGTTGACGCTGTTCGAGATCGGCGAGGAAGGCGCGGACCTCTCCGTTCATGGCCTGAAGTTCGCCGGCCCGGCCATTGGCCTCGGTCCAGGCCATCATTTCGCCGTAGGGGAAGTAGGACGGTTCGCCGTCGCGATCCTTCTCGTCGATCGCGTAACCCCGGTCGACGCCGGCGAGGGTGGCGAGGCGGTAGCCGATCTGGATGCGTTCGTCGGGGCGGGACAAGAGCCAGTCGGGGCTGTAGTCCGCGAACCGGTGATCGATCATGGTCGAGGGATCGCGGGCGAGGCTCTCGATGGCGATGGCGGTGGGCTGGAAGCGGGCGAGATCACTGGCGATGCGCGCCAGCTCGGCCTGCTTCTCCGGGGTGGTCACCGGGTCGATGCGGGCGTTGTTCACGTCACGCCCCGGATTGTCGAGATGGGGCACGCCGAGCACCATGACCTGAACCGGCTCGGGCGACGTCGTCTGGGCGAAGGCGGCGGTCGGCAGGACCAGGGCCGCGACCGCGGCGAGGATTTTCAGCATCGGGCAGCTCCGCGAGGGTGTTCGCGGGGAGAGGCGGCCGTCGGCGCGTGCGGATGCAAGCTGCGCCATTAACTCTTCGACAGGTTCGGGCTGAAGCTGTTGAGCCGCCACTACGGCCTTGTGACGCCGGGCTGATCGAGCGTTCCCGGAGGATTATTCCGGCGCTTCGCCGGGACGATCCTAAGCACGGCTGCCAGCACCACCCCTATGCAACCGCATAACATCCCGATCGAGACCAGCAGCGCGGACGGGCCGACGACGCCGGGATCCATGGCTGTGTAGCGAAGATCGAGCGAGGCGCTTATCACGATACTGGCGGCCCCATAGACGCCCAGCAACGGCCCGAGCGCCCCCAGCATGAGCGCCAGGGTCGATGAGATGTTTCTGAAGCGGCCCCGGACCACGAGATCAGCCACGACAGCCAGAACGATCGCCAAGGTCAGCCAGATGAGGCCCTGAAGGACAAGGTTCGCCGTCGGCTCAAGCGCCTCCGCAAGATTGTAGCCGGGCAACCGGCCGTGCGGCTCCTCATCAGGCTGCACCGGCGCCACGGCATCCTCCCCCGACCTCACATGCCGGAAGATGCCCAGACCTCCTCGCGGGCGTCAACGCAGCGGCTTTGTCCCGAGGCCTCTAGACCGTCGGCACCGTCTGGCTCAGCCGTCCCCCCACCCGGATCGGCTCGACGCGGGTCGCCAGACCCGTCCGGTCGTCCGTCTCGACATAGACGCCGCAGACCGTGGCGGGGCCGTGGGCCGGGACGTAACGTCCGCCGGAGAGGCGAGTGGTGAAGCGCCGCAGGGGCTCTTCCTTCTCGTTGCCGATGACGCTGTCGTAGTCGCAGCAGCCGCCGGCGTCGGTCTGGTAGGCCGTGCCGCCGGTGAGGATCTGGCAGTCGGCGGTGGGGACGTGGGTGTGGGTGCCC
>NZ_DASWTO010000052.1:0-8732 GCF_036402095.1 Brevundimonas sp. | reverse complement strand
ATGCGGATGCTTTGATCCATATCGGTAGCTATTCCCAAGCAGGCGAACCTGCGTCCCTGTGAACCATTTCAAAGACCGGAGTCTTCAGGCGCGAAGCCTTCAGAGTACGCACGTCCGCAAAAACGATCGGCCCACGCAGTCTCCCGCGAAGGCCGTTGAAGTCCTGGGTCACTGCAAAGAACAGGGTCTCAGGTCGTTCCTGCGAACCGCGTCTGCACCACAAACTCAAGCGAGGTGCACAGCCGGTCCAACAAGAGTGGGGGCTTATGCAGATCGATTCCGCTTCCGTCAAGCGGCGAAAGCATGGCGGACGCCGGCGGCCGGGCCCCGGCGCCCTGCTCAAAGATGTCGCCGGGGACCCTCGCCGGCGCCGGCCAGACCCGATCATGACCGTCCGGAGAAGAACGGCCGCATTGCCTCCTCCGGTTTGTCACCATCCAGCCACATTGCGTTGCGGCGACACCACAGTCGGCGAGACGGCTGGATTTGTGACCGGTTTGTAATGGCTACGCTCGGCGGGCCCCTGATAGCGCAACGGTCCGTCGCGGCGAATCCGGCCGCGACAAGCAAGGAAAACAAGAATGAAGTCTCTCCTCCTCGCCACCGCCGCCATCGCCGCCTTCGCCGCGGCCCCCGCCATGGCCCAGGACGGCCCGGTCGGTTCGGTCGGCATCAACTACGGCAACACTGAAGTCGATTTCGGCGGCCTCGGCGGCGAAGCCGACACCTGGGCCGTGGACGGCGTCGTCGCCATGCCCGCCTTCGGCGACTGGACCGTGACGGTCGCGGCCAACGCCAGCCAGTTCGACGACGGCAGCGACGACACGGCCTTCGCCGGCGCCGCCCACCTGACCACCGTGGTCGGTTCGGACCTGCGCATCGGCGGCTTCGTCGGCGCGGCCGACGTGGCTGACGAAACCGCCCTGACCGGCGGCTTCGAAGTGCAGAAATATCTGTCGAAGGCGACCCTGACCGGCGTGGTGGCCTACACCACCGCCGACGACGTCGACCTGGACGTCTGGTCGGTCGGCGGCGACGCCGCCTTCTACGTCACGGAAGACCTGCGCCTGAACGCCGGCCTGTCGTGGATGACCATCGACGACGCCGATGTGGACGGCGTCACCTACGGCGTCGGCGCGGAATACGAGATCGCCAACTCGCCCTTCTCGGTGACCGCCGGCCTGTCGCACTCGGACATCGAGGACGTGGACGTCGACTCCTGGACCATCGGCCTGCGCTACAGCTTCGGCGGCGGCCTGCAGGCGCGTGACCGCGCCGGCGCGGCTCTGCCGGGCTCGGGCGTCATGGGCATCCTCGGCGCCCTCTAGGTTCCGGCCTGACCACCCAAAGGCCCCGGCGGAGTCATCCGCCGGGGCCGCTTCGGTTCGGGGGGGTTCCCGGGCCGCTTTCACCCGGCGATCCCGCCGCACTTCCGAAGGACTATCACCATGAAGACCCTCCTCCTCGCCACCGCCGCCGTCGCCGCCGTCGCCGCGGCCCCGGCCATGGCTCAAGACGCTCCGACCGGTTCGGTCGGCGCCGCCTGGTCCCACGCCGAAGCCGACCTGGGCGGCCTGACCGCCGATGGCGACGGCGGCCTGATCGACGGCAACGTCGCCGGCCCGGCCTTCGGCGACTGGACCGTCACCCTTGGCGCCTCGGTCGGCTGGGCCGACGGCGACATCGACGAGGACAAGACCCTCGCCGGCCAGGTTCACCTGACCCGCAAGGTCGGCAATGTGCGCGCCGGCGGTTTTGTCGCCGTCAGCGACGCGGGTGACGACACCCTGACCACCGTCGGCGCCGAAGTGCAGAAATACTTCAGCAACATGACGCTGTCGGGCGCCGTGGCCTTCTCGACCATGGATGCGGCCGACGCGATCTCGGTCTCGGGCGGCCTCGGCTACTACGCCATGGACAACCTGCGCCTCGACGTGGGCGTCGGCGGCGGCCAGATCGAGTTCACCGGCGCCAACGCCGAGTACTACTCGGCCGGCGTGGGCGCCGAGTACCAGTTCGCCGGCACGCCGGTGAGCCTGTTCACCGCCTATGACCACACCACGGTCGACGACGCCGACCTCGACGTCGACACCGTGACCTTCGGCGTGCGCATCAGCTTCGGCTCGGACGGCCTGAAGGCCCGCGAGGAAAGCGGCGCCGACCTCGGCCGCACCGTCGGCGGCCTGGCCGGGCTCGTCTCGGGTCTCTGATCCCTCCACGCGTCCTGAACGACAGAGCCCCGGCGGAGCGATCCGCCGGGGCTTTTCGTTGGCCGGACGCCCGACCGGCGGGCGCGAAGAAGGCCCGGGGGTTCCACACGCCCGGGCCTTCCCATCGTCGCAGCGGCGCGGGGGGGTCAGCGGCCGATGCGGATGTCTCCCGAGCCGACCACGCTGCGGCTGACGGCGCCGGTGGCCTCGGCGATGCGGACGTCGCCCGAGCCGGCGATCGAGACGCTGACGTCGCCGGCGGTGCCGCCGAAGTCGATATCGCCCGAGCCGCCGATGGCGATGTCGAGGTTGGGGATGCGGCCGCGGCGGATGGCGACCTCGCCCGAACCGCCGATGGCGATGTCGGTATCGCCATTGACCTCGGCGATCTGGGCCTCGCCGGAACCGCCCATGCTCAGATCCAGGGCGCCGGTGGCGCCGGCGGTGAGCTGGCCCGACCCGCCGAGGCTCGCTTCAAGCGAGCGCGAGGTGCCGACCATGATGGCCCCGGAGCCGCCCGACGAAACGTCGACCGGCCCGTCGGTGTTGGCGATCACCCAGTCGCCGCAGCCGCCGTTGCCCAGGTCGACCGAGCTCGCGCCCCGGCCGATGGAGCCGTAGACGGCGCCGCCGGCGTCGATGTTCACGGCGCGGGGCGAACGGATGACGATCAGCGGGGCGTCGTCGAGATCGATCCGGCCGAGGTTGCGCACCTCGACCGAGGCGCCCTGGCCCGGCCGCGTGCCGTCGGGACCGGAGCGGCAGTTGCGGATGCTGTCGCCGACGCGGAAGCCGGCGACGCGGCGGCCGAGGCCGCCGTCGATATGCACCACGCCGCCGCGCCGCTCGACGCGCAGGGCCGGCAGGCCGGACGTCCCCTGCTGGATCTCGACGCCGACGTCGGCGCGGTCCTCGACGATGACCACCACGCGGGCGACGGCGTGTTCGATCTCGACTTCGGTTTCCTTGGCCAGGGCGGGACCGGCGGCGGCGGCGCTGAGCGCGGCGGCGGCGGTGACGGACAGCAGGACGGCTTTCATGACGGTGTTCCCTCTCCGGAATGCGCCGGAAAGGTGCGGCCGCCCCACCGCCGAGTCACTTTAAATCGAGGTCATGACGTCGTTGTAAGGAAGAGCGCCGCCTTGAGCGGCTAGCGCATCGCCAGCGGCGAGATCAGGCCCTTGTCCGGCGGCGGCGGCTCGTCGCCCAGTTCGAAGGCGCGCTCGTAGGATTCCAGCCGCGTCCTGACCACGCCCAGCCGGCGCAGCCCCAGCGACGCGCCCCACAGGGCGGCGCGGGCGGCCATCGGAGCCCGGTCGGCCGGCAGCACCGGCGCGCCCCAGCGGCGCAGCACGCCGTTGGCGTAGTGGGCCCCGTTGGTCATCCGCGAGCGCCAGGTCTGGTAGTCGCACGACAGGGAGACGTTGAAACTGCCCTGGTTCTCGATCCGGTGCGGCGCGTGCAGGGGCCAGGCGACGGCCATGCCGGGCTTGAGGTCGAATACCGACGCCTGGGCGTCCATGCCGCGGTGGTAGGGGAGATCCTCGGTCTGCTGCTCCAGCACGATGTTCTCCATCGAGCGGCTCGGCATGTGGGTCTCGTCGACGGGATAGATCCAGATGCGCTTCTCCCCGCGCAGGTGGAACAGGGTCACCCCGGGCGGGTCGGCGTGGAAGGGCACCTTGGCCGAGGGCGCCGACAGGATCAGCTGCCCGGTCACCTGCACCGGCCTGAAGCCCGGCACATGGTCGGACAGGTCGGCGAAGATCCGGCGCATCGCCTCGCCCAGCTCCGGCCAGTGGTCCTGGATGCGGCGCATCTGGATCCACATCCGCCCCGCCTTCGCCGCCTCCAGCAGCGCCGCGCCGCCGCGCCCGCCCTTGGTCCCGGTCTGCAGCATGGCCTGGTCGTCGGCGTCGTAGTGGAAGATGTTGATGTCGAACAGCTCGGCCGGGTGCCGCTCCAGCTGCCGCGCCAGGGCGTCGTCCCCGAACAGGCCGGTCTCCAGCAGCCGGTGGGCGTAGGTCATCGGCTCGCGGCCGAAGGCGGCGCGCCGGGCGGCGTCGAACGCGGGGATCAGGCGATCGGTCATGCGGGGGCTCCGAGGGTCTTGCGCGCGGCCGCGGCGGCGGCCGAGGCGGCGGCGGCCCACCAGCCGGCGGCGCGGGTCTCGCAGGCGTTGATGATGTCGAAACGGCGGCTCAGGCTCAGCTGCAGCCGGGGCAGCGGCGCCGGCCCGGCGGCCAGCAGCCGCCCCGCCAGCCGCGTCAGGTCCGGGCGCGGCCCCTCGGCCACGCCCTCGAACACCACGCCGCCCGGCTCGGCCAGGGCGGACTTGTAGCCCTCTTCCCCGGCTCCGAAATCGACCAGCCGGTAGCCCTCCGCGGCCGCCCGCTCCAGCTCCAGCCGGGTCAGGATGGTGCCCAGGCCGTGGCGGGCGAAGGCCGGGTCATAGGTCGGGAACCACAGATGCAGGGTGCGGCCGTCATCGAGCGAGGCCTCTGCGGCGACCAGTTCGCCGGACGCCGTGCGCAGGCTGGTCAGGCGCAGGCCGAACTCCGGCGTCCGCATCTCGAACAGGACGCGCAGCAGATCGACGGTCCAGCCGCAGGCGAAGACGTCGTGGCGCCGCGAACGCCGGTACTGGTCGCGCTTGCGGGCGACGATCCAGTCCAGCACGGCCGGATCGCGCTCGTCCCAGGTGAAGACCGGCTCGCCGTACTCGCGCTCGAAGCCGCGCTTCAGCCGGCGCATGTTCTTGAAGAAACGGTGGCTGCGCTCTTCCAGCCGCGCCGCGAGGGCCTCGCGCCCGCCGCTCACGTCGGTCGACATCCGCGTCCGCGCGATGAAGCCGGGCACGGTCGTCCCGGGGGCCATCCAGCCCCCGGCGCGCAGCACGCCGCCCAGCCGCCGGGCCACGGTCGCCGGGTCGAGCCCCTCGCCCGCCGCCGCGATCACGCCGTGGTAGTCGGTCAGGGGGGCGCCGAGCGGCTGGATGAGCCGCCCCCGCCGCTGGAAGGGAAAGAAGCCGACCGCCGCGCCGCGACGCCGGAACACCGCCAGGGCCGCGCCCGGGACGCCGGCGGCCGCGAGGGCGTAGCGGGGGTCGAGGTAGGGATGGTCCAGTCCGGGCTCGCTCGCGCGCAGCGCGTCCCATGCCGCGCGGTCTTCCGGCCGCAGCGCGTCGGGCCGGATGATCTCGATCTCCGTCGCCTCGTCCATGATCCCCGATCCGCCGCCTGTCGTGGCCGCACCATGCCCCGGCCGCCTTGCATTACGGTTTAGAGGCTTGGTGAACGAGACGCTGCGGAGCCGCCGCCGCGCGCGGGCGTTGCTAGCGGGATCCCCCCTTGTCCCGGAAGGTTCGCCATGACCCCCTCCCCCGAAACCGGCCGAGCGCCGGGCCGCCAGAACGAATACGAGCAGGAACGCCCGCCGGCCCGATCCGGCGAGCCGCCGCGCCCCGCCCAGGAGCCGCCCGGTTCCGAGGGCAGCAGCAACAACGGCGAGACCGCCACCGACCCGGCCACCGGAGAGCCCAACCGTTGAGACCGGCCGCCGCCGTCCTGGTGCTCGCCCTTCTCGCCGCCGCGCCCGCCGCCATGGCCGACGACCCGCGGGCCCCGCCCGCCTGCCCGGTGACGTCGGCGCACTTCGTCGCCAACGACGGGCTGGGACGCAGCCGGGCGGCGGTCGCCGCGGGACGCCTGACCATCCTCGCCATGGGCTCGTCCTCGATCGAGGGGGTCGGGGCCAGCCGGCCCGGACTCGCCTTCGTCCCCCTGCTCGAGGCCGGGCTCGAGCGGCGTCTGCCCGGCGTCGAGGTGACGGTGATCAACCGGGGCGTCGGCGGCGAGACCGCGATGGAGACCGCCGGCCGGCTGGCCCGCGAGATCGCGGCCGGACGCCCCGACCTGGTGCTCTGGCAGCTCGGGACCAACGACATGCTGCGCGACCGGCCGATGGATGACGTCTTCGCTGACCTCCGGCGCGGCGAGGCCGTGCTCGACCGCGCGGGCGTCAACGTGCTGCTGGTCGATCCCCAGCGCCTGCCCGAGGGAACCGCGAATCCCGCCTTCCGCGGCCGCAATCCGGCGCTCGGCGAGATGGCCCGGCTGATCGATCTCGAGGCCGGCCGGGTCGGCTACGCCGTGCTGCGCCGCTTCGCCGCCATGTCCGGCTGGATGGGCCTGGAGGGCGGCGGCGTCGGCCCCGACGACCTGCACCTGAACGACGCGGGCTACGCCTGCTGGGCCGAGATCGCGGCCGAGGGCCTGGCCGCGGCCCTGCGTCCGGCGGGAACGGCGACGCGTGCGAGGGATTGATGCCGGACCGCCCACCGTCCCGGAACGCCATGTCTCTTCGCCTGATCGCCCTCGCCGTCCCCGCCCTTCTGGTTCTGTCCGCGTGCGGCGCTCCCGAACCCGCCGAACCGGCGCCGTCGGCGAGCGCCCCCCGGCCCCTGCTCACCGCCGCCCAGATCGAGGCCGGCGTCCCCGCCGCCGCCCCGGCCCCGACCGCCGAAGCGGCGCCGGAGCCCCCGACGGCGCCCGCCGCCTACGCCCCCGATCCCGGTCTGGTCCGGCTGCAGATCCTCCTCGACCGTTCGCCGTTCTCGCCCGGGGTGATCGACGGCCTCGCCGGCGACAACACCCGCCAGGCCATCGCCGCCTGGCGCAAGGCCGCGGGTCTCGGCGACGGAGACGCCGCCGATGCGGAGCTGCTCAGGCGCCTCGCCGCCGCCGACACGGCCCCGGTGATGACCACCTACGTCCTGACCGCCGCCGACCTCGCCGGACCGTTCAGTCCGCCGCCGGGCGAGAATCTCGCCGCCCAGGCCGCCGGCGGGGCCCACTACAGCTCCGCCCGCGAGCGGCTGGCAGAACGATTCCACCTGACCGAAGCCCTGCTGCAGGGCCTGAATCCCGGCGTCGACTTCCGCCGCCCGGGTCAGACGATCGTGGTCCCCGCCGTCGCCGACCGCCCGCTGGCCGCGGTCGCCCGCATCGTCGTCGACAAGACCGAGCGCTCCGCCCGCGCCTTCGACGCCTCCGGCCGGCTGCTGGCCTTCTATCCCGCCACCATCGGCTCCAGCGAACGGCCGGCTCCGTCGGGGACCCTGCGCGTGCTCGGCGTCGCCAACGAGCCCGACTACACCTACGACCCGGCGACGCTCAGCTACGACCGCGGCGACCACAAGGTGGTGGTCCCCGCCGGACCCAACAATCCGGTCGGCTCGGTGTGGATCGAACTGTCGCGCGACAGCTACGGCATCCACGGCTCGCCCGACCCGTCGAAGATCGCCAAGACCGCCTCCAACGGCTGCGTCCGCCTGACCAACTGGGACGCCGAACAGCTCGCCGCCTCGGTCAGGCCGGGGGTCGAGGTGCGGTTCGTCTGAGGCTCAGCTTATCAGCAGGGTTTCGGTCGGCCACAGGACGTGATGGCGCCGGCCGTCGCCGGCCCCGGTCGTGCAGCGCGCCCGGCTCAGCCGCATCAGCCCGTCCGAGTCCCGCAGCACCATCCCGGCCTCGCTCACGCTGCGCACGCAGGACCAGTGGCAATGCCGCCCGGTCAGGCTGATCAGGACAGAGCCGGGGCCGTTCTCGTCGGCGTGACCGCGGATCGCGTCCCAATAGCGGTCCAGCGTCACGGGCTCGCTGTTGAAGGCGCGCTTGTGGGTGAAGGGCAGACCCGTCTCGGCCTCGACATACATATGGGCCCGGCGCAGGAGCTTGCGCAGGGTCCGGACGCCCATGCCCTCGCCGGCCAGGGCCGACGCCAGATCGCCCTCGGTCGCCAGATCCTCGCAAAGGACCCGGAACAGCGCCCGGTGCTGGTCGGGCTTCAGCCGGCTGTCCCAGGTCGCGCACACCTCATGGGCGCTGTTGATGATGGCGTAGATGCCGCACAGCGTATCCAGGCTGCCCTGTCTGAACATTCCGATCCCCCCAAGAACGTCGACCCAACAGCAAAACGGCCCCGGAGTCTCCTCCGGGGCCGGTCTGTCTTGTTGGCCTATGCTCGCCTCGCGGAGGCTCGCGGCTTGAGGCCCGAAGGCGCGCTCAAGGAGCGAGCGACCGCGTCGCGAGCGTCAGCGCCCTGCTATTCCGTGATCTTGGAGACCACGCCGGCGCCAACCGTGCGGCCGCCTTCGCGGATGGCGAAGCGCAGCTTCTCTTCCATGGCGATCGGGGTGATCAGCTCGACGTTCAGCTCGGCGTTGTCGCCGGGCATGATCATCTCGACCCCTTCCTTCAGGTGCACGATGCCGGTCACGTCCGTGGTGCGGAAGTAGAACTGCGGGCGGTAGTTGGTGAAGAACGGCGTGTGACGGCCGCCCTCTTCCTTGGTCAGGATGTAGGCCTCGGCCAGGAACTTGGTGTGCGGGGTGATCGAGCCCGGCTTGCACAGCACCTGGCCGCGCTCGACGTCCTCACGCTTGGTGCCGCGCAGCAGCACCCCGACGTTGTCGCCCGCCTGGCCCTGGTCCAGCAGCTTGCGGAACATCTCCACGCCCGT
>NZ_DASWTO010000051.1:0-17305 GCF_036402095.1 Brevundimonas sp. | reverse complement strand
GCCGTCGAACTCGGCGTCGACCATCTTGGGCGGCAGCGGGAAGTCGTGGGCCTTGTCCAGCTCGTCGAGCAGGGCGCGCTTCAGCTTGAAGCGGGCGGCGCCCTTGTACTGCTGGTTCAGGTTGTCGCGCAGCAGCTCCTTGAGCTTGTCCAGCGACTCCAGACCGATGCGCTTGGCGAACTCGTCGTCGACCACGGCCGGGGCCTCGGCCTTGATGGCCTTGACCTTGACGTCGAAGGTCACGGCCTTGCCGGCCAGATGCTTGGCCTGGTAGTCCTCGGGGAAGGTCACGTTGAGGACCTTCTCCTCGCCGACCTTGGCGCCCTTCAGCTGCTCCTCGAAGCCCGGAATGAAGCGGCCCGAGCCGATCACCAGCTGGGCGTCCTCGGCGGCGCCGCCCTCGAAGGGTTCGCCGTCCAGCTTGCCCAGGAAGTCGATAGTGACCTCGTCACCCTCGGCGGCCTTGACGGTCTTGCCGGTCTTCTCCTCGTACGACTTGGCCTGGCCGGCCAGCTCGTTCAGCGCCTCGTCGAGGTCGGCGTCGGTGGCCTCGTAGGTCGGACGCTTCAGCTTCAGCGTCTTGACGTCGACCGGGGTGAAGTCCGGCATCACTTCCAGCGACATCTCGTAGGCGAGATCCTCGCCGCCGGTCAGGACCTTGTCCATGTCCGAGGTCAGCTTCATCTCGGCCGGGGCGGCGGGGCGCACCTTGGCCTCGTCCAGCGCCTTCTGGCTCGACTCGTTCAGGGCGTTGTTGACGATCTCGCCCATCAGGTCGCGGCCGAAGGTCTTCTTGACGTGCGAGGTCGGGACCTTGCCCGGACGGAAGCCCTTCAGCTTCATCTGCGGCGCGACTTCCTTGAGCTTCGCGTCCAGCTTCTGGTTCAGCTCGGCGGCCGGAATGGTCACCGCGATCACGCGGCTGAGGCCTTCGTTGGACTTTTCGACGACTTGCATGGTCGGGATTCTGACGCTCTGGGGCGGCGCCCTGCGGGCAGGCGCGGCGCGGTGTGGGTAAAGCAATAAGGGCCGCCCTTTCGAGGCGGCGCCTTTGAAGCCCGCCCTTATGTCGATGACGGGCTCAAAGGTCAACGTGAGACGCGGTCGGCGCGGCGGTTTCGGATCGGGCCGCGAGCCGCTATCTGGACCGGATGGACCAGTCCCCTCCCCCGATCGGCGTCGCCGTCTTCCCGGTCACCCCTCTGCGGCAGAACTGCACCCTCGTCTGGTGCCGCAAGACCCTGAAGGCGGCGATCATCGATCCCGGGGCCTCGGTGGACGCCCTCCTCGACATGGTGGCGAAGCAGGGCCTGACGCTGGAGGCCATCTGGATCACCCACGGCCACCTCGACCACGCCGGCGGCGCGGCCGAGCTGCAGGAGAAGACCGGCCTCGATATCATCGGTCCGCACCCGGACGATCAGTTCTGGATCGACGGCATCCCGCAGCAGGGCCAGATGTACGGCCTGCCCGGGGCGCGCAGCTTCACCCCGACCCGCTGGCTGGCCAACGGCGATGTGCTGACGCTCGGGGAGACGACGTGGGAAGTCTATCACTGCCCCGGCCACACCCCGGGCCATGTGATCTTCTTCAACCGCGAGGCCCGGTTCGCCCAGGTCGGCGACGTGCTGTTCCAGGGATCGATCGGCCGGACCGACTTCCCGCGCAGCGACCATGGCGCGCTGCTGCACGCCATCACCACCCGGCTGTGGCCGCTCGGGGACGACGTGACCTTCGTTCCCGGGCATGGGCCGACCTCGACCTTCGGGGCCGAGCGGCGGAACAATCCCTACGTCTCGGATCAGGCGATGCGCCGGGCGCCGATTCCGCGCCCGGCCAGCGGTCCGTCCTAGCGGGCGATCAGCATGCCGATGACGACGCCGAGGCCGAGGGCGTAGAGCGTCGCCTTGATCGGCTCGTCCTCGACGGCGCGGCGCAGCCGCTCGGCGCGGGCGCGGCTCCATTCGCGCGCGGCGAGGGCGTCCTCGCGCACGGCCTCGTGGATCGGCCTGGGACCGAAGGCCCGGGCCTCGCCTTCCGCCAGTATCGCATCCGCCTCCCGCTCCAGTCGGGCCGACTCGAGTTCGACCTCGTCTTCGATGTCCTCGGGCGAGGTCGGGCCGGTGTAGGTCTCGGTCATGGCGGGCTCCCTGGAGATGAGGTCGGCTGTTCAATCCGCGCGCGCCGCGCGGGTTCCGGCCCGCCGGAACGTCGCCGGGAACGTGATTGAACGGCCCGCCCGGCCGCGGCGTTGAACCCGTGAAGGAGGCCGCCATGACCTATATCGAACCGACCCCGCCGGGCACGCCCCAGCCCGACATCCCGCAACCAGACACGCCCCAGCCGGACATCGATCCGGGCTCGACGCCCGCCGAGGTGCCGCCTCTCGACCCGGGCGGCGGCGGCGAGGGCGACTCGCGGCCCTACGGCCAAGGCGCTGTCTGACGCCTCGCCAAACCCTCTGATTCGCTCGCGTTTCCGTGAGGACGGGGCCGGAACCGGACGGCGGCGCGGGGGTTCATTCAGGCAACCTCGACCGTCGGCGTGAAAGGACATTGCAATGGCAGTAGGTCAGCCCACACGAGCCTCAGGCGTCTCCAAGCGAGGCTTCGCCTCGATGGACCCGGAGCGACAGCGGGAGATCGCGCGCAAGGGCGGCGCCAGCGTGCCCAGCGAAAAGCGCAGCTTCTCGCAGGATCGCAGCCTGGCCGCCCAGGCCGGCCGCAAGGGCGGCGAGGCCTCGCACGGCTCGCGCACCAAGGAAGCCCGCCGCGCGGAATAGGGACCACGATCCCTTCGCAGGATCGACGGGCGGCGCCGGACCGGCGCCGCCCTTTGCGCATCAGGCTTCCAGCAGCGCCAGGGCCACCGACGGCTCGGGGCCGGCCTCGAACGCGGCCACCGTCCAGCCGGACGCCGCCGCCAGATCCCGGATCGAGGTCTCGGTGAATTTGCGCGAGTTCTCGGTGTGGATGGTTTCCCCCTCGCGGAACGCGATCACGCGGCCGTCGAGTTCGACCTCCATGTCGCGCGTCGCCTCCAGGTGCATCTCCATGCGCGACTCCGCGGCGTTCCACACCGCGCGGTGGACGAAGCTGTCGACGTCGAACCCCGCCTTCAGTTCGCGGTTGGCGCGGACCAGCAGGTTGCGGTTGAAGGCCGCCGTCACGCCCGCCGCATCGTCATAGGCCGCGATCAGGACCTCCGGCGACTTCACGAGGTCGACGCCGAGGATGAACAGAGCGCCCTCGCCGAGCTGGCGGCGAGCCGCACCCAGGAAGGCCTCGGCCTCCCCCTGCTCCAGGTTGCCGATCGTCGAACCGGGAAAGAAACCGACCCGCCGGCCGCGCCCGACGCCCTCGGGCAGCGCCGCGAGGTGCAGGAAGTCGCCGACCAGCGGCGCGACCTTGAGGGCCGGATAGCTCGCGGCGATGCGCCGGGCCGCGGCGTTCAGGGCGTCGGCGCTGATGTCGATGGGCACATAGGCCGCGAGGCCGGGCGCGGCGTCCAGCACGATGCGGGTCTTCTCGCTGGCCCCCGATCCGAACTCGACCAGGGTGGCGTCGGCGCCGAACCGGGCCGCCCACGCCGGGGCGACCTCGCGCAGCAGCGCCGCCTCCTGCCGGGTCGGATAGTATTCCGGCAGCCGGGTGATCTCCTCGAACAGGCGCGATCCCTCGGCGTCATAGAACCACTTCGGCGACGCGGTCTTCGGCGAACGGCCGAGGCCGGCGATCAGATCGCGGCGGAAGCGCGCGGTCTCCCCGTCCTTGTTCGCGCGCGTGGGCGGCGGCGGCAGGTCCTCGGCCAGTCTCAGTCCCATGAACGCCCACCTCTGATGCGGATAGAAGAAGTTCCGATAGCTGGCCCGCCCATGCCCCTGCGGCGTCGCCCACGATGACCCGCGCAGCACCATCTGATTGGCCATGAACTTGCCGTTGTACTCAGACGCGGTTCCTTCGGTCGGCCTGAACCCCCGATATGGGGCGTAACTGCTCGACGTCCACTGCCAGACCTCGCCAAAGGCGTTCGAGAACAGTTCGGGACGGCAGCGGACGGCGTGCTCCCACTCCGCCTCGGTCGGAAGGCGCCGCCCCCGCCAGCGGGCGTAGGCCTCGGCCTCGTAGAAGCTGACGTGCCGCACCGGCGCGCCGCGATCGACCGCGCGCCGACCGGCCAGCGTCATGGTGGACCAGTCTCCGTCGTCGCGTCGCCAGTACAGCGGCGCCGTCCAGCCCTCGGCCTTCACCGTCGCCCAGCCGTCGGAGAGCCAAAGCTCCGGACGGTCGTAGCCGCCGTCCTCGATGAAGGCGATCCAGTCGGCGTTGCTGACCAGATCGTGATCCAGACCGTAGGGCTCCAGCCACTGGCGATGGGCCGGGCCCTCGTTGTCGAAGGCGAAGCCTCCGCCGTCGTGCCCGATCCGGACCAGGCCGCCCTCGAACCGGGTCATGCCGCCCCGGGATGCTTGCGCCGGCAGGGTCCGGGGCTCCTCGTCATAGGCGGCCGGGTCCAGCGGGGACCGGGACATCAGGTTGAGCAGATCCATCAGGAACAGCTCCTGATGCTGCTGATCGTGGTGCAGGCCGAGGGTGAACAGATAGGTTTGCCGGGCGTCGGGCGCGCCGCGCTCCAGCCACGCCTCCATGCGGCGGTCGACTTCGCGCCGGTAGGCCAGCACCTCGTTCAGCGACGGCCGCGTCATCAGCCCGCGCTCACGCCGCTCCACCCGTTCTCCCAGCGCCTCGTAATAGCTGTTGAACAGCGTCTGGAACCGGGGATCGACCGGCCGGTAGCCGGGCTCCTCGCCCAGGATCAGGGCCTCGAAGAACCAGCTGGTATGAGCCAGGTGCCACTTGCCGGGACTGCAGTCCGGCATCGACTGGGCGGCAAGGTCCTCGGGGCTCAACCCCCAGGCCAGGGCCGGCATGGCCGAGCGCACGCGGCGGAATTGCTCCAGCATGACGCCCGACGACGCCGAGGCTCTGATGGTTGCGCTCATGCCCTGGCCCTGCTCCGTCGACGCCCGCGGTTGAGGACAACGGGCGATGATCCCCTTTTGTTCCACGCAGAAGGAAAGGTGTCCAGCGGAACGGTCCAGCCGAGCGGGCGTTGAAATCGCACGTCCCTGATTTTGCGGTGACATTCCGTCTATCGAGAGCTTTGTCAGCATGTCGCTGCCCAGCGCGCCTATCGAGGCTCACGACTCCGGAGACGATCCCGGTCACGACTCTGGCTCCGGCGCCCCCGGCGGCATCGTCGATCGCACCAGCTGGCGCGAGGCCGTCACCGCCCGCATCCCCTCCCTGCGCGCCTTCGCCTGGTCGCTGTCGCGCAACGGCGCCGACGCCGACGACCTGGTGCAGGAGACCCTGACCAAGGCCTGGACCTATCGCGACCGGTTCGAGCCCGGCACCAATCTCCGGGCATGGCTTTTCACCATCCTGCGGAACTCCTGGTACTCGTCGGTGGCCAAGCGCAGCCGCGAGGTCGCCGACGAGGACGGCCACCACGCCGCCCGGCTGACGGCCGAGGGGAGTCAGGAATGGACGGTGGAACTGAGCGCGCTGAAGACCGCCCTCGACGACCTGCCCCCCGAGCATCGCGAGGCCATCGTCATGGTCGGCGCCGCCGGCCTGTCCTACGAGGAAGCGGCCGAGATCGCCGGATGCGCCCTCGGCACGATCAAGAGCCGCGTCAACCGCGCCCGCAACCGCCTCGCCGAGGCGATGGACATGCCGCGCGGCGACGCCTGAGAGTCACGCCGGCTCTTCGGGTTCCTCAGGATCGACGGTCAGGCGGTCGACGTGGTCCGTGATCGCGTCGGGCACGGGTGCGGCTTCGATGGTCCTGAAAGCGTCGCGCAAGGCCCGGTCCACTGGCGGCATGGCCTGATCTTTCACAGGCTTCGCCATGCGCCGCTCCCCTCATCCGCGGCGCATCGAAGCTGATCACGGTAAAGTCGGATTCCCGACACTTCGCGGGTATCAGAGGCGGCGGATCGCGTCCAGCAGGTCGTCCACCGCCCCGGCGGTCGTGGCCCACGAGCAGACGAAGCGGACCGAGCCGTCGTCGAACCGGTAGCAGGCCCAGCCGAGGTCATTGAGCCGTCGATGCGCGTCCGGCGGCATGCGGACGAACACCGCGTTGGCCTCGACCGGATGGGCCAGGGCGAAGGCCGAGCCGGCGAGAATCCCGTCCGCCAGCCGCTGCGCCATCAGATTGGCGTGGGCGGCGCCGTCCTCCCAGGCGTTGCTCTCCAGCAGGCCGAGGAACGGGGCGGCCAGGAAGCGCGCCTTCGACGCGGTCTGGCCGGCCTGTTTCAGGCGGTTGTCGATGCGGCGGGCCAGCGACTTGTCGAACATGACGATGGCCTCGGTGCAGTTGGCCCCGGCCTTCGCACCGCCGAACACCAGCACGTCCACCCCCAGCCGGGCGATCTGGGTCAGGTCGAAGCCGGCCGCCGCCGCATTGGCCAGCCGCGCCCCGTCCAGATGCACGCCGCAGCCCTTCAGCTTCACCGGCTCGATCAGGTGGCGCAGCTCCTCCTCGGCGTAGACCGTGCCGTATTCGGTCGACTGGGTCAGGCTCAGGGCCGCCGGCGGCTGGCGGTGACCGACCTCCGGTTCCTCCAGGGCGGCGTTCAGAGCTACGGGGTCGATCTTGCCGGAAAATCCCGGCAGGCCGATCAGGCCGACGCCGGAGCCGAAGAAGCCGGGCGCGCCCGTCTCGTCGGTGCAGACGTGGGCGGCATGATGGGCCAGCACCGCCTCGTGCGGCCACGCCAGCATCGACAGGGCGATGGCGTTGGCCGCCGTGCCCGAGAAGACGAAGCGGATGTCGGCGTCGGCGTCCAGGCGGCGCCGGATCTGGTCGGCGGCCCGGGCGGTGACCTCGTCGGCCCCATAGGCCCGGGCATAGCCTTCATTGGCGTCCACCAGCGCCTGGAGAGCGGCGGGGGCCATGCCGGCGGTGTTGTCCGATCCGAAGTCGTAACGCATGGCTCAGCCCTGTTCCCCGTCCGAAGTCCGTTCCGTCCCGTCGTCCCCAGCGTCCGGCCCGTGTTCCTCGACCGTGCGCACCGCGACCAGCGGCATGACGGTCTCGTCGCCATAGGGGACGGCGACCTGGTGAGGAAAAGGAATTTCGATGCCGGCGGCGTCCAGCGCCTCCTTTCCGCCCTGCATCAGATCCGCCCGCACCTGCCACCAGTCGTCGGACTTGACCCAGGCGTGCAGGGTGACCTGCACCGCGCTGTCCAGCAGACCGGTCACGCCGGTCCAGGGCGCCGGATCGGGCAGGACCTTCTCATGATCCCCGGCGACCTTCACCAGCACCGCGCGGGTCTGGTTCAGATCCTCGCCGTAGCCGACGGTGAAATTGATCTCGATCCGCCGCGTCCGCTGGCCTGACAGGTTCAGGATAACGTCGTTCAGCACCTTCGAATTGGGCACCACGATCTTGTGGTTGTCGGCGTTCGACATCTGGGTGGTGAACAGATCCAGCCGCTGCACCGTGCCGCTGACGCCGCCGATGTCGATGACATGGCCCACCTTGTAGGGCCGCAGGACCAGCAGCAGCACCCCGGCCGCGACGTTCGACAACGTGCCCTGCAAGGCCAGGCCGACCGCCAGCGAGGCCGCCCCCAGAACCGCGATGATCGAGGTGGTCTGGACCCCCAGCCGTTGCAGCACGGCGATGAAGCCGATGATGTAGACCACCACCCGCACCACCTGCACGACGAAGCTGAGCACCGTCGGGTCGTGCCGGAAGCCGCGCACCTTCGACAGGGCGCGCCGGGTGATCCGCGACGCCCATTTCGCGCCGATCACCGTCGCCATGAGGATGACCGAGGCGATCGTCAGATTGACCGCCAGGTCCCCGGCCATGTCCGTGACCTTGGCCAGCACGGCCGCATCGAGGGTCATCGCCCGCTGGCCCGCGGCCACGGCGTCGTTCAGCGAAGTCGGAAGCGCAACCATGAGCCGGGTCTAACGTCCCCGCCCTGATTTGGAAGCCCGCGATGCGGGATTCTTCATGTCCGGGCGGTCCCGACCCGACCGCCGCCGCTCTCCAGCGCGTCCAGCAGGTCCATGACGTCGTCGAGGGTGTTGGCCTCGCGCGCCGGCTTGTCCCAGCGGATGCGGCTGACCCGCGGGAAGCGCATGGCCACGCCGGACTTGTGCCGCGTCGACCGGTTCAACCCCTCGAAGGCGATCTCCAGCACCAGGCCGAAGTCCCGCCCGGCCCGGACCGACCGCACCGGCCCGAAACGCTCCACCGTGTGATCGCGGACGAACTTGTCGAGCTGCTTCAGCTCCTCGTCGGTGAAGCCGAAATAGGCCTTGCCGACGGGGGTCAACGCCCCCTCGTCGGTCCAGACGCCGAAGGTGTAGTCGGAGTAGAAGCTCGACCGCTTGCCGTGCCCACGCTGGGCGTACATCAGCACGACGTCGATGACGTGCGGATCGCGCTTCCACTTGAACCACGGCCCCTTGGGCCGGCCCGCGACATAGGGGCTGTCCCAGCGCTTCAGCATCAGCCCCTCGGCCGCCGCCCCTACGGGAGGATCGGCGCGGAGCACGGCCAGTTCGTCCCAGCCCGCATACGGGACGACCGGCGACAGATGCAGCCGGTCCCCCTCGTGGCCGGCCAGGAGGGTTTCCAGCCGCGCCCGCCGCTCGCGCAGGGGCAGCGGCCGCAGATCCTCCCCATGCTCCGCCAGCAGATCGTAGGCGACGATCGCCGCCGGGAAGGCCGCCGTCATCTTCGCGTCGACCGTCTTGCGGTTCAGCCGCTGCTGCAGGTCGCCGAAGGGCGCCACCCCGCCCTTCCCGCCATCGTCCGCGCGCCAGACCACCAGTTCGCCGTCGACCGCGCCCTCGAAGGCGAGCCCCGTCATCACGTCGGGAAAGGCGCCCGATATCTCGTCGCCGGTTCGCGAATACAGCCGGGCCGTTCCGCCCTCCCGCACCGCCTGCACCCGGATGCCGTCCCACTTCCATTCCGCGGCGTAGTCGGCGGGATCGAGGCGGGCGAAGTCGACCGCCTCGTCGAGGGCCACCGCCAGCATCACCGGCCGGAAACGCCCCGGCGCGTCGCCGCTGGGCTTGTCGGCGCGCCCTTCCAGCCACGCGAACAGGTCGGCGTAGGGCGGCGCCAGCGCGTGCCAGATCTCCTCGATGTCGGAGGCGTCCACCGGCTCCAGCGCCCGCGCCGTCTCGCCGCCCTCCGGGTCTGGCGGCTCGCTGACCGCCTCCGGCCGCATCATGGCCGCCGCGGTCTTGGCCAGCCGCGCCGACAGGCCGACGCGGAGGGCGCCGGTCATCAATTTCAGCAGCGCCCAGCGGCCCTTCGGCTCGAGCGCGTCCAGCCAGCCTTCGAGCAATCCGGCCACTTCGCCGCGGCTGGCGGTGCGCAGCGCCTCCACGACCTCGCCGAGTTCCGGTTCGCGATTGGCCCGATGGTCGGGATTCCGCGGCCAGATCAGGGCCACCGTCTCGGCCAGGTCGCCGACATAGTCATGGGACCAGCCGAACAGGACCGGGTCGACCCGCCCCTCCACGGCCTTGCGGATCATCGCCGGCTTGGCCGCATCGAAGGCGAGGTCTCCGGTCAGCGAAGCCAGGGCCCAGCCCCGGTCGGGATCCGGCGTGGTCCTCAGATAGTCCCGCAACAGCACCAGCTTCGCGTTGCGCGAGGCCGTCAGCGACAGGCGGTCCAGCAGTTCGGCGAAGGCGCGCATCGCGCCTTCAAACGCGAAAACACCCCGGAAGTCTCCCCCGGGGGCGCCGCATTGAGGAAACCGGAGCCGCCGGTGAGGATCAGGCCGCCTCGGCCTTTTCCTCGGCCTCGACGAGCGACCGCAGGGCGGCCCGGCCGCCGCCGACCTGGTTCATCACCTGGGCGAGGGCGGCGAAATCGATCGGCTTGTTCAGATAGGCGTCGGCCCCCGCCTCAAGCCCCGCTTCGTGGTCCTCGGTGCGGGCGGAGGCGGACAGGACCACGATCGGCGTGTCTGCGTTGGCGCCGTTTCCGGCCCGGATGCCGCGCGTGGCCGTCAGCCCGTCCATGACCGGCATGTTGACGTCCATGACGATCAGGTCGAAGCGCTGGCCGGCAGCCATTTCGAGAGCGATCTGGCCGTTCTCGGCCGTCGACGATGTGTGTCCCGCCGAGCTCATCCAGGCCTCGAGGATCATGCGGTTGACCGGATGGTCCTCGACCACCAGCACGTTGAGCGAGCGGCCGTCCTCGACCGCGGCCGCGATCGGGGCCGCGGCCTCCTCGCGGGTCCATTCGACCACCTCGGCCTCGACGCTGAAGGTGAAGGTCGAGCCTTCGCCGAGCGTGGACACCACCGAGATATCGCCGCCCATGATGTTGGCCATGCGCCGCGAGATGGTCAGCCCCAGCCCCGTGCCGCCGAAACGGCGCGTCGACGAGGCGTCCACCTGGGTGAACGGCTGGAACAGGCGCGCCAGGTCTTCGGGCGAGATGCCGGCGCCGGAATCCCGGACGGCGAAGTCGAAGCGGACCCGGTCGTCGCCGATCCTCTCCGACCGGACCGTGTAGGTGACCTCGCCGGCGTCGGTGAATTTCACGGCATTGGACAGCAGGTTGTGAATGACCTGGCAGACGCGCAGCGGATCGCCGCGCACCACCGCCGGGGTTTCGCCCTCGAAATGGGCGGCGAAGGTCAGGCCCTTGGCCTCGGCCTGGGCCTGGAACGGGCCGGTGACGCGCTTGTGCAGTTCCTCGACGGTCACGTCGACCATCTCGAACGTCATCTTGCCGGCCTCGATCTTGGTCATGTCGAGGATGTCGTTCAGCAGGCTCAGCAGGTTGTCGCCCGAGTTGCGGATGATCGACAGATATTCGCGCTGGGTCGGCTCCAGCCGGGTCGCGCCCAGCAGCTGGGCCGCGCCGAGCACGCCGTTCATCGGCGTACGCAGCTCGTGCGAGATGACGCCCAGGAAGCTGGACTTGGCCTCGCTGGCCGCATTGGCGCGGTCGCGGGCGGACTCCAGCTCCTCGATCAGATGGGCCTGGTGCTCCTGGAAGGCGCGGATCCGCTCTTCGCGCAGCATGGTCATCAGCACCAGCACCACCAGGCCGGCGGCCGTGAAGGGCACCACGCCCATGAAGGCCCAGAACAGATCGGTGCCCCACAGCGAGCCGGCGATCACCGCCGCGGCCACGCTATACGGCGAGGAGATCACCACGGCCTGTTTCGGCGAGCTTCGCAGCTGGGCGAACACCAGCACATAGCCGGACACCAGCAGGGTCATCGCCAGCGGCTGGCCGAACGGATGGCCCGAGAACCACGCCATCAGGGGCGCGGTCGCCCAGGCGGCGGTGGTTCCGGTGGCCACGGCCGGGAAGATCAGCCCCCAGCCCGCCCCGACGCGCTGACTGATGCGCTTCTCCACCGCCCCGCGAAGGGCGCCGGCGGCGATCGTGCCGAAGACCCACATGACCGAGGCGACGGGGCCGACCACAGCCAGCAGGCCGACGGCCCAGCTGGAGATGATCAGATAGCGCAGATACTGGGTCTGCAGGATGGCGCGCAGAGCCTGGGCCGCTTCGCCGGAACCCGGTTCACCGTTCGCCGGCTTGCTGATTCCGTCGGATTCGACCATTGCGCGCCCCAGCTCCCGAACATTCCCGCGGCGAACGCTATGGCCAACCTTCTAAGACGAGGTGAACGATGAAATTCTCGTAACAACCGTCCGCTGAACGCGATCAGGCCGCGCCCGCCTCCTCCGGCGTCAGGGCCCGGATCGACAGGGCGTGCACCGGCCCCGCCAGTTCCTCGCGCAGCAGATCGTTCACCGCCCGCTGGCGTTGCACCCGCCCCTGGCCTTCGAAGGCGGCCGACACCACCGTCAGATTGAAATGGCTCTCGCCGCCGGCCCGGCCGTCGACGCCGCCCTCGTGGTGATGACCGGCGTGACGCCCGCTGTCGTCCTCGATCTCCAGACGGACCGGCGACAGCCCCGCCGTGAGTTTTTCGCGAATAATCGTCGCGATCGGGCCTTCCGGCATGCGCTTGTCCTTGTTGGTGACCAATTCGACCCTACACTTCGTGCGATGTCATCCGCCTTTCAATACAAGCCGCGCTTCAAGGACATGCGGGTCAAGCCGCCCCGCCCCGAAGAGGAGGCGGCCGAGGCCGACGTGCTGCACGTCAAGCCGGGCGAGAAGCCGTGCCAGTGGCCGGACTGCCGCCAGGCCGCGACGGCGCGCGCCCCCAAGTCGCGCGAGCGCCTCAACGACTTCTACGACTTCTGCCAGCGCCACGCCGGCGAGTACAACAAGGGCTGGAACTTCTACGCCGGCATGACCGAGGGCGAGGTCCGCGCCGCCCAGGAGAACGAGGCCATGACCGGCGGCCGCCCGACCTGGGAGATGAAGGCCGGCAAATTCACCCGCGAAGCCGCCGCCTTCGCCTCGAAGTTCGGCACGGCCAACACCCAGGGCGCCGGCAGCTGGCGCGACAGCTTCGGCCTGTTCGGCCGCCGCACCCGCGAGCAGGCCGGGCCGGACGGTCAGGACGACCTGCGCCTGGGCAAGCTGGAGCGCGCCGCGCTGGCCGACCTCGACCTCGACGTCCGCACCGACAAGAAGGCGATCAAGGCCCGCTATCACGAGCTGCTGAAACGCTTCCACCCCGACCTGAACAAGGGCGACCGCGGCGCCGAGGCCAAGCTCCAGAACGTCATCAAGGCCTACAAGACCCTGAAGAAGGCCGGCCTGGCCTGACCGCCTAGTCCAGCGTGGTGCGGTAGCGCAGCATCGCCAGCGTGCCGACCGCCAGCACGAACAGGCCGAGGGCGAACAGGCTCGGTCCGGCGTTCTCCAGCCCGACCCCCTTCAGCAGCGACCCCCGCACCACCCGCAGGAAGTGGGTCACCGGGATCATCGTGCCGATCGCCTGGGCCCAGTCCGGCATGCCCCGGAACGGGAACATGAAGCCCGACAGCAGGATCGACGGCAGCATGTAGAAGAAGCTCATCTGCATCGCCTGCAGCTGGGTCTTCGCCGCCGTCGAGATCAGGAAGCCCAGCGACAGCGAGCCGACGATGAAAAGCATCAGACCGGCGATCAGCGCGCCCCAGCCGCCGCTCATCGGCACGTCGAACAGCACCCGCGCCATCACCAGGATCACCGCCGCCTGCAGCACCCCGACCAGCACATAGGGCGCCAGCTTGCCGACCATGACCTCCAGCGGCCGCACCGGCGTCGACAACAGGCTCTCCATCGTGCCCCGCTCGCGCTCGCGCGCCATGCCCAGCGAGGTCATCATCACCAGCGTCATCGACAGGATCACGCCCAGCAGGCCGGGCACGATGTTGTAGGCGGTGATGGCCTCGGGATTGTAGCGCCGGTGCACCACCACCTCGAACGGCGCCGCGCCGGGCGCCCGGGCGGCCAGCGGCCCGGTCAGGTCCCGGTTCAGCGCCTGCGTCGGCAGACTGGCCAGGGCCGCCACGGCGCCGCTGGTGGCCGAGGGATCGGTGGCGTCAGCCTCCACCAGGATCTGCGCCGCGTCGCCGCGCACGACCCGCCGGGTGAAATCGGCCGGGATGATCACCGCGAACTGCGCCTCGCCCCGCTCCAGCGCCCGGTCCAGCTCCGACTGGCTGCGCGCCTGCAGCACGATGTCGAAATAGCCGCTGTTGTTCATCGCCGTCAGGATCGAGCGCGAGAAGCCGCCGTTGTCCTGCACCAGCACCGCTGTCGGCAAATGCCGCGGATCGTCGTTGATGGCATAGCCGAACAGCAGCAGCTGCACGATCGGCAGCGCCAGGATCATGGCGTAGGTCAGCCGGTCGCGCGTCAGCTGCACGAACTCCTTGGCCATCACGGCCCACGTCCGGGTCAGCGACAGCATCTCAGGCCGCCCTTTCCGGCGTCCTGGCCTTGCTGGCCTCGATGTCGTGGATCAGCTGGATGAAGACGTCCTCCAGCGTCGGCCGCGTCTCGGTCCAGACCAGCGGGGGCTTGCGGTACGGCCGGATCGCCGCCTCCAGCGCCGTCCGGTCGCGTCCCGAGACGTGCAGCACGGTCCCGAAGGGCGCCGCCATCTCCACGCCCGGCTTGCCGCGCAGTTCGCGCGCCAGCCGGTCGGCGCCCGGCCCCTCGGCGTGGAAGGTCGCCAAACCCGACGCCGCGATCACCGCGTCCGCCGTACCGCGCGCCAGCGTCCGCCCGCCGGCGATATAGGCGATCTCGTGACAGCGCTCGGCCTCGTCCATGTAGTGGGTCGAGACCAGCACCGTCATGCCGTCCGCCGCCAGGGCGTGGATCTCGTCCCAGAAGGTGCGCCGCGCCTCCGGATCGACCCCCGCCGTCGGCTCGTCCAGCAGCAGCAGGTCGGGCCCGTGCAGGGTCGCCGCCGCCAGCGCCAGCCGCTGCTTCCACCCGCCGGACAGGTTTCCCGCCAGTTGCGCCCGCCGCGCCGTCAGGCCCAGCCGGTCCAGCGCCGCCTGCACCCGCTCGCGCCGCCGGTCCAGCTCATGCACCCGCGCCGTGAACATCAGGTTCTGCTCGATCGACAGGTCTTCGTAGAGCGAGAATTTCTGCGTCATATAGCCGACGCGCCGCTTGATCGCCTGCGACTGGCGCATGACGTCGTAGCCCAGCACGGTTCCCTCGCCGCTGTCCGGCGTCAGCAGGCCGCACAGCATCCGCAGCGTGGTCGTCTTGCCCGCTCCGTTCGGCCCCAGGAAACCGCAGATGCGGCCCCGCTCGACAGTGATGCCGAAGTCCCTGACCGCATGCAGCGACCCGAACGACTTGTTCAGCCCCCGCACGTCGATGACCGGCCCGGCGGGCGAACTCACTCGCCCGCTCCCAGCGGCGTCACATCCACCGGCAGCCCCGGGTTCAGCGTCGCGGCGCCGTCCGGCCGCGCCTCCACCCGATAGACCAGCCGGTCGCGGCTGCCCCGGCTGTAGAGCACCGGCGGGGTGAACTCCGGCCGCGGACTGACCCAGCTGATGCGCGCCCGGCCCACCGCCGCGCAGCCGTCGCAGCGGAAGCTCACCGTCCTGCCCGGCCGGTAGCGCGCCATCTCCGCCTCGGGCACGAAGAACACCAGCTTGACCTCGCTGTCGGGCAGCAGGGCCAGCACCGGCGTATTGGCCGGGGCCCATTCGCCGGGCCGGTAGAACACCTCCTCGACCCGCGCCGCCGCCGGCGCCGCGGGCGACAGCTGGCCCAGCCGCGCCTGCGCCTCGCTCAGCCCGCCTGCGGCCTGCCGCGCCTGCTGCTCCGCCTGCGCGATCGCATCCACGCGGGCGCCCAGGGTGGCGGCCTCGCGCCGCCGGCGCACCGCCGCCGTCTGCGCCCGCGCCGCGTCGCGCGCCGCCCTTGCCTGATCCAGACGCGCCGGGGCGTAGATGCCGCGTCGCACCAGCGGTTCGATGCGGGCATAGTCCGCCTCGGCGACCCGCTCGCTGGCCTGCGCCGCCGCCAGTTCGGCGTCGAACACCGACAACTCCTCGGCCCGCTGGCCCTTACGGAGATCGTCGGCCCTCGCCTCGGCCGCGCCCACCGCCGCCGCCGCGCTGTCGGCCTGGGCCCGTTGCACCTGCGGATCGATCAGGAAGGTGCGGCCGCCCGCCGCCACCCGCTGGCCCTCGCGCACGTACAGCGCCGCCACCGAGCCTGAGACCGGCGCCGCCAGATAGACCCGCTCGCCCTCGATATAGCCGGTCAGGGTGCGCGCCTCGCCGCCGCGCAGGAAGAAGAACCAGGCCAGCAGGGCGAGGATCGCGATCGCCCCGACCGCCAGCACGGGGCGCAGGCTCAGCTTCGGACGCTTCATGGCCTCATCCCCCTCAGGACCGTGTCCAGATGCTGGTCGGCCAGCGCCGGCACGTCGATCGCCGGCGCTCCGACCGGTTCGAAGGTCTCGCGCCAAACCATCGACAGCACCATCGGCCCCATCAGGCCGAAGGCGAACAGCCGCGGGTCGCCCGCCCTCACCTCGCCACGCGCCTGCGCCGCCGCGATCAGCCCGCTCATCAGCTGCACGCCGGGCTCGACCACCGTCTCATGCCAGATGGCCGCCAGTTCGGGATGATTGCGGCTCTCGGCGATGACCAGCTTGACCACCCCGGTGATCCGCCGGTCGACGGCCACCGTGCGGGCCATCATGCCCAGCCCCATCCGCGCCGCCTGTTCGAACGGGACCGGCGCCGAGGCCAGGCCCTTCACCTTCTCGATGTTGGGCGAGATGGCGTCGGTGACCACCGCCCGGAACAGGTCGGCCTTGGTCTCGAAATACAGGTACAGCGCGCCCTTCGACACGCCCGCCCGCTTCGCCACCTCCTCCAGCCGCGCCGCCTGGAAGCCGCGCTCGGCGAACACCTCCAGCGCCGCCGACAGGATTTCGGCCGGGCGGTCGGCGGGGCGTCGGCGGAATTTGGGCTCGCCTGCGGGCAGCATCGGAAATCTTTCTAACTGACCGGTCAGTTATTACGCTCGTGAAGCGCGGCTGTAAAGCGCCGATATTTCACCCGCGCACCCGCGTCCGCTGGACCCCGCCCCGCTGGGATTCTAAGGGAGGCCCATGACCTCCCCGCTCGACGCCACCCCCGACGCCCTCCTGACCATGGAGCCGCACCGCCGCGCCACCGTGCGCGAGGTGTTCGGCATCGACTCGGACATGACCGTGCCGATGTTCGACGAGCGCGACAGCCACGTGCCCGACATCGACGACGCCTACCGCTTCGACCCCCAGACCACCCTGGCCATCTGCGCCGGCTTCGCCTTCGACCGCCGCGTCATGGTCCAGGGCTATCACGGCACCGGCAAGTCGACCCACATCGAACAGGTCGCCGCCCGCCTCAACTGGCCCATGGTCCGCGTCAACCTCGACGCCCACGTCAGCCGCATCGACCTGGTCGGCAAGGACGCCATCGTCCTCAAGGACGGCAAACAGGTCACCGAATTCCGCGAGGGCATGCTGCCCTGGGCCATCCAGCGCCCCATCGCCCTCGTCTTCGATGAGTACGACGCCGGCCGCCCCGACGTGATGTTCGTCATCCAGCGCGTGCTCGAGGCCCAGGGCCGCCTGACCCTGCTCGACCAGAACCGCGTCATCCGCCCGAACAAATTCTTCCGCCTGTTCGCCACGACGAACACCATCGGCCTTGGCGACACCTCGGGCCTCTATCACGGCACCCAGCAGATCAATCAGGGCCAGATGGACCGCTGGAACATCGTCACCACGCTCAACTACCTCGACCACGACGTCGAGGCCGAGATCGTCGCCGCCAAGGTGCCCGAGTGG
>NZ_DASWTO010000050.1:0-14357 GCF_036402095.1 Brevundimonas sp. | reverse complement strand
GAGGACCATCTGGCGGCCTTCAACGCCTGGACCGACAGCTGCCGCGTGGCCCGCGACGCCGCGGCCCGGACCCAGTGCGAGCGGGCGATGCAGATCCGCCGGACCTCGAAGCCGGTGACGCCGTCGCTGGCCCGGGCCTTCTTCGAGAGCGGCTTCTCGGTGGTCGCGGCGGAGACCCCCGACGGCGGGCGGGGCCTGCTGACGGCCTATTTCGCCCCGGAATACGCCGCGCGCCGCAGCCCGGGCGGCGAGTTCGACAGGCCGGTGCTGGCGCCGCCCGCCGGCTGGACGCGCGGCCAGGTGCTGCCCCCGCGGGCCGAGATCGAGGCCGATCCGGAGGCCGTGTCGGGCGCCGCGCCGCTGGCGTGGATGCGCGCCGAGGACCTGTTCTTCATGCAGATCCAGGGCTCGGGCTATCTGACCTTCGAGGACGGGTCGAAGGCGCGCGCCGCCTATGCGGCCGACAACGGGCAGACCTTCGCGGGCATCGCCCGCCCGATGGCCGAGCGGGGCCTTCTGCCGCGCGACGGAACCTCCGGCGAGGCCATCCGGGCCTGGCTGGCGGCGCATCGCGGGCCGGAGGCGCAGGCCGTGATGGCGCTCAACCCGCGCTACATCTTCTTCAGCCTCGATCCGGACGACGGCGGCGATCCGAACGGGGCGGCGGGGATTCCCCTGCCCGCGCGGCGCGCCATCGCCGTCGATCCCGGGCATTGGCGCTATGGCGATCTGGTGTGGATCAGCGCCGACGGCGGGAACCTGACAGGCGCGCGGAGCGGCTATCAGGGGCTGGTGGTCGCGCTGGACACCGGTTCGGCCATCAAGGGGCCGGTGCGGGCCGACCTGTACATGGGCCGAGGCGCGGCGGCGGGCGAGGAAGCCGGGGCGGTGCGTCACCCGCTGAGGATGTGGCGGCTGGTCCCGCGGCCGTAGCGGCCTGTGGGTTTCACCCGGGTGAAATCCGGAAAAAGCGGCGGGGCGCCGTCGGCAGCGTCGGCGGGAATTCACGGGGGCGGAGTCGGCAGAGTCGGCATCGACGCGCCTGTGGCGGTGCGGCGGGGATGCGGTTGTCAAAGACCGGCGCCTGCCGGAGCGACAGGACGGGGCGCATTATGCGCCCGCCGGCATATCCGGATGGAAGATCGGTTCCAGAAACGGCCAAGTGTCGGAAAAGGCAGGGGATCGCCCGCTGAACCCGACTATAATTTCGCGGATCGCCAGCAGAGCGTCATGCCCTTTGAGAGCCGAGGTTCATCACAAAGGACACAAAGGAAGAGGCACAAAGGACACGACGGAGCCGGAGGGCCAGCAGCTCCTGTCAGGGAGGCGCCTTCCATCTGGTGGCGGGCAAGAGCCCGCGGAAGAGAGGCCAAGCGGGCTTCCTTCGTGCCCTTCGTGCCCTTCGTGCCTTCTTCGTAAACTTCATGGTGAACCAGCAAGCCTCGCCAAGAGACCGGCGCTTTGGGATCAGGCTGGGTCAGGCCGCTTTCCGAAGATCGCATCCAGAATCCGGGTGGTCACATCGGACTTCCGGGGCGCCACGATTCGAACGGGTTCGAGAATTCTGGCGGGGAAGGGCGAGGGATAGGCGGCGGAGAGCGCGCGGACCTGGCCTGTGAAAGGCTTGAGGAACGTCTGATCGAGTGCCCAAGCGAACCTGTGGCTTTCGTCGCCGTGGTTAGATCGAAGATCCAGGACGGCGTCGACGTGACCGAGCGGCCTCATCGCCAGCGTCAGGATCAGGCTGGTTTCTCCGTCGTGGGCCTCGAGCACGGCGTCGCCCTTGAGCGTTTCGTAGAGGGCGTTCAGGTCCCGACAGAATCCCGACAGGCCTGCCGCGGAGAGCATGCCGGCGGCTCGAACCGTCGAGCACGGCGTTTCGATCAGGGTCTCAAAACCCAGAAGGTCCTGACCATAGGGCTCCCCTGCGTCGGAATAGGGTTGTCCCGTCACCCACAGGCTGAAACCGCTTAGCGACAGGTCCGGGTCACGCTCCATCATCACCGCCGGCGCAGGCCGCCGAGGAGGCCGCGGAGGAGCTCGCGGGTGATCGTGCTCCCCGCCGTGCGGAGCACCGATTTGGTCGCCGCTTCGATCGGCGTCTCGCGGGTCGAGCGGCGGGGGGCGCGGGCGCGGGCTTCGCGGTCGAGGCGGGCCTGTTCCTTCGCCCGGGCGGCGGCGGCCCTTTCGGCCTCCCTGGCGGCGGCGGCGTCGGCTTTCGCCCGGGCCTCGGCCAGTTTCGCCTCGGCGGCGGCCTGATCCGCTTCGCCGCGCCGGGCGCGCAGGATGTCTTCGGCCGACTCGCGGTCGACGGCGGCGTCATAGAGGCCGCGCACCGGGCTGGCGGCCATGACGGCGGCGCGCTCGGCGTCGGTGGCGGGTCCGAGGCGGCTGTCCGGCGGCCGGATCAGGGTGCGGGCGACGACATTGGGGGCGCCCTTCTCGTCGAGGGTCGAGACCAGGGCCTCGCCGACGCCGAGCGCCTGGATGGCCCCGGCCGTGTCGAAGGCCGGATTGGCGCGGAAGCTGTCCGAGGCCGCCCGGAGGCCGCGCTGTTCGGACGGGGTGTAGGCGCGCAGGGCGTGCTGGATGCGGTTGCCGAGCTGGGCCAGCACGCTGTCGGGGATGTCGGCCGGGTTCTGGGTGACGAAATAGACGCCGACGCCCTTGGAGCGGATCAGGCGCACCACCTGTTCGACCTTTTCGCGCAGGGCGGGCGGCGCGTCGGTGAACAGCAGGTGGGCCTCGTCGAAGAAGAAGACGAGCCGGGGTTTGTCGGGATCGCCGACCTCGGGCAGCTGTTCGAACAGTTCCGACAGCAGCCACAGCAGGAAGGCGGCGTAGAGGCGCGGGCTGGCCATCAGCTTCGTCGCGTCGAGGACGTTGACCTGCCCGCGGCCGTCGAGGCCGATGCGCATCATGTCCTCGAGCCGCAGGGCCGGTTCGCCGAAGAAGGCCTTGCCGCCCTGCTGTTCGAGCTGGAGCAGGGCGCGCTGGATGGCGGCGATGGAGGCGGGAGCGACATTGCCGACCTCGCGGCCGATGCGTTCGGCGTTCTCGCCGACATGGGCCAGCATGGCGCGGAGGTCGTCGAGGTCGAGCAGCAGCAGGCCCTCCTTGTCGGCGACGTGGAAGACCACCGACAGCACCCCTTCCTGGACGTCGTTGAGGTTCAGCATCCGCGCCAGCAGCAGCGGGCCGATCTCGCTGACGGTGGTGCGGATCGGGTGGCCCTTCTGGCCGTAGAGATCCCAGAACACCACCGGGGCGGCCTTCGGCTGCAGCGTCAGCCCCATGCCGGCGGCGCGGGCCAGCAGCTTGTCGTTGGGCGAGCCGGGGACGGCGATGCCCGACAGGTCGCCCTTCACATCGGCGCAGAACACCGGGACGCCGGCCTCGGAGAAGCCCTGGGCCATGATCTGGAGCGTCACCGTCTTGCCGGTGCCGGTGGCCCCGGCGACGACGCCGTGGCGGTTGGCCCGGTTCAGCAGCAGGACTTCCGGCCTGGCGCCGTCCTCCGGAAAGGCCTGACCGAGAAACAGGCCGGGGGCGGCGTCGGGCATGGGGGGAACTCCTGCACAGGCTTGGCGCTCATGCTCTACCGGCCGGCGTGGCGGTTCAAGGCCGATGACAGGCGCCCGTTGACGCCGGCTGCGGGGACCTTGACCATATGCCGATGAAACCGCCGATCAGCCTGCCGACCTCGACCGTGGGGCGAAACGCCGTGGTGGCCATCGCCGTCGTGGCCGTGGGCGCCGCCATGTACTGGCTGGCGGACATACTGACGCCGCTGGCCATGGCCATCTTCCTGCTGATCATGATCGACGGGGTGAAGCGGTTCATCGAGGACCGCACGCCGGTGCCGTCCCACCTGGCCGGGGCGGCGGCCCTGATCGTGGTCATTCTCGGCTTCTTCGCCGCCATCGCCATCATCGCCAACGGCGCGCTGAACTTCTTCGACGAGGCCTCGGGGGTGACGACCCGGATCGGGCCGCGACTGGACCAGATCATCCACGACGTGTCGCAGCTGTTCGGCGTGGAGACCGCGCCGACCGCCTCGGAACTGATCGGCCAGCTGGACATCCGCAGCTATCTGGCGGTGTTCGCGCGCCAGGCCCAGGGCGTGGTCACCGGTTCGATCTTCGTCCTGATCTACCTGGCCTTCCTGCTGGCGTCGCAGTCCGGTTTCCGGCGCAAGCTGGTCGGCATGTTCCCCGACCGCACCGCCCGCAGCGAGGCCATGGAGGTGTTCCAGCGGGTCCGCGGCGGGGTCGAGGGCTATCTGTGGGTGCAGACGGTGACCGGGGCGATGATCTGCGCCGCCGCCTGGGCGCTGATGCGGGTCGTGGGCCTGCAGAACGCCGAGTTCTGGACCTTCGTCATCTTCATCGTCTGCTTCATCCCGGTGATCGGCGGCGCCGTGGCCGGGCTGGTCCCGCCGTTGTTCGCCCTGGTGCAGTTCGAGACCTACTGGCAGGCCGCGGTGCTGCTGGGCGGGCTGCAGGCCATCCTGTTCGTCAGCGGCAACGTCATCCAGCCGCGCATGCAGGGCGACAACCAGAACATCGATCCGGTGGTGGTGCTGCTGGCGCTGGCCTTCTGGGGCAAGGTCTGGGGCGTGGTCGGCATGTTCCTCTCGACGCCGCTGGCGGTGATGGCCATGGCCATATTGGCGGAGTTCAAGGGATCGCGCTGGATGGCCATCCTGCTGTCCGGCGACGGCGAGCCCTACGCGGACGAGGACGGGGCCAGGCCGGCGCCGCGGCGCCGCGTCAACCCGCCGCAGGCCGAGGCCGACTGAGGCCCACGGGCGCCCTTGAACCGCCACATCCGGCCCCTATCTCAACCCTGTCGCCGCGGCTCCCCTCCCCCCAATGGCCGCGGCGCTGAGATCGGCGCCATCCCTCCCCTCCTGGGCGCCGATCCGACAGGCCGCCGGACGAAAGTCCGGCGGCTTTGTCGTTTCCGGACCGGGCCGGCGAACCGCCGGCGGCCCGCCGGATTGATGCGGAAATGCAACGCTTCGCAGCCGAGTGCGCGCCGCGCGCCGCCGGGCCGCCTCGCGCCGGAACGCCGCCGCCGGGGTGACGTTTGTCGCGCCGGAAGGGGGGCTGAACCATTCCGAAGGACATCATCTCCATGCTGAAGACAATTTCCGCCGCGTCCCTGACGCTTCTGCTGTCCGGCGTGGCCGCTCCGGCTCTGGCCCAGACCGCGCCCGACTGGTCCGGCCCCTACGTCGGCGTCTTCGGCGGCTTCGTGCAGCCGAGGGAGGACGCCAACGAGACCCTGGTGTTCGACCGCGACCTGGACGGCGCCTATGACGACACGGTGGTGACCGCCGGCGGCGCCAACGCCTTCACCAGCTTCTGCGCCGACCAGGCCAGCAGCGGCGCGACGGGCTGCGACGACGACGGCTCGGGCGTCGAGGGCGGCGTCAAGCTGGGTTACGACATGCAGTTCGGCCGCTGGGTCGTCGGCGCGGTCGGCGAAATCGCCGGGACCGACATCGAGGACAGCGTCACCGGCTTCAGCTCGACCCCGGCCTATTACAGCTTCACCCGCAAGCTGGAGCACATGGCCGCCCTGCGCGCCCGCGTCGGCTTCGCGGCCGGCCCGGCCCTGGTCTACGCCACCGGCGGCGTCGCCTACGGCAAGGTCGAGAACAGCTTCGCCACCAGCAACGCGGCCAACAGTTTCGCCGTGACGGCGGACGAGGACGACGCCGACGGCTACCAGTTCGGCGGCGGCGTGGAATGGCGGCTGGCCCCCAGCCTGACCCTGACCGGCGAGTACCTCTATTCCGACCTGGAGACCGGGGCGTACAACATCCGCGTCGCCTCCACCGGCACGACGCCGCCGACCAATCCGTTCATCCTGGCCCCGAACACGACGGGCACGGACATGACGCGGTCGGGAGACTCGTTCAAGACGCACGGCTTCCGTATCGGCATGAACGTCCGCTTCTAGGACGCCGCCGCAAAGCCGCGGTTGCGCCGCGAGGGCCGGTTCCGAAAGGGACCGGCTTTCGTCGTTTTGGGGCTTCCCGCCGCGCGCGGCCTGTCCTAGTGGAGCCCCGTCGGGGCGGGCCGCTTGCCGAAGCGGCGAAGCGGCCTAGTCTGGCGACGCCTTCGGCGGCCGATGACAGGCCGCGCCCGTAAAGAGACTGTCCATGCCCGGCGCTTCCGCCCCCACGCACCCTCAGGCGATCACCCTGGAGGCGCTGGAGGCGAGCTTCGCAAGCGCGGTCGGCGGCGCCTACGGGGACGACGCCCGGTCCTATCTGTCCCAGACCCACGACGACTATGTCGCCGACGAGACGCCGGAGCTGAACGGCGCCGACCTGGCGCATCTGCTGGCCTCGGTGTGGCGTTCGGCGGCGGGGCGGCGGCCCGGCGAGGCGGCCCTGATCACGCTCGGCCCGCTGACCGGGGCCGACGGGCGGGCGACCGGCTACGACAGCATCGCCATCATCCAGGACGACCGGCCCTTCCTCGTCGACAGCGTGATGGGCGAACTGGCCGAGGCCGGCGTCACCGTGCGCTCGATGTTCCACCCGATCGTCGAGACCGGCGGCGTGCGCACCTCGCTGATCATCGTCGTCATGGACCCGGCCCCGCAGGAACGGCGCGACGCCCTGGGCGAAAGCCTCGCCGCGACCATGGCCGACGTGCGGGCGGCGGTCTCGGACCATGCGGCGATGAACGCCCTGATGGCCCGCTCGATCGCCCATCTGGAGGCGGGGGTGTCGGGGGTCGACGCCGACGTGCTGGCCGAGAACCTCGCCTTCCTGCGCTGGCTGGAGGCGGATCATTTCGTCTTCCTCGGCGCGCGGGACTACGACTATCCGCGCACCCGGGACGGCGGCTATGAGGCCGAGGCGCCGCTGTCGCAGTCGGGCGCGGGGCTGGGCGTGCTGGCCGATCCGGACCGCACGGTGCTGCGCCGCGCCAATGAGCCGGCGGTGCTGACCCGGTCGATGAAGAAGCAGCTGAACCTGTCGGAGCCGGTGACCGTGGCCAAGGCCAACGCCCGCTCGCGGGTCCATCGCCGGGCCTATATGGACTATATCGGCGTCAAGCGGTTCGGGCCGGACGGCCGGCCGTCGGGCGAGACCCGCTTCGTCGGCCTGTTCACCGCCGAGGCCTATGACAAGACCGCCACCCAGGTGCCGCTGGTGCGGCGCAAGGTCGCCAACGCCCTGGCCCGGGCCGGCAAGGTGGCCGGGTCGCACAGCCACAAGCGGCTGAAGAACATCCTCGAGAACTATCCGCGCGACGAGCTCTTCCAGATCGGCGAGGACGAGCTGCTGGAGATCGCGCTGGGCATATTGCACCTGCACGACCGGCCGCGGATCAAGAGCTTCACCCGCAAGGATCCGTTCGACCGCTTCGTCTCGGTGCTGACCTTCATCCCGCGCGAGCGCTTCAATCCGGGCGTGCGCGAGCGGATCGGGCGCATTCTGGCGGAGGCCTGGGGCGGCCGGCTGTCGGCCTGGTATCCGCAGCTGTCGGACCAGCCGCTGGTGCGCATTCACTACATCATCGGCGTGACGCCGGGCGATCACCCCTGCCCCGACCCCGCCGACCTGGAGGCCAGGATCGCCGAGGCCGGGCGCAGCTGGGTCGACCGGTTCGAGAGCGCCCTGCGCACCGCCGACGTCGACGACGTGCAGGTGGGGCCGCTGAGCGCCCGCTGGGCCTGGGCCTTCGGGGCCGGCTACCGCGACCGCTACGACGCCGACGAGGCGGTGCGGGACCTTCAGGCGGCGGACCAGCTGAACGCCTCGGGGCTGAACGACGGGGGCGAGCCGGTGACGGTGCGCGCCTTCCGCACCGCACGCGACGGGCCGCTGAATTTCCGCTTCAAACTGTACCGGCGGGGGGCGGCGGTGCCGCTGTCGGACGTGCTGCCGATCCTGGCGGACATGGGGCTGAAGACGCTGGAGGAATGGGGTCACGCCCTGTCGCCGCTCGGCGATCCGCAGATCCATGTGCACGAATTCCTGCTCGAGGACCCGCGCGGCGGCGACCTGCATTTCGACGACGTGCGCGAGCCGTTCGAACAGGCCTTCTCGGCGGTGTGGACCGGGCGCACGGAAAGCGACGGCTTCAACCGGCTGGTGATCGAGCTGGGCGTCGACTGGCGCGAGGCGGCGCTGGTCCGGACCCTCGCCCGCTACCGCCAGCAGACCGGGCTGGACCCCAGCCAGGCGGTGCAGGAAGAGGCGCTGCGCGACTATCCGGCCGTGGCCCGCGGCCTGCTGTCGCTGTTCCACTGCAAGTTCGACCCGGCGCACGGCGGCGACGCGGCGGCGCGCAAGGCGGCGGTGTCCGAGCAGTCCGACAAGCTGATGGCCCTGCTGCAGGAGGTGAAGAGCCTCGACCACGACCGGGCCCTGCGCCGGCTGGCGCTGCTGGTCATGGCGATCAAGCGGACCAACTATTTCCAGACGGGCGCCGACGGCCGGCCGAAGCCGCACATCTCCATCAAGATCGCCTCGCGCGAACTGGACGACCTGCCGCTGCCGAAGCCGTACCGCGAGATCTTCGTCTGGGCCCCGCATATCGAGGGCGTGCACCTGCGCTTCGGGCCGGTGGCCCGCGGCGGGCTGCGCTGGTCCGACCGCCGCGACGACTTCCGCACCGAGGTGCTGGGGCTGGTCAAGGCGCAGCAGGTCAAGAACGCCGTCATCGTGCCGGTCGGCTCCAAGGGCGGCTTCTATCCCCGGAACCTGCCGGCCATCGTGCGCGCCGGCGGCGACCGCGACGCCCAGCAGGCCGAGGCGATCCGGGCCTACAGGACCTTCCTGTCGGGCCTGCTGGACATCACCGACAACCTCGCCGCCGACGGGGCGGTGATCCACCCGGCCGACGTGGTGCTGTGGGAAGGCGACGACCCCTATCTGGTCGTGGCCGCCGACAAGGGCACGGCCACCTTCTCGGACATCGCCAACGCCGTGTCGGCCGACTACGGCTTCTGGCTGGACGACGCCTTCGCCAGCGGCGGCTCGGTCGGCTACGACCACAAGGTCATGGGCATCACCGCCCGCGGCGCGTGGGAGGCGGTCAAGCGCCACTTCCGCGAGATGGGCAAGGACATCCAGACCGAGCCCTTCACCGTCGTGGGCGTCGGCGACATGAGCGGCGACGTGTTCGGCAACGGCATGCTGCTGTCGAAGGCGATCCGGCTGGTGGCGGCCTTCGACCACCGCGACATCTTCATCGATCCCAACCCCGACCCCGCGACCTCGTGGGTCGAACGCGAGCGGATGTTCAGACTGCCGCGCTCGTCCTGGCAGGATTACGACACGTCGAAGATCTCGAAGGGCGGCGGGGTCTTCCCGCGCTCGGCCAAGTCGATCGAGCTGTCGCCCGAGATCAAGGCGGCGCTGGATATCAGCGAGGACGCGGTCGATCCGGCGGCGCTGATGAAGGCCATCCTCAAGGCCCCGGCCGAGCTGCTCTACCTCGGCGGCATCGGCACCTATGTGAAGGCGCCGCACGAGACCGACCTGCAGGTCGGCGACAAGGCCAACGACGCCATCCGCGTCGACGCCGGCGAGCTGCGCGTCGCGGTGGTCGGCGAGGGCGCCAACCTCGGCCTGACCCAGGCGGGCCGCATCGCCTTCGCCCGCCACGGGGGGCGCATCAACACCGATGCGATCGACAATTCGGCGGGCGTGGATTCGTCCGACCACGAGGTCAACATCAAGATCCTGACCGGGGCGGCCATCGCCTCGGGGGCGCTGAAGGCGGAGGACCGCAACGCGCTACTGGCCTCGATGACCGACGAGGTGGGGCTGAAGGTGCTGGTCCACAACTACGACCAGACCCTGGCCATCACCCTGCAGCAGGCGGAAGGGTCGGCGGCGCTGGATTCGCAGCAGCGCTTCATGCAGCACCTCGGCGCGAAGGGCCGGCTGGACCGCAAGGTCGAGGGCCTGCCCGACGATCTGAAGCTGGCCGAGATGAAGGCCTCGGGCGGGGCCCTGACCCGGCCGGAACTGGCCGTGCTCACCGCCTATTCCAAGCTGGAGCTGTTCGACGACATCGTCGGTTCGACGGCGCCGGACGATCCCTTCTTCCGGCAGACCCTGGTCCGCTACTTCCCCGCGCCGCTGGCGAAGTTCGAGGCCGACATGCAGCGTCACCGGCTGCGGCGCGAGATCGTCTCGACCATCCTGTCGAACGAGATCGTCAACATGTGCGGCGCGACCTTCCCCGAGCGGCTGCGCCTGTCGGCGCAGTGCGACACCTCGGCGCTGGTCATCGCCTTCGAGGCGGCGCGGCAGGTGTTCCGGCTGGACGAGGCCTGGGACCAGGTTTCGGCCCTGGACCTGAAGATCCCGGCCGAGGCGCAGACGGCGCTCTACGGGGAGATCTCGACGGTGCTGCGCCGTCAGACCTTCTGGCTGGCCCGGCGGGCCATGCGCGAGGGCGCCTCGGTGGACGGCCTGATCGCCGCCTATCGCCCGGCGGCCGATGCGCTGCGGGCCGCGGGGGGCGCGGTGCTGTCGCGGTTCGAACGCGACCGGCTGGAGGCCCGCATCGCCACCTTCACCGCCTATGGGGCGCCGAAGGCGATGGCGCGCGACTTCGCCATGCTGAGGCCGCTGGTGGCCACGGCCGACATCGGCGACCTCGCCCGCGAGGCCGGCTGGTCCGAGCCGGCCATGGCCACCCTGTACCACCAGGTCGGCGCGGCCTTCGACTTCGACCGGCTGCGCGCGGCGGCGGGGGCGGTGCCCTCGGCCGATCATTTCGACCGGCTGGCGGTGCGCCGCCTGATCGAGGACCTGATGAACGAGCAGGTCGTGCTGACGCGGGCCGTGGCCCGGTCGGCGGACGCCTCGGTCGGGGCCGGCGAAAAGTCGGCCGAACAGGCGGTCGACCGCTGGATCGGCCCGCGTCTGAAGACCGTCGAGGGGGTGCGCGCCTCGGTCGACGAGATCGAGGCCTCGGGCTCGGGCTGGACCTTCGCCAAACTGACCATCGCCAACAGCGTGATCCGGGAGATCGCTTCGTCGGCGGGATAGCGGTTCCGAACGTCCCACATCCGTCATCCTCGGGCCATCCGCTGCGATCGCATGCGATCGCGGACGCTCCTACCCGAGGATCAGATGCAGGGCGTGACCGTGCGGTGGGGACGGCCCGGCGAGCGCGACCGCATCTCGTTCCACCGGGCACCGGACGATCTGATCCTCGGGTCAAGCCCGAGAATGACGGGGAAGATGGTGCGGACCTCAGAGGTTTCGCGCGCCGGGCCGTGATCTGCTAGCGTGCCGGAGGTGAGGGAGAGGCCGATGCCGCGGAAGTTCCTGGTCGTCGTCGACGACAGTCCGGAGTTCGAGGCGGCGCTGCGCTACGCCGCGCGGCGGGCCCGTTCGACCGGCGGCCATCTGGTGATGCTGCGGATCATCCCCCCCGCGGCGTCGGACGCCCACTGGGCCGGGGTGCGCGAGGAGATCGAGCGCCAGACCCGGGCCGAGGCCGAGGCCACTCTGAACGGCTGGGCGGCCGAGGCGGCCGAGCGCTCCGGCTCGACGCCGATCCTGCTGATCGAGCGGGGCGACCCGCAGGGCTGCATCCGCAAGGTCGTCGGCGAGGACGGGGACATCAAGATCCTCGTGCTGGCGGCGGGCTCGAACGCGCCGGGGCCGCTGGTCGCCGCGGTGGTCAAGCAGGGCGCGGCATTCACCGGGCGCAAGCTGCCGGTGACCATCGTACCGGGCGAGCTGACCGAGAAGGAAATCGAGGACCTGGCGTAGCCGGAAGGGCGCAATCGCTAGCGCCGCGGGCGCTCGCTGCCCGAGCGCCGCCCCCTCGACCCTCGTTCGCCGCGGGCGGCTCCGGAGGATCCCCCTCCCCCGATGGGGAGGAATGTCGCAGCCTTGAGCCTTGAAGCCGCCGCCTGGGAAGCGCACTTGGGGGGCCATGTTCATCCAGACCGAACCGACGCCGAATCCGAACGCGCTCAAATTCCTTCCGGGGCGGGACGTCTCGGCGGAGCCGCGCGAGTTCCTGACCGCCGACGAGGCCGCCGCCTCGCCGCTGGCCGAGGCGCTGTTCCAGGTGGAGGGCGTGGCCGGGGTCTTCTTCGGCGCCGACTATGTGTCGGTGACGCGCGACCCGGCCGGGTTGGCCTGGGCCCAGATGAAGGCGCCGATCCTGGCCGCGATCATGGATCATTTCGTCTCGGGCGCGCCGCTGATGCGCGGCGGGGCGTTCGACAGCGTCTCGCCCGACGGGGAGGACAGCGAGATCGTTGCCGAGATCAAGCAGCTGCTGGACAGCCGCATCCGCCCGGCGGTGGCCCAGGACGGCGGCGACATCCTGTTCGACGGCTTCGACGAGGAAAGCGGGGTGCTGACCCTGCGCATGCGCGGCGCCTGCGCCGGCTGTCCGTCGTCGTCGGCGACGCTCAAGGCCGGCGTCGAGCAGATGATGAAACACTCTGTGCCGGAAGTGACGCGCGTCGAGCAGGTCATTTAAGAGGGCGCAATCGCTCGCCGCGCGGCGGCTCGCTGCTTGAGCGCGGGTTCACGACGCCTTCGCCCACGATGCGGTCGGTCGCCGGGGCGCGCCTGAAACAAATCCGTCCTCGCTTCGCGGGGCGGACTCCGTCATCATCGCGCCATGCCCCGGTTCGAGAGCGACAGCGACGCCCGGCGCCTCGGCGAGGCGCTCGCCGCCCTGCGCCGCGAGGCGGGGCTCAGCCAGGCCGAGGCCGGAGAGCGGGCCGGAATGACCAGCCAGGGCTGGGGCCTCTATGAATCGGGCAAGCGTCCGGGCCTGTTCCGGCCCGACGTGCAGCGGCGGCTGACCGCCGCGATCGGATCGTCGCCCGAGGGCCTGGCGCTGAAGCTGGGCGCCCCGGCCGCGCCGGGTCCGGCGCCGGCCTCGGGCGTGGAGAACGCGGGCCGGCCCTTCACAAGTCCCGCTTCCGGGACGCGGCGGCTGCAGCTGTCGAACGACGACCTGGCCCCGTGGGCGGCCTCGGGCGTGGTGCTGGAGTACGAGCCCGGCCGCTGGCCGCGCCGCGACCAGGGCTGCGTCGTCGAGATGGCCGACGGCGAGCTGCGGGTGCGGCTCTACGACCGCGCCGACGCCGACGCCCTGTTCGTGCGCGGTCTGAAGGGCGGCGAGGAGCGGATCGCGCGGACGGCGACGCGCCAGGTCTCCGCCGTCGTGGCCCGTCTGGACGTGTAGATGAAACGATCTGGTTGCAACAATCGCGTTTCCATGAAACTGTTTCGTCGTGAACAGCGAGGGCGCGGCCATGGCCAGGATCGGCGGACCGGAGGAAGTGGACGCCTATGTCGGGGCGCGGATCAGCCTGCGCCGCTCGGCCATGGGTCTGTCGCAGACGGCGCTGGCGCAGCAGCTCGGCATCAGCTTCCAGCAGGTGCAGAAATACGAGACCGGGCAGAACCGCATCTCGGCCTCGCGGCTGCATCGGGTGGCGACGGCGCTGGCCACCTCGGTCGAGGCCTTCTTTCCGCCGGTGCAGACGGCGCGGAGCGGAACCGAGACCGGCTGGGAGGCGCTGCGCCACATCACCGCCACGGCCGACGGTCGCGCCGTGGCCTCGGCCTTTCCGCTGATCGAGGACCGCGACGTGCGCAAGGCGGTGGCGCGGGTGGTGCGGGCGCTCGCCCGGGACGCGTGAGCGCCGGCCACGGAGCGGACTCGTGAAGGTGCTGGTGATCGATACGGCGCTGGGCCTGTGCAGCGCCGGGGTGTTCGCGGTCGAGGGGAGCGTGGCGCGGCCGCTGGGGCTGCGCTCCGAAGCCATGGCCAAGGGGCACCAGGAGCGGCTGGCCGGGATGGCGCGGGACGCGGTGGCCGAGGCGGGCGGCTTCGGCGCCCTCGAGCGGATCGGGGTTACGGTCGGGCCGGGCTCATTCACCGGGCTGCGCGTCGGCCTGGCCTTCGCCCAGGGGCTGGGCGCGGCGCTCGGCCGGCCCGTGGTGGGGATTTCAACCCTCGACGGGCTGGCGGCCTCGGCGCCCCCGGCGGGCGGGATGGCCGCCCTGATCGACGCGCGGCGCGGGCAGGTCTATGCGCGATTCTGGCGGGACGAGGCGCCGGAGGGGCCGGCGGAGGCGCTGACGATCGAGGCGGCGCGGGACCGGGCGATGGCGCTGGGTCCGGGCCCCCGGCTGATCGGTTCGGGCGCGGCCCTGATCGCGGACGGGGTTCCCGGAGCGGTCGTTGTGGACCTCGCCGGCCCCTCGCCCGGGGCGCTGGCGCGGCTGACGGCGGCGGCCGATCCGGCGGAAAGCCCGCCCCGGCCCCTGTATCTGCGCGCCCCCGACGCCACGCCGCCGACCCGCCTGCCCGGCCAGCCGCGGC
>NZ_DASWTO010000049.1:0-25304 GCF_036402095.1 Brevundimonas sp. | reverse complement strand
GTCCTGCACCGCCGAGGCGGCCTGGCGCAGCCGGCCCTTCAGCCCCGCCCGCCGTTCCGGCGTGTCCAGAGGCTCGGCCTCGGCCTCCTTCTGGAACAGCACCTCGGCGAAGGGACGCGTCGCGGCGAGCGCCTGCCGCAGCGCCGGCGCTCCCTTCTCGCGCAGGATGTCGTCCGGGTCCTGCCCCCCCTCCAGCAGGGCGAAGCGGAAGGACCGCCCCGGCTTCAGCTGCGGCAGGGCCCGGTCGATGGCGCGGTACGCCGCCCGTCGGCCCGCCGCGTCGCCGTCGAAGCACAGCACCGGCTCGGACGACACCCGCCACAGCCGCTCCATCTGCTCCTCGGTCAGGGCCGTGCCCATCGGCGCCACGGCCGGGATGCCGGCCCGCTGGCAGGCGATGACGTCCATATAGCCCTCGACCACCACGATGGCCTGGCTATCGCGGCTTTCGGCCCCGAGGATGCGCCGCGCCTCGGGCAGGCCGTAAAGGGTCGCGCCCTTGTGGAAGAGCGGGCTCTCCGGCCCGTTCAGATATTTGGCCCGGTCGTCCGGGTTCATCGCCCGGCCGCCGAACGAGACGATCCGCCCGCGCGCATCGAGGATCGGGAACATCAACCGGTCGCGGAACCGGTCGTAGGGCGTGCCGCCGCCCTCCGGCGCGATCAGCATCCCGGCCTCGACCAGTTCGCCCGGCTTGGCCCCGCGCTGCACCAGGGCGTTCTTCAACCCCTCGCGGTCGTTCGGGGCATAGCCGAGACCGAATCGCTCCCACTGATCCTCGGGCAGGCCGCGCTTTTCCAGATACTCGCGGGCGGCCTTGCCGGGCGAGCGGCGCAGATTGGCGGCGAACCATTTCTGGGCCAGGTCCATCCAGTCGGTCAGGCCCTGGCGCTTCTGCTCGCGCTCGGCCGCCTGCGGGTCTTCGGCCGGCAGGGCCATGCCCGCCTCGCCGGCGAGACGCTGCACCGCTTCGACGAAGCTCAGCCGCTCGGTCTCCTGCAGGAAGCTGATGACGTCGCCGTGCTTGCCCGATGAAAAGTCGTGGAAGAAGCCCTTGTCGTCGTTGACGAAGAAGGACGGCGACTTCTCCTTGGTGAAGGGCGACAGGCCGACATACTCCCGCCCCTGCCGCTTGAGCTTCACCGTCCGGCCGATCACGTCGGACGGGCGAAGGCGGGCCTTCAGTTCTTCAAGGAAGCGGTCGTCGAAGCGCACGGCCGTCTTATAGCGCGGGACTCGCCTGAGCGGGCGCATTTACCTTTGGTTAACCACAAAGGCTGGAATGCGTCCATAACCGCCTGATTATGCGCATAATTTTTTCCGAAAGCGGAACGATCCACAGGCCTGTGGATTAACCATGCAGCCGCCGCGAAAGTCGGCGGATCACGCCGGCCCCGGCCAGAATCACCGGGCGCCGATCGAGGTAGACCGCTTCCGATGTACATCGCCATCGCCCGCCCGGCGGTGGAGCCCCGGGGCCCCGACGCCGTCGCCGTCCCAGGTTCCCCCGCCATCGCCGAACTGCCGCCCCGCGCCCTGCACGCCCGTCTGCTCGAGAACGCGGCCCTTCGGCGGCGCCGTGGGCTGGAACGCCTGCGCAGCAACCGTCTCGAGGACGCCGACTACTGGCTCAACGCCGCGCCGGCGGCGATCCGCAAGGCCAGCGCCCTGCGCGAGGAGAAGAGCTTCGCCCCCCTGCCCTGACGCCCTCAGGCAGCCAGCGACGGCGTCGCGAACGATAGCGCGTTTCGCCTAGAGATATCCCAGCCACCAGTCGCGCCGCCGCCGCTTGAGTCCCTCGAACCAGCGCGACAGCGGATACAGGATAACCAGCACCGACGCCCAGGCGACGTAGACCCACGGCAGGCTGAAGCCCCATCCAGCCTCGATCAGCCGCGACGGGTCGGTGATGGTGTTGAGGAAGGCCGAGGGTGAAACCCCCATCGCCATACCGACCGCCACCGCCAGCGCATGCGCGATCCAGATGTGCAGCAGATAGGTGAACAGCGGCGTCCGCCCGAAGGTCAGCAGGACGCTCGTCACCGGTCCCCGCAGCCGGTCGAGGGCCAGCAGCAGGACGAAGGCCAGCCCCAGCATCAGCAGCACATAGGCCGGCGACGGCGGGTATTTGTTGGCGCTGACGAAGCTGAAGACGCTCCACAGCGGGCTGTCCTGCGCCGCCCAGGGGAAGGGGTCGAGGCCGGGAAGGTTGACGGCGCGCGCGACCGCGAACAGGACCAGGAAGCTCACGGCGAGCAGCGCGATCCGGCCTCGCCTCAGTCCGCCGGCGTCGGTTACAAAGCCGGCCAGGCCGTAGCCCAGCAGCAGAATCCCGGTCCACTGGATGGCCGGATAGACGACCAGCAGCAGTCCCGCCCCCGTCGGGAACGGCCCCCGCACGGCCATGGCCCTCCACAGCGGCTCCAGCGGCCCGAAAGCCGCGGGCGAAATGAGATTGAGCGCCGGATGGGCGGCGATGATCAACACGCCGATCGCCAGCACCAGGGCGCGCGGCAGCCGATGCAACGCCGCCAGAACGATCATGCCGAAGCCGATGGCCCAGATGACCTGCAGGAAGATCCACCAGCCGAAGTTGAAGCCGAATCCGATCACCGTCAGTTCCAGCACGATCAGCCACAGTCCCCGCGTCAGCAGAAAGCGCGACAGATCCCCGGGACTCTTGCCGTTGGCCTTCTGCAGCCACACCGAAAGCCCGGCGAGGAAGACGAAGGTCGGCGCGCACAGATGGGTGATCCAGCGCGTCAGGAACAGCGCCGGATTGCCCGAGTCCAGCGCCATCGGGTCCGCCGTGAAGGCCGTGGCGTGAAAGAAGTCCCGAACGTGATCCAGCACCATGACCACGATCACCAGCCCCCTCAACGCGTCGATCGCATCGATACGGGCGGCGCCTGAGCGGGTCTTCCCCGTGGCGGCGGCGGCCGGCGAGGCCAGCGGTGCGTCGTGTGCGGCCTCGACGGGCTGTGCGGTCATGGCGGATCCCTCCCGCGCCAAGCTTAAGGCGGCTTGCGGCCGCTGCGCCAGAGGCCGCTTCACCACCGGACGCGAACGTGCTTCGATCGGCACGGGGACCGGGGTCTGGAGACCGACATGAAACCGCTGATCATCGCCGCTGCGCTGGCCGTGGCCCTGGCCGCGGCCCCCGCCATGGCGCAGGACGCATGGGTGGCCCATTCGGCCGAGGTGCAGGCCGTCGACGCCGCCGTCCGTGCGCCGCTGGAGGCCTATCTGCGCGGCCACGCCACCGGCCTCGCCGACGAATTCCGCCCCGCCTTCCATCCCGACGCCCAGCTCTGGGGCATGCGCAACGGAAGCCTGATCCGCATGACTTCCGAGGAGTATATCGGCCGGGCGTCCGGCGCCCCCGCCGCCGACGAGGCTCAGCGCCGGCGCTGGATCGAGAGCATCGACGTCACCGGCGACACCGCGGTCGCCAAGATCGTGCTCGACTACCCGGCCGTCCGCTTCACCGACTACATGGCCCTGTCGCGCATCGACGGCCGCTGGGTGATCGTCAACAAGATGTTCCAGGCCGAGCCGAAGGCTCCCGCTACCTAGCCACAGCCGGGCTCCTGTGGTTGTCTCCCCCTGCATCTCTGGGGGGAAAGCACCATGAACCGTCTCGCCGCAGCCGTGGCCGCCGCCACGCTCGCCTTCGCCGCCGCGCCGGCCGCGGCCCAGGACCTTGTCGGCCCTGTCGCCGCCGCCGTCGACCAGTTCGGCCAGAGCATGGCGGAATCGATGACCGGCGGCCCCGGTCTGTTCGTCACCGCCCAGGGCGAGGCGCCGCTGCCGGCCGCCGCTTCCAGCCCCATGACCGTCACCATCCAGGGGGCAGGCAAGACCGCCGTCGAGGCGGTCGCCGATCGCAACGCCCAGCTGGAGCGGGTCCGCTCGGTCGCCAACCGCTTCGACGTCGCCATCGACGTCGGCGCCACCAACTATGCGATCGGCGAGTCGACGCCCGCCTGGCTGACGGGCGACGCCGCCATGGCCCCCGCGGCCATCGACTGGTCCGCGGAAATGGACGACGCCGTCGAGGTCGAGCTCATCGAACCCATCGGTGAAGCAGACACGCCGGCCGCCGCCGACGCGCGCACCGTCACCGCCTCCGTGCAGGTCAAACTCGACCGCCCGAACGAGTCGCGCCTGCCCGAGTTCGTCGACGCCCTCGTCGAGGCCGGCGTCACCAACCTCGATGACAGCCTGAACGGCCTGAACCTCGGCGCCATGGCCCCGTTTGTGTCGCTGCTCGGCCTGGACCCGACCCGCGACCCCGGCGAGCCGGTCTGGCATCAGGCGACCGCCGACGGCGTCCGCAAGGCCCGCGCCCAGGCCGAGGCGATCGCCGAAGCGGCCGGCCGCCGTCTCGGCCCCGTCCGCTACGTCAGCGTCCTGATGCGCTCCCACGACGGAGAAAACGCCCTCGTCAGCGTCGCGGTCCGCTTCGGGTTCGAGGACTAAGGCCCGTCCATGATGGCGCTGGAAGGGGCGATCGGCGCCCTACCAACCCGTACCCTGTCATCCCTTACCCTTCGGGATGCTGCCGCCTCTCAGCCCTTCATCGAATCCGCGAAGCGCTGGAACAGGTAAAGGCTGTCGGTCGGCCCCGGCGACGCTTCCGGGTGATGCTGGACGCTAAACACCGGCCTGTCCTTCAGGGCGATGCCGCAGTTGGTGCCGTCGAACAGGCTGACATGGGTCTCGACCACCGCGCCCGGCAGGCTGTCGCGGTCGACGGTGAAGCCGTGGTTCATCGACACGATCTCGACCTTGCCGGTGGTCAGGTCCTTGACCGGATGATTGGCCCCGTGGTGGCCCTGATCCATCTTGACGGTCTTCGCGCCCAGCGCCAGCGCCAGCATCTGGTGGCCCAGGCAGATGCCGAACAACGGCTTGCCGCTGTCGACCAGCTTGCGGATTTCCGGCACCGCATAGGTCCCCGTCGCCGCCGGATCGCCCGGCCCGTTCGACAGCACCACCCCATCCGGGTTGCGCGCCAGAATCTCCTCGGCCGTCGTGGTCGCGGGCACTACGGTGATCTTCGCGCCCGTCGAGGCCAGGGCCCGCAGAATGTTGCGCTTCACGCCGTAGTCGACCACGACCACCGACTTGTCGGTCGCGTTCACGCGCGGATGGCCCTCCGGCCAGTCCCACAGCCCTTCGTCCCAGTCGAACGACTGCAGCGTCGAGGCGTCCTTCGCCAGATCCAGCCCGACCAGCCCGCTCCAGGCCTTCGCCTCGGCCACAAGCGCCTCGAGGTCGAAGCGGCCCTCCGGATCATGGGCGATGACCGCGTGCGGCGCGCCGGCGTCGCGGATGCGCGCCGTCAGCGATCGCGTGTCCACGCCCGCCAGACCGACCACGCCGCGCCGCTTCATCCAGGCGTCGAAGTCGCTTTCGCTGCGCCAGTTGGCCGGATCGGTCGGCACGTCGCGGAAGATCGCGCCGCGCGCCGAGGTCTCCGAGCCGCCGCCGATCTGCTCCACGTCCTCAACGTTCACCCCGGTGTTGCCGACGTGCGGGAAGGTGAAGGCCAGGATCTGGCTCATGTAGGAGGGGTCGGTCAGGATCTCCTGATACCCCGTCATGGCCGTGTTGAAGACCACCTCGCCCAGGGCCGTGCCGGTCGCGCCGCAGCCGATGCCCTGCAGGATGGTTCCGTCGGCGAGCGCCAGCACGCCGGTGACGCCGGGAAGAAGCTGTGTGGTCATGGCAGGCTCCGTAACACCGAATCCCGGCGAGCAAACGGCGGCGTGGTTAGGCGTCGCCCGCCACGGGGTCAACGCGCGGCCGGGACTTTCTCAGAAACGCGACCCACGCGGCCGTGGTCAGGACGAAGAAGGCCGCCGCCGGCCAGACGTACTCCAGGCCTGCAAAGCCCACCGCGGCGCAGGCGAACAGGAAGCCGGCCACCGCTATGGTGCGGGCTTGGGTCCGCCGCGCCAGACGGAACAGCGAGGCCGCACAGATGGCGTAGACCACCAGCGACAGCACCGACGTCGCCCCGGCCAGCACGCCGAACTGGTCGCCCAGCGTCTGCTGGCCGGACACCACCACCGTCACCACGCTCATGATCGCGGCGCCCAGCAGCGGGTTGGCGATTGGGGTGCGCTCGCCGGCCCCGAAGCCCGACGGCAAATAGCCCTGCCGCGCCGCCGACCGCGCCGTCTCGCCGCCCAGCATGACCCAGCCGCCGACGGTGCCGACCGTCTTGACGACGGCGCACACCGCCACGACCCCGGCGATCGACGCGCCGAACACCCGCGCCGCAAGATCCGCGTAGGGACTGGTCGAGCCGGCCAGCACATCGGCGGGGATGACGCCGAACACGGCCACGGTCGCGGCGACGTAAACGACGGTGGCCAGCAGCACCCCGGCCACGGACGCCCGCCCGACATCCCGCGCCGGATGCTTGACCCTCACTGACAGCGCCGCGGCGCTCTCGACGCCGAGGAAGGCCCAGAAGATCACCGCCAGCGAGGCCGGCACGCTCTCGATCAGCGGAGTCGCCGACGGGCTCCAGGAGGCGGCGAAAGTCTGCGGATCGAAGGCCGCGATCCCGGCCGCCACGGCGACCGCGATCGGCGCGATGCCGATGGCCAGGGCCACCGCCGCCAGGCCCGACGCGGTCCTCGCCCCGATGATGTAGGCGATGGTGGCCAGCCAGATGATCCCCAGATTGCAGAAGGTGGCCGTGATGGGGTCCCGCAGCACCGGCCAGAAGAAGCCCAGATAGCCCGTGGCGGCCACAGCGATGGCGACGTTGCCGACGAGGCAGGCGGTCCAGAAGGCCAGCGCCGTCTGATAGCCGAAGAACCGGCCCAGCCCCCGCTCCGCGAAACCCGGCAGGCCGTCGGCGTCCGGCTGCAGCCGGCCCAGCGCCCCGAACACCAGCGCCAGGGTCACCGCCCCCGCCCCGGCCGCCAGCCAGCCGATCAGGCTGGAGCTGCCCACCGCCGCCAGGCTGACCGGCAGCAGATAGACCCCCGAGCCGATCATGTTGCCGGCGACGACCAGCGCGGCCAGCCCCCAGCCCAGCTTGTGCCGGTCCGACAGGGGTTCCTCGGCCAGGGGAATGGGGGTGCGGGGCGCTTCGCTCATGCATGGACCTCGGCGAGACGGGACTGGAACCAGGCCACGGCGGCCTCATGCCGGGCGCTCAGCACGCCGGTGTCATAGGCGCCGGCCGACAGATTGGCCTGGACCGCCTCGCAGATGCGGGCGTCCTCGCCGGTCAGGCGGTCGGAAGCCTCCAGCGAGTCTCCCAACGCCGCCGCGCCGCCGTCGTTCAGGAACAGATAATCCAGCCGCGTCCGCCCAGGGCCCGTCGGCGTCATCCGTTCGATCATGGCCCCGTCGCGATAGACGTTGATCCCGAGGTTCGGCCACAGCCAGCCCCACACGCCCGCCTGCGGCCCGTCGTTGACGCCCACCGCCTCCTGCACGACGAGGTCGCCCTCGACCCGTATGCGATACTCGGCCGAGCCCAGCTCGTCGGCCAGCACCGGATGGACCGAGCCGATGTGGTAGCCCTCCAGATAGTTCTCGGCATAGACCTTCCAGTCGCAGGCCAGGTCGTGGCTCCGCCGCAGCGCCGGAGCGGCGATCTCCAGTCCCCGTTCCGCCAGCAGGGTCTCGAGCGGCGCGACGTGATCCGCCAGCGGCGCCGCCCCCGCATCGAGGTTCACGAACATCAGCCCCCGCCAGGCCTCGAGCCTCACCTCCAGAAGCCCGAACCCGCGCGGATCGAACCCTTCCACCGCCCCGAATCCCGTCGCCGCGCGCAAACGCCCGTCCAGCGCATAGCGCCAGCCGTGGTAGGCGCAAACCAGTTCACCCTCGCAGCGGCCGCTCGCGCCCTCGACCAGCGGTCCGGCCCGGTGTCGGCACACGTTGTGAAAGGCCCGCAGGACCCCGTCCTTGCCCCGGACAGCCAGCAGCCGATGCCCGGCCACGTCGGTCGCGATCCAGTCTCCCGGCTCGGCCGCTTCCGCTTCGTGTCCGAGGAACAGCCAGGCCCGGCCGAACACCCCCGTCCGCTCGCGCGCCCAGGCGTCGGGACAGCCATAGAGCCGGGCTGGAAGCGTGACCTGCATGGCCGATCAAGGCCCGCAGCCGCGCCGGACGTCAACCGTCCTCAGACGATCAGGGCGTCCATGCCGGCGAAGACGGCGTGGGTGGCCCCGGCGGCATGGGCGGCGAGGCCCCGGTCCGGACGAAGATTCAGCAGCATGACCTGCGGACAGGCCAGGCGCGCCGTCCCGATCAGCATCGCCGCCGCCTGCCATTCCCGGGCCGTCTCGTGCTCGACGCCGGCGAAGTCGATGGCCAGGCAGCGCGCGCGCACCTGCGACAACCGTTGCGCCGCGCCCGGATCGGGCGCGATGTGCAGGATCGCGCCCAGAGAGCCCGTCTCGAAATGCTGGATGGCTTCCTGGATCGCCTCCGGCGGCGCCTGCTCCAGGCCCCCCATGACCTCGACGAGCAGGGTTCCCGGCGCCGATTCGTGCTGCATCTCGGCGCACAGCAGGTCGAACCGGCCGCCGCTGGAGGCCACGGTGCGCCAGAAGGCCGGCAGCACGCCGATGTCGTCGGCGCCCAGCCGCAGCAGATCGAGCCCGTTCCTCAGCGTCTGGGTGTCGATGCGCACAAGGTCGCCGGGTTCGAGCGTACGCCGGCCCAGGCCCACCAGAGCGCTCTCGCCGCCGCGGTGGCGAACACTCCGGCGAATTCGCCGGGCGACGGGCGTCGAACGGGCCAGGTCGAACACCGGCTGCGCCGCCAGGGTCACGATCAGCTCGCGCCTCGCACGGGTGAGCAGGGTGAAGGTGAGGCTTTCATAGGGCGCGGCGTACGACCGCCGTTCGCCGATCCGGGCGATGGCCTCGTGCAGTCCTTCATCGCGCGCGTCGAAATCCGGTTCGGCCTTGAAGCTGCTCGGGTACCCTGGCTCGTTCCTCATGACCGTTCTCTCCAACCGGTCTGAAACAGAACCCCCCGCGTGCAGGAAACGCCTCAAGGTGAAAACACATTGCTCACGAACGTGGTCAAATCCCGTTGACCACGTCGTTTCCCGGATCGGGACGGCGCCTCTCCCGCAACGTTGACCGCACCGCCGCCGCGGGTCAGGAGGAGACCGCCCAACACCGGAACCGCGCATGACCATCACCACGGTCGGCCTCGATGCCGACGACACCCTCTGGCACAATGAGACGATCTTCCGGCTGACGCAGACGCGGTTTCTGGCCCTGCTGACGGATCACGACGACGCGGCCATCCAGGCCCGCCTGGCCGAGGTCGAGCGACGCAACCTCCGTCTTTATGGTTACGGCGTTAAGGGTTTCACCCTGTCCATGATCGAGACGGCGATGGAGATCTGCGGCGGCGATCCGCCGCCGGGGGCGCTTCGGGAAATCCTCGCCGCCGGCCGCGAGATGCTGGCCCACCCGGTCGAGACCCTGCCCGGAGTCGATGATGCCCTCGCCCGGTTGTCCGAACGCTACCGGCTGGTGCTGGTCACCAAGGGCGACCTGCTCGACCAGGAACGCAAGCTGGCGGCGTCGGGCCTCGGCGACCTGTTCGCCGCCGTCGAGATCGTGTCGGAGAAGGACCGCACCACCTACGAGCGCGTCTTCGCGCGCCACGGCACGGGAGCCGCCGAGGCGGTGATGGCCGGGAACTCGATGAAGTCGGACGTGCTGCCCGCGCTCGAGGCCGGAGCCTTCGCCGTCCACATCCCCTACGCCATCACCTGGGCGCACGAACTCGCCGACGCGCCTGAGGGACATCCGCGCTACGGAGCTCTGGAACGGATCGCCGAGCTTCCGGACTGGATCGAGCGGCGGCTGGCTCAAGCGTAGCCGAGCAGCGCCCTCAGGCCGGGGGCGTGGAAGTCGACCAGGCGCCGCTGGGTCTCCGGAAGGCTGGAGGGAAACTCGAGCCCTTCCGGGAGCTTCAGGTTCTCCCTGGCGGTCCGGCTCAGTTTCCGGTCCGCCCCGATCGTCACCCGCTCCCGCCAGTCGTCCGGCCGCTCGATCCCCGCGGCGTCCAGCAGGGCGTCGAAGAAGGCCGCGCTTTCAGGAGAGTCCAGATCGCCGACGGCCCGCACCACGTCCTCGTAGCGCACCAGGTGCACGCCCGTGCCGAGCCAGGCCGCCGCGTTGTGGGTGTAGATGTCGATCAGCGCCGGCGACTTCTGGTGGATCCCGAAGATCATCATGTTCAGGATCACCTCCGGCGCGTAGAGGCCGGGCGTCTTCAGGTGCTGGATGTTCTCCTGCTCGAACTCTTCCGACACGAAAAAGCGCGCCCTCGCCAGCACCCAGTCGTAGGGATCGCGAACCAGCAGGATGTGGCGCGCATAGCGGATGTTGGCGACCGACTGGTCGCTGAACAGCAGATGGCCGGACGCCAGCTTCGGCTCGTGCGGATTGAAGGCGTCGAGGTGCAGATGCATGTTCGGGATCTGCACGAAGTCCCGGTCGTGATGCTGCTCGACCGGAACGAACATGCGCAGGATGTTGCGCAGCAGATGGGTCCCGCCTTTCGGCACGCTGTTGAGGAGCACCGGCTGTTTCAGCGGCGCCTGCCGGAAGCGGACGACCTCGGCGTTCAGCGTGTCCTTCAGACCCTTGATGACAGCCATGCGGCCTCCTCCTGCCTGGACGGCGCCCCGCCGTCCTGTCGGGTTGTAGCTTAAACGACGAAGGGGCGGCGGATTGCTCCGCCGCCCCCTGTCGATGACGTCCGGCGGATCAGAAGGACTTGCTCACCCGCACGAAGGCCCGACGGCCGTAGTAGGCTTCCTGATACTGCGAGGACAGGATCGAGTTGCCCTGCGTTCCGACCGCCGCCGCCGACGCCGCCGGCGGCAGTTCGTCGAACAGGTTGGCGACGCCGCCCGCGATCGTCCAGCCGCCGGTCCAGCCGTCGCCTTCGGCCTCATACGAGAGCGACAGGCTGTGGAAGCCGGTGAACTCGGCGTCCGCCTTCAACTCGGTGCGGCGGCCGTCGATGGTCTGGAACAGCGACTGGCCGTTGCGGATGCGGTCCGGACGGTTGTCCTGGTTGCCGATCCAGTCGAAGCCCCAGAAGGCCGTCCACGGACCGCGGCTCACCGTGGCGTTGAAGTTGCCGACCAGTTCCGGGTTGCCGACATCGCCGAGGAAGTCGGTGCCGAAGTCGGCGAACGTCGCCTGGTTCGATTCCAGCGTCCAGGTCGTCTGGGTGTCCAGCGTCAGCGTGCCCCAATCGAAGTCGTGGAACCACCGGGCGGTGAAGTCGAGACCCCGGTTGTTCTGCTCCGCGATGTTCAGGAAGCTGTCGCGGACCTGGACGATGCTGCCGTCGAGGGCCGGGTCGCGGTCGAACTGCGCGCAGATCGGGTCGTTGGGGAAGTTCTCGGACAGATAGCAGGCCTGGAGGATGCCGGCCGGGCCGAGGACGTCGACCTGGTCCTCGATCTTGATCTCGAAATAGTCGAGGGCAAGGCTCAGGTTGCTGTCCGGCGGGGTCAGCACCACGCCGATGACCGTCGCCGTCGAGGTTTCCGGCTCCAGCACGCCCAGTCCGCCGCCGGTCACAACTTCCGCCGACGACACGCCGCCGTTGAAGTCGCCGGCGACGCCGCCGCCCGGGCCCGCGGGGTTGGTGCAGTTGACGTAGAGCGGGTCGGTCGTCGACAGATTGCCGTCCGCGACCCGCTGGTCGAGGTTGAGGCAGGGGTCGATGTTCCGCTGCCCGGCGAAGCTGGTCTGGTCGGCCAGGTACAGCTCGAACAGCGCCGGGGCGCGGAACGAGGTGCCATGCGTCGCCCGGAAGCGGATCGCGTCGCTCATGGCCCAGTTCAGGCCCACCTTGTAGGTGGTCGCGCTGCCGGAGGTCTTGGTGTCGGTGTAGCGGCCCGACAGCGACAGATCGAGGCTCTGGGCGTACGGCCTGTCGGCCAGCAGCGGAATGGCCAGCTCGGCGTAGGCCTCGCGGGTGTCTTCCGTGCCCTCGGTGATGCCGGCGCCGGTCAGACCCCAGCTGTTGTCGGCCAGGGTGACCTCGCCGGGGGTGTCGACGATCTCGTCCCGACGCACGTGGAAGCCGACCGCCACGCCGAGCGGACCGGCCGGCAGTTCGAACAGGTTCCCGGCCAGCGAGCCTTCGACATAGGCCTGCTCGTAGATGGTCGTCCCCGTCTCGGTGTCGAACAGGAAGGCGCGCTCTTCCGGAGTCAGGTCGCCGCGCAGGACGCGCGGGTCGGTGAAGTCCATGTCGATGCAGGCCCGGCCGCTCACGGGCAGGATGTCGCCGACGCAAGAGACCGTCTTGAAGTTCGTCGACTCCACGGCGTCGTTGAGGATGACGTCCGAGGTGTATTCACCGTCCGAGCGGCTGTACTGGGCGAAGATGTCCCAGTTCCAGCCTTCCAGGAAGCCGCCGCCGATATCGCCACGCAGTCCGGCGACGACGCGGGTGTAGTCGACCTTCTGCGACTGGTCGAAGTGATCGGTCACCGGGGTGGCGCTGAGGATGTTCAGGCCGGTGAAGTCGGTGACGGGGTCTCCACCCGCGCCGGGGCCGTAGTAGAAGTCCAGGAAGTCCGAGGTGAGGGTGTAGTTCCAGAACTGCCGATAGCTGTCCGTGCGGCTCTCGCGACGGTTCAGCAGCACCTCGGCATAGGCCTCGACGCCGCCGCCCAACTCATACGCCCCGTCGACGAAGAGGGTATAGCGCTCGGTCTCGGGGATGATCGATTCTTCGAGGGCGAAGGGGTGCAGGTTGTTGACCACCGCACGCGACGCCGCGTCGTAGTTGACCAGATAGAAGCCGGCGGGGGCGTTCGGATAGAGCCCGACCGAACCGTCGGTGGGCGGGATGTACTGGCCAAGGTCGCCGTCGTAGTCGAACTGGAACCGCCCCGCGCGGCCCGAGAAGTCCGGCCCGTAGACGAACACCTGGCCCCAGGTCAGGTCGTTGCAGGTCGGCTGGCCCGTGCGCGGATCGATACGGTCGGCGCGGGTGTTGGTGCCCGGCTCGAACACATACTGGTTGCGGCAGTACAGATACTCGCGGTCGCCTGCCGCCAGCTTCTCCTGGCGGTAGTAGTCGCCCGAGATATTGATGTAGCCGCGGTCGAAGGTCGTGCCGAAGGCGCCGGAGACATTGTACTGCTCGCCGCCCGCCTCGAACGGCATGCTGGCGAAGGCGGCCATTTCGCCGCCGTCGCGGGCCCCTTCGGTGATCAGGTTGACGACTCCGGCCACGGCGTCGGAGCCGTAGATGGAGGAGGCGCCGTCCTTCAGGACGTCGATGCGATTGATGGCCGACTGCGGGATGACGTTGAGGTCGAAGGCCGAGACCCCGCCGCGGGTGCCGGCCGGTCCGGCGCGGCGGCCGTTCAGCAGCACCAGCGTGCGGTTGGCGCCGAGACCGCGCAGCGAGATGGTCGCCGCGCCCGGTCCGCCGTCGGTGACGAAGGCGCTGGAGATGGTCGAGTTCACCTGCGGCGAGCCGGCCGCCAGCGTCGAGGACTGCAGCAGCTGGGCCGTGTCGCTGAGGCCGCGCTGTTCGGCGCGCTCGGCCGTCAGCACCTGGATCGGCGACGGGCTGGTGAATTCGTTCTGCGGAATGCGCGAGCCCGTGACGATGACGTCGCCGACCTGCGAGACGTCCTCCTGCGTGTCTCCCTCGTTCTGCGGAACGGGCTGCGCGTCCTGCGGCGGAACCGGATCCTGGGCGAAGGCCGGGGCGGCCAGCAGGAGAGCGGCGAATACGCCGCCGGCCAGAGCAGAGGAGTCACGCAGGCGCGTACGGAAAGACATCGGGATTTGTTCTCGCTGGTACGGGAGGTTGACGGAAAGACTACGAAAGGCCGGGCGGCCTCCACAACCCGCTCCGACGCATTTCAGCCTCTAATGCGACAATGAGGCACCGAAAAACGCCGAGAATGTGTTCAAGCGTTGCTGTAACGCCATCACATAACGGTGTTCGTTTACTGTCGTGGCCGGAGCGCTTGCGGGTTGCCTGTTTGGCGTCGCGTCAGGTGTGGAAGCGCGCCGCGCAATTCGCCTTGCTCCGCCGCCGCCTGCTCTCTAAACGGGCCGCTTAACCGACAACCCGAACCGCCCAGCGCCGGCTCCGCCTGCGTCGGGTCCGCGCGCGCGAGGAGACCAGCCGCTTTGACCGATGACGACGTCCCTCACGACGAGCGCGACGCCATGGTCCGGGCGTCCCTGGCCGCGCATGGGGACAGCGGCGTCACGCCGCGTCACACCCTGTTCTACTTCTACGGCGACGGGGCGCACGACGACCTCAACGAGGTGGCCCGGCGCGCAGGCTTCCTGACCCGCGGTCAGGACGACTGCACAATTCTGGAGACGACGATGGCCGTGGACGAAAACTCGTTCTCGCCCGTTTCCGCCATGATGCAATCCTGGGCCGCGGCCTTCCAGCTCGATTACGACGGCTGGGAGTGCGCGGTCGTGACCAACTGAGGAGGCTGAGATGCCCAGACGTACGGACATCCAGTCGATCCTCATCATCGGCGCCGGCCCCATTGTCATCGGCCAGGCCTGTGAGTTCGACTACTCGGGCGTCCAGGCCTGCAAGGCGCTGAAGGCCGAGGGCTATCGGGTCATCCTGGTGAACTCGAACCCGGCCACGATCATGACCGACCCGGAGGTGGCCGACGCGACCTATATCGAGCCGATCACGCCGGAATTCGTCGAGCGCATCATCGCCAGGGAGCGGCCCGACGCCCTCTTGCCGACCATGGGCGGACAAACGGCGCTGAACACCGCCCTGGCCCTCGACGCGTCGGGCGCCCTGAAGAAGTGGGGCGTTGAGATGATCGGCGCCCGCGCCGACGTCATCGACAAGGCCGAGGACCGCCAGAAATTCCGCGACGCCATGGACAAGCTGGGCCTCGAGAGCCCCCGCTCCAAGGCCATCCACCACATCGACGAGGCCGAGGACGCGCTGGAGTTCGTCGGCCTGCCGGCCATCATCCGGCCGAGCTTCACCCTCGCCGGCACGGGCGGCGGCATCGCCTATAACGTCGAGGAATTCAAAGAGATCGTCGAGCGCGGTCTCGACCTGTCGCCGACTACCGAGGTGCTGATCGAGGAGAGCGTGCTCGGCTGGAAGGAGTACGAGATGGAGGTCGTCCGCGATAAGGCGGACAACTGCATCATCATCTGCTCCATCGAGAACATCGACCCGATGGGGGTGCACACCGGCGACAGCATCACGGTCGCCCCCGCCCTGACGCTGACCGACAAGGAATATCAGCGGATGCGGACGGGCTCGATCAACGTCCTGCGCGAGATCGGCGTCGAGACCGGCGGCTCGAACGTCCAGTGGGCGATCAATCCGAAAGACGGCCGCATGGTCGTCATTGAGATGAACCCGCGCGTGTCGCGCTCCTCGGCGCTGGCCTCCAAGGCCACCGGCTTCCCCCTCGCCAAGGTCGCGGCGCGTCTGGCCGTCGGCTACACCCTGGACGAACTGACCAACGACATCACCCAGGTCACGCCGGCCTCGTTCGAGCCGTCGATCGACTATGTCGTCACCAAGATTCCCCGCTTCGCCTTCGAGAAATACCCCGGCGCCGAGGCGACCCTGTCGACGTCGATGAAGTCGGTGGGCGAGGTCATGGCCATCGGTCGCACCTTCCAGGAGTCGATGCAGAAGGCCCTGCGCGGACTGGAGACCGGCCTGACCGGTTTCAACGAGATCGACATCGACGGCGTGCTGGAGGTCGATGACGAGGCCTCGGTCCGCGCCGCCGTGGTGCGGGCGCTGGGCCAGCCGACGCCCGACCGCATCCGCGTCATCGCCCAGGCCTTCCGCCACGGGCTGTCGGTCGAGGAAGTCAACGCCGCCTGCTCGTACGAGCCGTGGTTCCTGCGCCAGATCGCCGACATCGTCCGCACCGAGGGCCACGTCGTCGTGCAGGGCCTGCCGGCCACCGCCGCCGACTTCCGCAAGCTGAAGGCCAAGGGCTTCTCGGACGCGCGTCTCGGTCAGCTGACCGGCCAGGGCGAAGCCGCCGTCCGCAAGGCCCGCCGCGCCCTCGACGTGCGGCCGGTGTTCAAGCGCCTCGACACCTGCGCGGCCGAGTTCGCGTCCGCCACGGCCTATATGTATTCGACCTACGAGACCGGCGCCCTCGGCCAGATTCCGGAGTGTGAAGCCAACCCGACGGACCGCCGCAAGGCGATTATCCTGGGCGGCGGACCCAACCGGATCGGGCAAGGCATCGAGTTCGACTACTGCTGCTGCCACGCGGCCTTCGCCTTCGACGACATCGGCGTCGAGTCGATCATGGTCAACTGCAACCCTGAAACGGTGTCGACCGACTACGACACCTCGGACCGGCTGTATTTCGAGCCGCTGACGGCCGAGGACGTGCTGGAGCTGATCGACGTCGAACGCTCGAAGGGCGAGCTGATCGGCGTCGTCGTGCAGTTCGGCGGCCAGACGCCGCTGAAGCTGGCCCATGCGCTGCAGGCCGACGGCGTGCCGATCCTCGGCACCAGCGTCGACTCCATCGATCTCGCCGAGGACCGCGAGCGGTTCCAGCGCATGCTGCAGGACATCGGCCTGATGCAGCCGCCGAACGGCCTGGCCCGCAGCGCCGAGGAAGCCGCGCACAAGGCCGAGGAGGTCGGCTATCCGGTCGTGCTGCGCCCCTCCTATGTGCTGGGCGGACGGGGCATGATGATCGTCCACGACCGCGAGCAGCTGGACCGCTACGTCCACGAGGCCATGCGCGTGTCGGGCGACGACCCGGTCCTGATCGACCACTATCTGAACCGCGCCACCGAGGTGGACGTCGACGCCCTTTGCGACGACGAGACGGTGTTCGTCGCCGGGGTGCTGGAGCATATCGAGGAGGCCGGCGTGCACTCGGGCGACAGCGCCTGTTCGATGCCGCCCTACTCGCTGTCGGCCGAAACGGTGGCCGAGCTGAAGCGTCAGACCGAGGCCATGGCCCGGGCGCTGAAGGTGCGCGGCCTGATGAACGTGCAGTTCGCCATCGAGGAGCCGCACAGCGCCGAGCCGCGCATCTTCGTGCTGGAGGTCAATCCGCGCGCCAGCCGCACGGCGCCGTTCGTGGCCAAGACCATCGGCCAGCCCATCGCCGCTATCGCCGCCAAGGTCATGGCGGGCGTGCCGCTGAAGTCCTTCGGTCTGGCGGACAAGCCCTACGACCACATCGCGGTCAAGGAAGCGGTCTTCCCGTTCGCCCGCTTCGCCGGCGTCGACACGGTGCTGGGTCCCGAGATGCGTTCGACCGGCGAGGTCATGGGGCTGGACTGGAAGCGCGACGGCGAGGCCGGCATGGCCCCGGCCTTCGCCCGCGCCTTCGCCAAGAGCCAGATCGGCGGCGGGACGATCCTGCCGGTCGCGGGCTGCGCCTTCGTCTCGGTCAAGGAGGGCGACAAGCCCTTCATCGTCGACGCGGTGAAGACGTTGATCGCCGAGGGCTTCTCGATCATCGCCACGGCCGGAACCCACGCCTATCTGACGGGTCAGGGCCTCGAGGTCGGACTGGTCAAGAAGGTGCTGGAAGGCCGTCCGCACATCGTCGACGCCATGAAGAACGGCGAGGTCCAGCTGGTCATAAATACCACCGAGGGCAAGCAGTCGCTGCAGGACAGCTTCAGCCTGCGCCGCACCGCGCTGATGATGAAGATCCCCTACTACACCACCACCGCCGGCGCCTTGGCGGCCTCGCAGGCCATCGGCGCGATCAAGGCCGGAGACCTCGATGTCCGGCCGATCCAGGACTACGGCTGAGCCGTAAGGGCGCGGCTAGATCCCCGAGGCCGCCTCGGGATCCGCCGTGGCGTCCCGGCCCTCGACGATGCGCGCCGCCGCGAGGTCGGCGGTGACGTTGCCGATGGTGCGGAAGATGTCGGGCACGACCTCGACGGCGAGCAGCAGGGGCAGGACCTCGAGCGGCAGGCCCATGACGATGGCGATCGGGGCGATGGAGGCGAAGAAGCTGACCTGGCCCGGCAGGCCGACAGTGCCGACGCTGATGGCCAGCGCCGTGACGCCGCCGGCGATCAGCACGCCGGGCGTCAGCGGGATGCCGTACAGGTGGGCGACGTAGATGCAGACGGCGAGGTTGGCGACTGTCGAGGTGATGCGGAATACGGCCACCGCCAGCGGCAGGACGAGGCCCGCCGTGGCCGCCGAGACGCCCAGCCGGTCGCGGGCGCGCTCCACCATCACCGGCAGGCAGGCCAGCGAGGACTGGGTCGAGAAGGCCACCACCTGGGCCGGGGCGGCGGCGCGGGCGAAACGGCCCAGGCCGACACGGCCCCAGACCACCGCCACGACGTAGGTCAGCAGGATCAGGCCGACCAGGGCCAGCACGACGATGGCGATGTAGTGGCCCAGCACCCCGGCCGCGCCGAGTCCGGCCCGCAGTCCCACGCCCAGCGACAGGGCGAAGACGCCGACCGGGGCGGCGAGCAGCACCCAGTGGACGATGACGATCATGGTCTCGGCCACGGCCTCGAAGAAGACGGTCAGGGGCTGGCGCAGGCGGTCCGGCAGGCGGGTGGTGGCGAAGCCGAAGACGATGGCGAAGACGACGATGCCGAGAATGGCGTCCTCGGCCGCGGCGCGGATCGGGTTCGACGGCGCGAGGCTGGTCAGGAAGGCGGTCAGGCCGCCGCCGCCGAGATTTTCGCGCACTACGGCGTCGCCGGCCGCGCCGGACAGCAGTAGCCGGCCGCCCTCGGGGTCGATCGGCCACACGGCGTGCAGCCCCTCCGAGGCGAGGACGCCGTAGACTGTCGCGCCCACCAGCAGGACGGCGAAGACCACGACGGCCTTCAGCGCGAGCCGGCCGGTCGCGGCGGCGTCGGCGATGGAGGCGATGCCCGTGACCAGCAGGGCGAAGACCAGCGGGATGATGGTCATGCGCAGGGCGTTGAGCCACAGCTGGCCCAGCCCCTCGACCACGGCGACCGTGCCCGTGCCGCCGGGAACGCCCCAGGCCTGGGCCGCGGCGCCGGCGAGCAGACCGGCGGCGAGGGCGACAAGCACCCGCAGACTCAGGGACGACATCAGGACGGCGGTGCGGGAACGGGTCATGGGGGCGAAGCTAAGCACGACCCGGGGGTTTGACCATCCGTCCCGTGCGGACCATCGCGCGCCGGGCGTGAACGATCCTTAACTCGACCCCGTCACCGGTGCGCCGCAAGCTGCGCCGTCGGCTGCGGAGGGGCGGATGCAAGTTATGCACACGGGTGCGGGCTTCTACGCCCTGGTCTTCATCGCCGGCTTCATCACCTTCGCCCTGCACGAGGCCGGGCACTGGCTGGCGGCGGTGCTGCTGGGCCACGAGGCGTATTTCGGCCTGAACAGCGCCGGGGCCCGCGGAACGGCCAGTCCGGCCGACCACGCGATCATCTCCGCCGCCGGGCCCGTCGTGACCCTCGTTCAGGCGCTGGTCGCCCTGTGGCTCGTGCAGACGCGGGCCAGCGCGGCGGCCTGGGCGTTCCTGTTCTGGGCCGCCTTCATGCGGTTCATGGCCACGGTCATCAGCCTGTTCAATCCGAATGACGAGGCGCGGATCAGCGACTGGCTGGGCTGGGGGATGTGGACCCTGCCGATCATCGTCACCCTCGGGCTGTTCGCCCTGCTGGCGCTCGGCAGCCAGCGCCTGAAGGTGTCGTGGAAGACGCTGGCCCTGACCTGGGTGGTCGCCTCGATCGCGGTCAGCGCCGTGGTCGGGCTGGACATGGTCATGAAGGGCTGAGGCCCGCGAGAACCGCGGCGACCTGCTCCGCGGCCGCTTCGAGGGCGGCGGCGTCGAGCGACTGGATCCCGACTCGCGCCAGCTCCCGGCGGGCTCCGGGGCCCTGCCGGCGATAGGCCGGGTCGTAGTGATGGACGATCAGGTCGGTCGCCAGCGCCTCGACCTCTCCTGCGGCGGCGAGCGTCCGCCACTCCGAGACCATCTGCTTGCTGATGTGGCGCGGCAGGCGGGTCAGGGCCGTGTCGAGGGCGGCGGGGTCGGCGGCGATGGCGGCGTAGTCGCGGACGGTGCGGGCGGCGCGGACCTCGACCGGAGACTCGAGGCGGACGGCGGCGGCGGCGCTCATGGCCGTCCACACGGACGGCGGAATGACGCGCGCGCCGATCTTGGAGCTTTCGGCCTCGACCAGCACGGGGCGGGCCGCGTCGAGGCGGGAGAGGGCGTCGTGCAACCGGCTCTCAAAGGCCTTCTGCGACGGCTGCCCGCCGGGCATGGCCCCGAACAGCGAGCCGCGGTGCGCGGCGAGGGCTTCGAGGTCGAGGGTCTGGACGCCGCGTGCGGCCACCGCCTGCAGCAGGGCCGTCTTGCCCGAGCCGGTGGCCCCGTCGACCAGCACCAGCCGGTGCGCCAGCGGCGTGTCGTACAGGGCCGTCTTCACCTGACGCCGCCAGGTCTGGTAGCCGCCATCCAGCACCGTCACCGGCCAGCCCACCTGGTCCATCACCGTGACCATGGCCCCCGAGCGCTGACCGCCGCGCCAGCAGTAGACCAAAGGCCGGAACGAACCGTCGCGCTCGCCCAGCGCGCCCTCCAGATGGGCGGCGATGTTGCGGGCGACCATGGCCGCACCGGTCCGGCGGGCGAGGAATTTGGAGCCCTGCACATATTCGGTCCCGACCGCCGCGCGCTGGAAGTCGTCGAGCACCGGCAGATTCACGGCCCCCGGAATGTGGTCGAGGGCGAATTCGGACGGGCTGCGCACGTCGATGAGGGCGTCGTAGCCGTCGCGGGCGGCGGGCGACAGGTCTACGGCGCGGCGGATCATAGGGTGACGCGGACCCGCGGCGGGCCCTCGACCACCCGGCCGACGATGTCGAAGCCCGAGCCGTTGATACGGGCGAAGGCCTGCAGGTCGCGCACGCCGTCTGCGGCCACGGCGATCAGCAGGCCGCCCGAGGTCTGGGGGTCGGTCAGCAGGTCGCGCCGCCACGGCTCCAGGTCTCCGGGCAGGTCGATCTCGGCGCCGTAGCTGGCCCAGTTGCGGGCCGAGGCGCCGGTGCGGACGCCCGCCTGCAGCAGGTCGCGAACGCCCGCGAGCATCGGCGCATCGGCGGTGATCTCGACCGTCGCGCCCGCGCCGCGCGCCATCTCCAGCGCATGGCCGGCGAGGCCGAAGCCGGTGACGTCGGTGACCGCGTGCACCCCCGCACGGGCCGGCAGCTTCGCCCCGAGGCTGTTCAGCCGGGTCGTGGTGTCCTTGAGGGTGCGGTAGCCGTCCTTGCCCAGCCGCTCCTGCTTGAAGGCGGCGCTGAGCACGCCGACGCCGAGCGGCTTGGTCAGCACGAGGACGTCGCCGGGCTTGGCGCCGCGATTGGTCAGCACCTGGTCCGGATGGACGAGGCCGAGGGCGACGAGGCCGTAGATCGGCTCGACGCTGTCGATCGAGTGGCCGCCGGCCACCGGCACGCCCGCCGCCGCGCAGGCCGCCGCCCCGCCCTGCAGAATACGCCCGATGGTCCGCGTCGACAGGACGTTGACGGGCATGCCGACGATGGCGAGGGCGAAGATCGGCGTCCCGCCCATGGCGTAGACGTCCGACAGGGCGTTGGTCGCGGCGATCTGGCCGAAGTGGAAGGGGTCGTCGACCACCGGCATGAAGAAGTCGGTCGTGGCCACCAGCGCCTGCTGGTCGTTGAGACGCCAGACGGCGGCGTCGTCGCTGGTCTCGGTCCCGACCAGCAGATTGGCGAAGGGCGCGGCCTGCGGCATGCCCCTGAGGATATCCTGCAGCACCGCGGGGGCGAGTTTGCAGCCGCAGCCGCCGCCGTGGGCCAGCGACGTCAGGCGGGGTTCGGCGGGTGTTTCCGGCGAAGGCTCGGTCGGGGTCATGCCCCGGCTTAGGGCGAAACCGCTCGTGAACTCAACAGGCGGGGCCGCATGCTAGCGTGACGCCATGCGCCCGACCCTGCTGATCGCCCTCGCCGCCGCCATCGCCGCTCCCTTGGCCGCCGCCCCCGCCGCCGCGCAGGAGGGCCGGCCCCGGACCTGGGCCAATCCGGTCGACATCGACTACAAATACAATTTCGAGCAGACCCACCGGGGCATCAGCTACCGCACCGGGGCCGATCCGGTCGTCGTGCTGCACCGGGACAGATACTTCCTGTTCCAGACCCTGGCCGACGGCTACTGGACCTCGGAGAACCTGCTCGACTGGACCTATGTCCAGCCCGACAAGTGGCCGTTCGAGGGGCATGTGGCGCCGGCGGCGGTCTCGGATGGCGAGCGGCTCTATCTGATGCAGTCGGCCTTCGAGCCGCGTCCGCTGCTGGTCAGCGAGCATCCGGAGACGGGGCATTGGGACTGGCACACGCGGGTGCTGCCGCCAGTCCCGGGGGCGGTCAGCCGCAACGAGGAGGGCAGCTACGGCGACGCGGGCCTGCCGCCGGAGAAGCTGCCGCCCGGACCGTGGGACCCGGGCCTGTTCATCGACGACGACGGGAAATGGTACCTCTACTGGGGCAGTTCGAACGTCTATCCGCTGTACGGGTCCGAGATCGATCCGACGCCGCCGGTGCGCTTCGTGGGCGAGCCGACCCGGCTGCACACCCTGCATCCCGATCAGCACGGCTGGGAGCGGTTCGGCCAGGACCATTCCGGAACCCTGGCCGACGGCACGCCCATCAAGCCCTTCATGGAGGGGGCCTGGATGACCAGGCACGGCGGGCGGTACTATCTGCAGTACGGGGCGCCCGGCACTGAATACAACGCCTACGCCAACGGAACCTACGTCGGCCCCGGCCCGCTCGGCCCGTTTGAATACGCGCCGTACAATCCGGTCAGCTACAAGCCCGGCGGCTTCGTCGAGGGGGCGGGACACGGCTCGACCTTCCAGGATCGGCACGGCAACTGGTGGAACACCGGCACGCCGTGGATCGGCCACAACTGGACCTTCGAGCGGCGCATCGCGATGTTCCCGGGCGGCTTCACGTCGGACGGCCAGATGCATTTCTCCAGCCGGTTCGGCGACTATCCCCAGCGAATGCCGACGGAGCGGATCGACGACCCCGACAGCCTGTTCACCGGCTGGTTTCCGCTGTCCTACAAGGCCGCGGCCGAGGCCTCCTCGACCGAGGGAGAATTCAGCGCCGACCGCGCCGCCGACGAGAACCCCCGCACCTTCTGGGTCGCCGGCGCCAATCGCCCGGGCGAGACCCTGACGCTGGACCTCGGAGCCCCGAAGCGGGTGCATGCGGTGCAGGTCAACTACGCCGACCATCAGTCCGGCATCCATGCCGAGCGGCCCGGCATTCGCACGCGGTTCCGCATCCTGTGGTCGATGGACGGCGCCGACTGGCGGGTCTTCGCGGACCTGTCGGACTCGGAACGCGACCGGCCCAACGCCTATGTCGAGGGCGAGCGCCCGGTCGACGCCCGCTATATCCGCTACGAGCACGGCGAAGTCGCCGCCGCCAACCTCGCCATCTCGGACCTGCGCGTGTTCGGGACGTCGGACGGCGAGCCGCCCGAGCGGCCGACCGACATCCGGGTCGAACGCGGCGGCGACCAGAGGAACGCCACCGTCCGCATTACGCCGGTGTCGGGGGCGCTGGGCTACAACGTCCGCTGGGGCGTGGCCCCCGACCGGCTGTTCCTGACCTACCAGGTCTATGGCGACGATCTGCGCGAGATGGAAAACCGGCTGGAGGTGCGGGCCCTCAACACCGGCGTCGACTACTGGTTCGCCGTCGAGGCCTTCTCGCCCAACGGGGTGTCGCCGCTCAGCCGGGTCGTGCGGGTTCCGGCGCGCGACTGAACGGACCGCCCGCCCGGCGCGTTGATCTTCGAAAGGAGACCGCCATGCCCATCCCCAGACTCGCCCCCCTGATCGGCGGCCTGTTGCTCAGCAAGGGCGGGCGGCGGCTGGCGGGCCGTCATGCCGGCAAGCTGGCCCTGGCAACCCTGGCTTTCCAGCTCTGGGAGAGTCGCCGCAACCCGCCGCACGGGCCAGCCGCCGGCGCCGTGCCGCACCCCCGCCGGCGCTGGAGCGGGCGGCGCTGAAAACCGCTGGACCGACGCCGCGTAAACTCCGCTAACTGACCGGGCAAGCGGAGCCGCGCCCATGATCACCGTCCACCATCTCAACGACTCCCGATCCCAGCGGGTGCTGTGGCTGCTGGAGGAGATGGGCGTCCCCTATGAGGTGAAGCGCTATCAGCGCGACGCCAAAACCATGCTGGCGCCGTCCGAACTGAAGGCCATCCATCCGCTGGGCAAGTCGCCCGTCCTCGACGACGGCGAGGCGCGCGTGGCCGAGACGGGGGCTATCGTCGAATACCTGCTGGAGACGCACGGCGGGTCGGCGCTGCGCCCGGCCCGGGGGACGCCGGAGGGGCGGCGCTTCACCTACTGGCTGCACTACGCCGAAGGCTCGGCGATGACGCCGTTGCTGCTCAAGCTGATCTTCAGCCAGATTCCGAAGCGGGTTCCGCTGCTGATCCGGCCGGTCGCCAACGGCATCAGCCGGGGCATGAATGCGAGGATGATCGATCCGCAGATCGCCGCCCATACGGCGTACTGGGAGGCGGAGCTGGCGCGGTCCGCGTGGTTCGCGGGTGACGCCTTCTCGGCCGCCGACATCATGATGAGCTTCCCGGTCGAGGCGGGCAGCCGGGTCGGCTACGGCGCCGACAAGCCGCGGCTGCAGGCGTTCCTGGATCGCATCCACGCCCGCCCCGCCTACCAGAGGGCGCTGCAGCGGGGCGGTCCGTACAGCTACGCCTGACCCGACACATCATATCGGCGCCGAAGCCACAGTGCGCCGGCGCAGGGAAGGGGCGGGCGGCTGAGCCGCAACTCCCGTCCGCCATAACCGTTAACGGGCCATGCGCCTGAGAACCGTTCAAGTCATCGCCGCCCTCGCCGCCGCCGTCGCCTTCGTCCTCGCCTTCATGGCGGCCGGGGTCGTGCTGCTGTCCAGCCTGTTCATGGCCGCCGGACTGGCCGCCATCGCCTGGCTGGCCTGGAGCCTGATCCGGCAGGTCCGTGGCCGGGCGCGGGACCGGGCCGCTTCGAGGTCGATCTGAAGGGGCCTTGAACCCGGGCGCAGGGCGCCCTACCCTCTTGGGCCGGTCGCGTGCGCCCAGCGACCTCTGTGCCGAGTAAGTCTGTCAGTCGGGCTAGCCAAGAAACTCACGACATATGGAAAAAGTGCCGATGACGGCCGAGGGCTACCGTGCCCTCGACGATCAGTTGAAGCAATTGAAGTCGGTCGAGAGGCCGAGCGTCATCGCGG
>NZ_DASWTO010000048.1:0-21248 GCF_036402095.1 Brevundimonas sp. | reverse complement strand
GGCCTATGACGGGCGCTTCAAGGACATCTTCCAGAAGGTGTTCGACGAGGAGTTCGCGGCCGAGTTCAAGGAAAAGGGCCTGACCTACGAGCACCGCCTGATCGACGACATGGTGGCCGCGGCCATCAAGTGGTCGGGCGGTTTCGTCTGGGCGTGCAAGAACTACGACGGCGATGTGCAGTCCGACGTGGTGGCCCAGGGCTTCGGCTCGCTGGGTCTGATGACCTCGGTGCTGATGACGCCGGACGGCAAGGTGCTGGAGTCGGAAGCCGCCCACGGCACCGTCACCCGCCACTACCGCCAGCACCAGAAGGGCGAGGCCACCTCGACCAACTCGATCGCCTCGATCTTCGCCTGGACCCGCGGCTTCTCGCACCGGGCCAAGCTGGACGGCAACGCCGAACTCGCCGCCTTCGCCGAGACGCTGGAGCGCGTGGTGGTCGAGACCGTCGAGGCCGGCCACATGACCAAGGACCTGGCGCTGCTGGTCGGCGACCAGCAGGGCTGGCTGACCACCGAGGGCTTCCTCGACAAGGTCGCCGAAAATCTGACGAAGGCCATGGCCGCCCGGTAGGCGCGCCTGTTTACGGCCAATCGGAAGGCCCGCCGGATTCGCGTCCGGCGGGCCTTTCGTTTGAGCGGGACCGGTGTTCGTGCATTGATGCGGTTGATCGTGGAGGCGCCCGTGAAGAAGCTGTTCGGCAACCTGCTGCTGCTGGCCGTCGTGGGGGCGGTGGTCAGCTTCTTCGCCGCCCCGGCCGTGGCCTTCTTCGGCATCCGCTCGGCGGCCGACGCGAACGACGTCGCCGGCCTGTCGCGGCTGGTCGACTTCCCGGCCGTCCGCCAGTCGCTGCGCCCGCAGCTGTCGGGGAACCCGGCCGCTATGGCGCCGGCGCCGACCTTCCTCGAGGATCCGATCGGCGCCGTTCGCCGGCGGCTCGAACCGACCGACACGGCGGCGATCGCGGACGCGGACGCCTATCTGACCCCGGCGGCGCTGGCCGGCCTGACCCGCGGCGACGGCCGTTACGCCTCCCAGCGCGCCGCCGCGCCCGAAGGGGAGCCAAGCGCAAACCCCATGCCCGCGCCGGTGTTCTGGGGCGTCAACCGGGTGCGGATGGCCGTCACCGACGAGGGCGGTTCGCGCACCATCTTCACCTTCGAGCGCAAGGGGCCGTTCGAATGGAAACTGGTCCACATCGGCCTGCCCGAGGGCGTCGCGCCCACGCCGGCGGCCGCGTCCCGACCCGAGGCGGCTCCGGTTCCGCGCGTGATGAAGAGCGGCAAGGCCGGCGGCTGACCGCTTCGCCCGCTGGCCTGAGGCGGCGACTCGCCGCAACCGTAGCCGTGGGGAGGCGTTTCGACGCCAGAGGGTAGCATGATCAAGAAGCTCATCGTGGGCGGCGCCGCCGCGGCCATCGTCATCCTGGTCGCCGCCTGGGCCGCCGCGCCGGTCCTGGCCGCCCAGGCGCTCATCCGCGCCGCGAAGGCCGGGGACGCCGACCGGCTGGAGCAGCTGGTCGATTTTCCGGCCCTGCGACAGAGTCTGAAGGACGAGCTGAACGCCGAGCTGGCGGCCCAGATGCGCCGAGATCCCCGCATGGCCGAGAGCGGCCTCGGTGGTCTCGGCCTGATCCTCGCGCCCATGCTGCTGTCCGGGGCTGTCGATGCCGCGGTCACGCCCGAGGTGGTGGCGCAGATGGTCACCACGGCCGAGGCGCCCGACCCCACCGTGCGCGATCAGCCGGAGCCGGGCGACGCCGCGGACAAGGGTGACGACATCCACCAGGCCTGGGGTTACCGGGATCTCAACGCCTTCGCCGTCACCCTGACCGACCGCGATCATCCGGACCAGCGGCTGGCCCTGATCCTCGAACGCCGCGGCCTGTTCAGCTGGAAGCTGGCGGCCGTGGACATCCAGAACGACGCCCGGCCCTAACCGGCCAGGGCCGCCCGCACCGCCGCCAGTCCGTCCTCGGCCTTGCCGCCGTCCGGGGCGCCGCCCTGGGCGAAGTCCGGCTTGCCGCCCGCCCCCTGTCCGCCCATGGCCAGCACGGCGGCGCGGGCCAGATCGGCGGCGTTGATCTTGCGCGTCATGTCGGAGGTCACGGCCACGGTGACCGCCGCCTTGCCCTCGGACACGCCGATCAGGGCGACAACGCCCGAGCCCACCTGTTTGCGGAAGTCCTCGGCCACGCCGCGCAGGCCCTTGCCGTCGACCCCGTCGAGGACGCGGGCGATCAGGTTGACCCCGTTGATCTCTTCCGGCGCGGCGTTGCCGCCGGAGCCGCCGCCCAGCGCGAGCTGCTTCTTCAGGTCGGCGACCTGCTTCTCCAGAGTGCGCACGGAGCCGGTCAGGGCCTCGACCCGGGCCGGCACGTCGGCGGGCTGGACCTTGAAGGCCTGCGCCAGCTTCCGGGCCACCCCGGCCTGGGCGAGGAGATACTGGCGGGCCGCCTCGCCCGTCAGGGCCTCGATGCGGCGCACGCCGGCGGCGATGCCGCTCTCCGAGACGATCTTGAACAGGGCGATGTCCCCGGTCCGCGCCACATGGGTGCCGCCGCACAGTTCGACCGAATAGGGCTTGTCCGCCTCGGTCAGCGAACGGCCCAGCGTCAGCACCCGGACCTCGTCACCGTATTTCTCGCCGAACAGGGCCACGGCGCCGGCCTCAATGGCAGCCTGCGGGGCCATCATCTTCGTCTCGGCCGGAAGGTTCTGGCGGATGACGGCGTTCACCTCGTCCTCCATCCGCGCCAACTCGTCCTCGGTGACCGGAGCGTTGTGGCTGAAGTCGAAGCGCAGGCGTTCGGCGTCGACCATCTGGCCCTTCTGGGCCACGTGGCCGCCCAGCACGTTGGCGAGCGCCTTGTGCAGCAGGTGGGCGGCCGAGTGGTTTGCGCGGGTGGTCAGGCGGGCGTCGGCGGCGACGCGCAGCTGGACCCGGGCGCCGATGGCCAGCGTGCCCGAGCTGATCTCGATGCGGTGGGCGAACAGGTCGCCGGCATGCTTCTGGACGTCGAGCACGACGCCGGCGCCTTGCTGGCCGGTGGCGTCGGTCCACTCGATCTCGCCCTTGTCGCCCGCCTGGCCGCCGCCCTCGCCGTAGAAGGGGGTCTGGTCGAACAGCACCTCGGCGGTCTCGCCGGCGCCCAGTTCATCGACGGAGGCCCCGTCGCGCACGATGGCCAGCACCTCGCCCGACCCCTCGACCGAGTCGTAGCCGGTGAAGACGGTCGGCCCGAGGCGATCGCGCAGGGCCAGCCATTCGCCAGCCGAGGCCGTCTGGCCGGAGCCGGTCCAGTGTTCGCGCGACCGGTTGCGCTGCTCGGTCATGGCCGCCTCGAACCCTTCGGTGTCGACGGTGAAGCCGCGGCGGCGCGCCTCGTCCTGGGTCAGGTCGAGCGGGAAGCCGTAGGTGTCGTACAGGGTGAAGGCGGTCTGGCCGGGCAGGACGCCGCCCTCGCCGAGATCGCGCGAGGCGTCCTCCAGCAGGCCCATGCCGCGGCCGAGGGTCGTGCGGAAGCGGATTTCCTCCTGCTTCAGCGTGTCCTCGATGAACGCCTGCGCGCGGCGCAGTTCGGGATAGGCCTCGCCCATCTCCCGCACCAAGGTCGGCACCAGCCGGTGCATCAGCGGATCGGCGGCGCCCAGCAGGTGAGCATGGCGCATGGCCCGGCGCATGATCCGGCGCAGGACATAGCCGCGGCCCTCGTTGGAAGGCGTCACGCCGTCGGCGATCAGGAAGGACGACGAGCGCAGGTGGTCGGCGATGACCCGGTGGCTGGGGGCCTGTTCGCCGACGGCCTGGGTCGAGGTCGCGTCTTCGGAGGCCGCGATCAGGTTGCGGAAGAGGTCGGTCTCATAGTTGGAGTGCACACCCTGCAGCACGGCGGCGATGCGCTCCAGGCCCATGCCGGTGTCGATCGACGGCTTCGGCAGCAGGGTGCGGCTGCCGTCGGCCGTCTGCTCGAACTGCATGAAGACGTTGTTCCAGATCTCCACGAAGCGGTCGCCGTCCTCGTCGGGCGAACCCGGAGGACCGCCGGGGATGTGATCGCCGTGGTCCCAGAAGATTTCGGTGCACGGCCCGCACGGGCCGGTGTCGCCCATCGACCAGAAATTGTCGGAGCCGGCGATGCGCACGATCCGGGACTCCGGCAGGCCGGCGATCTTCTTCCACAGGTCGAAGGCCTCGTCGTCATCGATGTAGACGGTGACCATCAGCCGGTCGGCGTCGAGCGCGAACTCCCGGGTGCACAGGTTCCACGCCATCTCGATGGCGTGCTCCTTGAAGTAGTCGCCGAAGGAGAAATTCCCCAGCATCTCGAAGAAGGTGTGGTGACGGGCGGTGTAGCCGACGTTGTCCAGATCGTTGTGCTTGCCGCCGGCGCGGACGCATTTCTGCGACGAGGTGGCGCGCTTGATCGCCCGCGTCTCCTGGCCGGTGAAGACGTTCTTGAACGGCACCATGCCGGCGTTGACGAACAGCAGGGTCGGGTCGTTCTGCGGCACCAGCGGAGCCGACGGGACCTTCTCGTGCCCGTCGGCCGCGAAATAGTCGAGGAAGGTCGAGCGGATCTGGTTCAGGCTGGCCATGGCGGGTCGTTCTGGGGAGGCGAAAAGGAACGCGCCTCATATAGGGGTTTCGACCCGAAAGCATCACCCGGCCGTGATCGGGCGGCTCAGGCGGGGCGGGGCGCCCCCGGCATGCGCTGCGCGATCCAGGCGATGGGCAGGCCGACGCACAGGATGTGGATCACGATCGGCTTCATCGCCGCCATCACGCTGTCCGGAGGCGACAGGGTCGAGGCCGAGAGCGGCACCACCACGAAGGCCATCGCCAGCCAGACCAGAACGCCATAGGCGACGCCCGCCGGGAACCATTGCCGGCGCAGCGCCGGAACCTTCCGCGCGGCGAGAACGAACACGGCGGCGATGCCCAGCATGATGGCGTAGTGGGAGGCGAGGCCCAGCCAGGCCGTCGGCCAGCCGCCCCGGTATGCCGCGGACCCCAGCCAGCCGCTGGCGACCGATTGCAGCACCACCCGGGCGGGTACCTGCAGGTTGGTCAGGATGGCCGCGCCGATGTCGAGCGTGCCGGCCGCCAGCGTGGCCAGCAGGATGGCCCGGCCCGACGCGCCCCTGTCTGTTCCTGCCATGATCCTGCCCCCCCGTTTCGGGGAAGCCTAGGCGTCGCGGGCGGCGCTGACCAGTGGTCGGTCAGTCCTCGTCGTCGACCTCGTCCGCGGCGGCCTCGTCCTCGGACAGGAGGTCGTCGAGGGCGTCGATGATGGCGTCGATCTGCTCGGGCGTAGGCGACGACGGCCATTGAGGCCCCGCCGTCGCCCTCGATCTCGAGCAGGTAGCCCGACGGGGTTTCGGACAGGGTGAACTGGCTGAGGGACTGGACCTGGGGGTCGGCCATGGGGGGCTCCGGTTTGACGAAGCCGACAACCGCCGCGCTCGCGAAAAAGGTCCCGCTTGCGAAAAAAAGGCCGCCCGATCCGGGTGGGGATCAGGCGGCCGCTCCGTCCGGCCCGGCCCGGCGGGGTCGATGGCGGGTCGGCGGACCCGGCCGGAGAAGTGGGGTGGCCGACTCCGGGACCTGAAAATCAGGGTGGCGGAGTCGGCAGGGTCGCTTGGGCTCTGAAAACAGGGGGGCAGAGTCGACAGAGTCGGCCCGACCTCAGCCCTCGAGGTCCTGGCCCTCGTCGGGTTCGGGCGTGCCCAGCAACTCCTCGGCGATCTTGTTGGTCGAGGCGCGCACGGCCTTCTCGATCGAGTCGGCGATGTCCGGGTTGGCCTTGAGGAAGGCGCGCACATTCTCGCGGCCCTGGCCGATGCGCTGGCTGTCGTATGAGAACCAGCTGCCCGATTTCTCGATCACCCCGGCCTTGACCCCGAGGTCGATGATCTCACCCAGCTTGGAGATGCCCTCGCCGTACATGATGTCGAAGATGACCTCGCGGAACGGCGGGGCGACCTTGTTCTTGACCACCTTGACCCGGGTGGTGTTGCCGACGACCTCGTCGCGGTCCTTGATCGCGCCGGTGCGGCGGATGTCGAGGCGGACCGAGGCGTAGAATTTCAGCGCATTGCCGCCGGTCGTCGTCTCGGGCGAGCCGTACATGACGCCGATCTTGTGGCGGATCTGGTTGATGAACAGCACGATGCACTGCGACTTGTTGATCGAGGCGGTCAGCTTGCGCAGCGCCTGGCTCATCAGTCGGGCCTGCAGGCCGGGCAGGCTGTCGCCCATCTCGCCCTCGATCTCGGCGCGCGGCGTCAGGGCGGCGACGGAGTCGACCACCACGATGTCCACGGCGCCCGAGCGCACCAGGGTGTCGACGATCTCCAGCGCCTGCTCGCCGGTGTCCGGCTGCGACACCAGGAGGTCGTCGAGGTTGACGCCCAGCTTCTGGGCGTAGCCCGGATCGAGGGCGTGCTCGGCGTCGACGAAGGCGGCGGTGCCGCCCGACTTCTGGATCTCGGCCACGGTGTGCAGGGCCAGGGTTGTCTTGCCGGAGCTTTCCGGGCCGAACACCTCGATCACCCGGCCGCGCGGCAGGCCGCCGATGCCGAGCGCCATGTCGAGGCCCAGCGAGCCGGTCGACACGGACGGGATCGCCTCGGCGACGCCGCCCTTGCCGAGCTTCATCACCGAGCCCTTGCCGAAGGCGCGGTCGATCTGGGCGATCGCCGCCTCCAGGGCCCGCTGCTTGTCGCCGTCGTCCTTGCCCACCAATTTCAAATTCGCCTGTGCCGCCACCTTGCCACTCTCCCTTGCCATGATTCCCGTTCGGTATTCCGGGGGAGAGGCCCGCCTTCGGTCCGATGACCGTGACCCGCTCCCTGTGAGCAGGGATATGTGCACGGTTTGTTCCGGTTGCCAATATGTTCTTTTCCAGACCAGCCGGGCACACGTCCGATTTTGACGTGACGTAGCTGAGCGCCGGTTGCCGGTTTCGGATTGCCTGCTTGCGCGGGCCTGCCCCAAGCGACATTATCGATCCGGTAACACAGGTCGCCGAACGGCGTAGGGTGGCGTGGGGCGTGGAGGGACGTTCCTGCGTTGGGTCATGGCCCGAATCCAATCGGACCGGCTGTTGACGCTGGCGGGGCGTCGGGGGGCTGTCGGCATGAGCGAATCCAGCACGACGGACAGCGGCGACGAGGAAGCGCTGACGCAGTATGCGCTCCATCTGCCGGCCTTCGGCGACGACACGGCCCGGATCGTGACATGGCTCGTCGATGTCGGGGAGCATGTCGCCGAGGACCAACCCCTCGTGGTCGTGGCTGTGACGGCGGGCGAGGGAGAAGTCTGCTCGCCGGTCGCGGGCGTGGTCGTCGATATCGCGGTCGACGAAGAGGACGTCGTCGCGGTGGGGACGGTGTTGGCGATGATCGACACCTCGGCCGACCGGTCACCGATCGCAGCCCCGGTCAAAGGCCGGGCTTCGGCCGAAGATCCCGGGAACCGGCCGCCCGCTCCGGTCCCGGAGGCAGGGGCCCGCGGCTCCGCGGGCCCCGCGGAGCAACAGATGTTTCAGGCTCTGCCGCTGTTCGACCCATTCTCTCCGCTCCCGGTCGAGACGCGGCTGACGTCGCTTCTGGAGGGCGACATCATGGGCGGGGATCGCCTGGTTTCCTTGCGGTCCCTCTACGAGGATGTCCTTCTGCCGGCGTGGACGCGGTTCGTCGACGCCGCCGACGCCTGGCTTGAGGACACGGATGCGAAAGCCGGGACCTGCGGCAAGGCGGTGAAGGACGTCCATGAACGGGCAGTCGCCGGGTTCAAGGAGGACTATCGCCAGCGGGGCGCGGCCACGCAGGGCGAGCTCTCCGCCATCCAGGCCGAACTGGCAAGACGGCTGAAGGCGGGCGAAGTCCTCGGACGCAAGGCGTGGGCGCGGGTCGGGGTGGGTCTGGAGCTGCCCGCACCCGAGATCGAGCTGGAACGGCGGCGGACTGCGCCGGACCAGGACGCCGACAAGCCTGGCCCGACCCTGGCGGCGCTGGACCGGCAGATCGGCGACCTGCCCCAGATCCCCCGCGCGTCGGAAGACAAGACGCTGCAGCACTATTGGTGGTGGGCCGGCATCGCGATGTTCGCGGTAGGCCTTGGAACCGGGAATCTGATCGTCGCCATAATCCTCGGGCTCGCAGGCGGCGGGGCGGTGTTCGGCATGGGCGCCATACATCGGTCGAACGCCGGAAACGCCTATGACGCGATCCTGGACGCGATCGCCCGGGACCAAGCCTTCTCGACGCGCGATCTCGCCCGGCGGGCCGGGGAGTTCCAGAAGGCCTTGAGCGAAGCGCAGAAGGTCGTCGACCGGCAAACGGCGGCTTCGGCTTCGGCGCGCGACACAGCCCTGAAAGCGATCGCCGATGCGAGGCAGGCCGCGATCGGTGAGGCTCGCGACGTGTACCGCGCCGGCGTCGCCAGTTTCGAGCAGATCGCGGGCCGGATCGGCGCGAATATCGAAGAAACCGTGGCAGGGGCGAGCGACCTCTACGCGCCCTGGGAGGCGTTGGCCGAGCTGCCCGACCGGCAAACGGAGCTGCCCTATGTCGAGCAGGTCCGCTTCCGGGTCGGCGAAACGAGTCTGGAGCCGCCACGGACGTCGGCGCTGTCCAACGCTCAGGCCTCAGGCCTGAAGACGGCCGGTCCCTGGTTCTGGAGCCTGGCGGGGGGACGCTCGCTGCTGTTCGTGGATTCGGGGCCGTCGGGCGAGGGGCGCGACAGCTTCGCGGCGCCTATTCTCACGCGCATCCTGAATCAGCTCCCGGCCGGCAAGGCCCATCTGACGCTGTTCGATCCCCTCGGCCTGGGGCGCAACTTCGGGGCCTTCATGAGGCTCGGGGACTTTTCGGACCAGATCATCAACGGTCGGGTCTGGGCCAACGCCGACGACATCCGGCAACGGCTCAAGGACCTGATCGGCCACATAGAACGCGTCACCCAGAAATATCTGCGCAACGAACACGCCGATATCGAGAGCTATAATTCGAAGGCCGGAGAGATCGCCGAAGCCTACCGGATTCTGGTTCTGGCCGATTTCCCGGAGTGCTTCGACGAAGACATCCTGCGGGACTTGCTCCGCATCCTTCAGAACGGCCCCCGTTGCGGCGTCTTCGTGATCATGCACGCCAATACGTCGGCGGCTCCGCCCCGCGGCATCGATCTCGACGTCCTGCGGCCCTGGTTTACGGAGCTCAGGCGGCGGGGCCCGTCGCGCGCGTTCGAGGTCGTCGATGATGGATCGTCCGACGCCGCCGGCCGCGTGATCGCTTTCGACTACGCGCCCGAGGACGCCCGGACCAACGCCATCGTCGAACGATACGGCGCCGGCGCGCAGAAGGCTCTCAAGGTCGAGGTCCCGTACCAGCGCCTGCTCGAATTGGCCGGCCACGGCGACGGACTGTGGAGCAACTCCTCGGCGGACGGGATCAGCGTTCCGCTGGGTCCGGCAGGCGGCAAGAAGAAGACGCTGTCGCTGGAGCTTGGAAAGGGCCTCTGCCACCACGCCTTGCTGACCGGGCGGCCGGGCTCCGGCAAGAGCAACCTTCTGCACGTTTTTATCACCACAGCGGCCCGCCTGTATTCACCCGAGGAGCTGCAGTTCTACCTCGTCGACTTCAAGCAGGGGGTCGAGTTCAAGGCCTATGCCGAGGCCCGGCTGCCGCACGCCCGGGTCATCGCCGTCGAGAGCGAGCGGGAGTTCGGGCTCAGCGTCCTGCAGGGCCTCGACGCCGAGATGACACGACGCGGCGCGCTGTTCAGGGCTCATGGCGCGGACAATATCGCCGACTACAGACAGAAATCCGGCGCGCCGATGCCCCGCATCGTCCTGGTGATCGACGAATTCCAGGAGCTGTTCGTTCGGGACGACAAGCTGAAACGCGAGGCGATCACCCTGATCGGCAGGCTGGTCTCCCAGGCCCGGTACGCGGGCATCCACCTTCTCCTGGGCTCCCAGAGTCTGGCTACGGCCACTCTGGAACGCGCCGTCCGCGATCAGATGACTGTGCGCATCGCCCTGCAGTCGAGCGAAGCCGACTCGCGTCTCATACTCGCCGAAGACAATACGGCGGCCCGAACCCTGACCCGTCCCGGCGAGGCCATATACAACGATGACGCCGGCAGCCTTGGCGGCAACCACCTGTTCCAGGTCGCGCTGTTTTCCAACGATGACCGCCGCCGCGAGCTGGCGAAGATCGCCGAACATGCCCGGGCGACGAAGTGGGCCGGCGAGCCCCCGATCGTATTCGAAGGGCATGAACCCGGAGACATCACCCGATGCGCGCCGTTGAACGGGTTCTCCGGCGCGGCCGTGGAGACGCCGACGGAATTGCGCCTGTGGGTGGGCGAGCCGACGGCCCTGCGGCCGGCGACCGCCGCCAGCCTGAAACGCCATGCCGGACGAAACGTGCTCATCCTGACCCGCGACGAACACCAGGGGGTCGGCGCCGCCCTGGCGGCCATGCTTTCGCTGACGGCCCAGATTCCTCCGGCGGCCGCCAGCTTCCGGATTGTCGATCTGACCTCGGCGGACGCCGCCTGGGCGGATCATCCAGAGATCTTCGCCGAGTCCGTCCCGCATGCCGTCGAGGTGACCGGTCGGCATGAGTTCAGGCGCGTGGCCGCCGAACTGGAGGCCGAGGTCCAGCGGCGCTCGGACGACGGCCTGATGAAGGAAGCGGCTGTATTCATGGTGCTTCTGGGGGCCCATCGGGTCCGCGAACTGAAGCAGGACGACGCCGGCTCCATGTTCGGCGACCTGAGTGAGGAACCGGTCAATGTGCGCCGCGCCCTTCAGACCGTACTCCGGGACGGTCCCGAGGTTGGGGTGCACAGTCTCATCTGGTGCGACGCCTATGCGAACCTTGAACGGGCGCTGGATCGGGGAGGGCTCGGCGAGCTGGGCGTCAAACTCGCCGGTCCCCTGAGCGATCAGGAATCCCGCCGTCTCTTTGACGAGGACGCCGCTGCTCATCTGGACAAGCCCCATCGCATGGTCCTGGGCGACGACGACCGGGTCGGTGTTCTGGAGGTCTTCCGACCCTACCAGGCGCCCGTCGAGGCGTTCCTGCGAGAATTCGGCGCACGACTCTCGGCGGCGCCGACCAAGCCTCCACGGCACGCCAGAAAGAAGGGATCGTAAAATGGTCGATCAGTCCGCTCATCTTGACCCCCGGAAACTGCGGGAGTTCGGAGACGACCTGCAGTCCACGGTCAACTTCTACAAGGACGTTCTGGGCAGGCTGGAGGGAGGCGTAAGCCGCCTCGGCAATTCGTGGCGGGACCAGCAATACGCCGAATTCGTCCAGGAGGTGAAAACGCTGCGGCAGGGCCTGGCCGTCTACATCGCGGAAGCCGAAGCCGCGCGCAAACACCTCATCAGACTGTCCGACGGCGGCGAGGACATCCTGAAAGTTCAGATACGGTAACCGCGGAGAAGGCCCATGTCGCAAATCATTGTCAGTCCCCGGGAACAGCGGGCGTTCGCCAATTCGCTCTGCAATATCTCTCGCGAGATGATCAGTCGGGAGCGCGCGTTGACGTCGAAGCTGACCGCGCTTGGATCGACGTGGTCCGACAAGCACTACAAGCGGTTCTCGCAAGCCCAGACGACGATGGAGCTGCACCTCAAGGCGTTTCACAACCGCTCCCAGCTCTACTGCAACTATCTCGAGCGAAAGGCCAAGGCCGGCGACGCCTATCTCGGCCTGTGACGACGCATGAGCGATCAGGCCGATCTGCGGAACACAAGCGTGCTGGCGCAGCTCCTCGCAACGGTCGAGGGGTTCAGCCGGAGCATCGGTTCGATCGCGGCTGAAGCGAACGACGACGCCAGGCCCCGACTGGAGCGCATCGAACGGAGCGTTCACGCGGCGCTCGAACGCGTTCGCTGGGCCCGGCGCGCGGCGGCCGAAGCCGACGAGGACAGTCGCGACGACGCCCTGCGCGATCTTGAAGAGGCGGAAGACCTGCTCGCCGCCCTGGAGGCCGCGGCCAGCCGGGTGCGGGACGCGCTCGGCCGCTATCGGCATGCGGCGCGTGAACTGAACGCCGCCGACTTTCGCGGCGCACGGGCGTATCTGGCGGCCCGGCTCGAGACCGCCATGGCCTATGCCGGCGTGGCGCCGGGGCGTCCGGGGCAGGGGCGGCCGGCAATCGACGGCGCTGGCGGGACCCGGGGGAAGGAGGACGCACCCTTGCCTGCGGAACTCCCGCCCCTGCCCGCCGGATTCAGCTGGGTCCCCCTCGGGGACATCGACCTCCCGGACGAGGCCGCGCTCGTCTGGGAAAAGGGGGTCGATCGCTCGACGATGGTCGCGGGACTGCAGGCATTCGCGCGCGACCTCGCGCCTCTGCTGGCGCATGGGGCGGTCTCCGCGGACGACCTCGCCGGTTTCGACCGCGCCACGGGCCGCAACGGCGCGTCCGGCGTCCATCCGCAAAGCCTGTCCAATCTTCACGCCGTCTTCTTCGGGGCGGATCCGATCGCGGCGGAGCGGTATCCCGACGGGAAATACCGGCTGGCCAGCGGCCGGCACCGTACCGCCGTGGCGAGGAGTCTGGGCTGGACCCATGTTCCCGCGAGGAACTCGGGGCGCCGATGAGGAACGCGATCGAGAGCTCGTTCCGGCTGCGAAACCGGCTGGATATGGCGATGGGACTGGCTCGCTCCGACTGGCGGGACAGCACGGCCCAGACCTTCGAGAACCGCTATTACGAACCGCTCGCCCGAAGGCTGGCGGCCTATATCCACGCGGCGGAGAACCTGCTCGAGGCGATTGAGGACGCGGAAAGACTCGGGTGACCTCAGCCTCTCGGGGGCGGCCGCCATCCACTGGGCGGCGGCGTCCAGTCCCTTGGCGGGCGCTGCGGCTGAACGGGACGGGCGCGCGACCTGGGCGGGCGCTGGGACCGCGCCCGGCGCGCCGCCGCCTCCGCTTCGGCCCGGTCGAAATCGCGGATCGCGGTCAGTTCCTCGTCGAAGGCCCGCCAGAACTCGTAATAGCCCGCCCGAAGCGCCATAGGCGCCATTTCGCCGACGCAGGCCTGCTGGACACAGTCCACGTTCGGGGAGGTGGAAACGAAATCGACGGCGATCTCTGTTCCGTCCCGGGTGGAGGAGCCCGTCACGGCGGTCACGGTCAGCACCTCCTCGCCGGGAGCCATGACGAGCCGGGCCCCCGAAGGTCCGATCGCCTGCACGAAGACCTGCCGCATCCTCGGTTCTTCGGACAGCCGGACCTGTTCGTTCCACGACCAGCCGCCGTCGGCGAAAGTGCTTTCCGCCACTACCCTCGGCGGCTGTGATCGGCTGTCGTCGACGACGAGGCCGATGCGGCCCATGGTCTCCACAGCGGCGCGGTGCGCCTGGGCCGGCGTCCCGTCGACGATGCGGCTGGCGAGCTCGGCGCGCGTCATGCGGTTCTCGGCCGCCCACACCTGCTCCAGCCGCTGGGTTGCGAGCATGCGCTGTTCCATCGAGGTGGAGGTGGCGCAGCCTGCGCCCAGAAGCGCCAGGGCCGCGACGGCGGCGCGCGCGGCCAGCCTGATGTTTCGACCGCCCGGTTCGTTCATTGCCAGATCCCCCGCCGCTCGGCCTGCGCGGCGGCCTGCATTTCCACATATTCCGGCGGAGCGTCCGGACTCACGCGCCCTCCGCCGTTCGAAATGGCCGCCGCCGCGACGTCGTAGCCCTGGCTTTCATCGGCGCCCGTCCAGCATCGATGGGAGCCGTTCGCCAGGGGCTGGCAGGTAACGACCCCGCCCTGCTCGTGAATGAAGCTGGTCATCTGACCGGCGGGAACGCCTCCTTCGCCGATCACCCCATGCAGCCGGACCGGCACGCCGGCGACGACGAGGTTGCCGGTATCGATGACTTGCGGCGAGCCCGAGATCGTCGGCGCCGCCGGGACGGCGTCGACCGCCGTGAGGGCCGTCCCCGCCGTGACCACGGTCCGGGCCTGCGTGGAGCCTGCCCTGAAGGGGTCGAGAGTCACCAGGACGATCACGGCGATGGCCGCGGCCGCGGCCCCGCCGGCGCCCCACAGCACGAGCGGCGACGGACGTCGTCCGCGCCCGAGCCTGGACTTGAGCTCATCGACGCTCTTCCTGAACCGGTCCATGACTCCACGGGACGCAGAAGCCGGCTGCAGGACGGGTCTGGGCGGGGCGACGGCCTCCATCCTGATGACCTGTGGCCCCTCGGCCTCCCGGGCAGCGATATCCGGCGACGCTATCTCCGGAGGGGGCGTCGGCTCCAGCGGAGCGGGCGCCTGCACGTCGGTCGTTGAGGCGCTTTCGGTCGCGGGCGGGTCGGCGTCGTCCGGTCCGGCGGGGGCCTCGGCGGTGTCCCCGCCCAGGGCCGGAATCTCCGATCTGGCCAGCCAACCCTGGCCCCAGTTCATGTAGATCTTGTAGGCGGCGATGAACGGGTAGGCGCCCATCACCAGCAGGGCGTAGGCGATCCCGCCGTACTTGTGCCCCTGCGCCAGGCCGATGACGGCGTCGCCGACGGTCTGCCCCCGGCGGGAGAGGATGATCTTGTTGGCCCGGTATTGCGGCTCGAAACTGCCGACCAGGAGCCCAAGCCCGCAAGCGAGAAGGAACAGCGCCAGCGGGAACATCTGGCCCGCCGTCATGAAGAAGCCACCGACGAGCAGAACCCCCACGCCGGTCTCCATCCACGTGGCGTGATACTTGCGGCCCCGCGATACACGAACGACATCTTCGAGGCTGGCGACGTCCGCGGCGTGCGCGCTCTGAGACAGGTCGAGGGCCTTCAGGCGGTCGAGGCAGTCGGCCGCAGTCTTCACCTGAACCGACGTCGTCGGGTAGAGCCCCGGCGCGATGTCCGCGCCCGAGGCGAGGCGAAGGATCTTTTTCGCGGCGCTTACCACAGTGGTCCCGCCTTCGGTCTCGACCTCAGTCCAGCCCCTGAGCGCACGGTCCAGATAGGCTTCGGCAAGAAGGTCGCGGAAGCTCTCGTCCGTGGGGTTCTCGCGTTGCAGGGCCATGAGACGGGCGAGGCCGGCCTGCCAGCCGGTCTCACCCCGGGCTTCGATGGAAGCCAGGGCCGCCTGGATCTGAGGGGCATCTGGTTCCAGCCGCCCAGCCTCCAGCAGGGCCGCCATCGCAGCCTCCCGCTCGCCGAGATCGCTCTTCGCCAGGCCCAGGAGAAACCAGGCCTCGGCAAGGCCGGGGCTCAGGTTCCTGGCGCGCTCCAGATCCTGCACCGCCTCCCGGGCGCTGCCGGCGATCAACGACGCCCGGCCGATCTCGATCAGCAGCACCGGGTCGTCCGGGGCGGCGACCCGCAATTCGGACGCGACAATCCGCGCCGCCACCAGATCACCCGCCTGCAGACGATCCTGCAACACGGCGAACCGTTCCGGGGTCGTGGCGGGCGCGGCGCCGCCTTCGCCCGTCAGTCTCAGGGCGCGCATCGACCGCGGCGCTTCGCGCGCGACGGGTGATACATCAGCCTTCAGTCTGATCATGGCTGGGTGCTGGTCCTGAGCAGGCGACCCGATCCGCCCCGCACGCGCACTGTCGACGATCAACGATATCGGTCACGGTCCATGAGTCAATGAACGACGATCTGTAAGATGACGTCGCGGTCCGCCGGAACCGGTTCAGCCGATCCGCGCCGACATCGGTTCGGCGAGCCGGGCGCCGACCGACAGGACGCCGCCCAGAACCAGCGCGGCCAGCGCCGCCATCAGCCAAGGCCTGACGGCCCCCCGTTCGGGCGACAGCGGACGGACCAGCATCAGCATCAGCAGGCCCATAAGGACCAGCACGCCGGGAAGGTCCAGGCCGATGCCGAGGAAGATCGGGTGCGACAGGCCGATCAGCCAGGCGCCCCCGATCACCGCCGCCGCCGCGATCGGGGCCAGCGAGCGCGCCCGCGTCAGGCCCGGATCGAGGCTCGCCGCCAGCGCCGCCACGATCGTCGCGAGCAGCCCCGGCCACAGGAACAGGAAGGCCGTTGCGGGCGCCGCCGCCTGGGCGGCGGCGGCGATCACGAGGACCAGGGCGACCAGGCCGAGCCAGCCGCCCCACGCGGTCCGCGCCGCCAGCCCCGGCGCGAGCGACAGGCCTATGGCGACGACGGAGGCGCCGATCACCACCGGATTGCCGAGGCCGCCGAGCACGAGGGCCGCCACGGCGGCGGCCGCGACGGCGAGGGCGGTGATGCGCCGGTCCGGCCGCCCGCGCCCGCCCAGCAAGGCCATGCCGAGGGCCAGCACCGTCAGGGCCGCGCCGGCCTCCATCCACGGCAGCCGCCCCAGCAGCGTATAGTAGGCGGCGGCGCTCTCGGCCCGCTGCGCCATCGGCCCGGCCCGGGTCCGGACGGCCTGGGTCAGGACCAGGCCGGCGGCGACGAACCAGACACCGTCCACCGCGCCCCGGCCGACGTCGGTCAGGGTCAGGCCCGCCCGGCGCCTCGCCCGCCACGCCGCCGCCGCCAACAGCGTCATGGCCAGCGCCAGCAGGCCCCAGCCCGCCGCCGGCGGATGGCTGAGAATGTCCTGGCCGAACAGGTCGGCGTAGACCGTGTCGGCGCTCCGCTCCGGCAGGCCCTCCGCGCGCAGCAGGGCGTCGGCGTTCTCCAGCGTCTGCGACCCGATGTGCTGCACCGCGCCGCGGTCGAGCGCTTCGGGGGTCGACGACGGGGCGTGATACTGGTCGGGCCGGCCGATGAAGGCGAGGTTCAGCCCCGGCACGCCGCGGTCCTTCGGCACGGTGAAATCGGTGCCGTTCGGCATCCGCTCGTAGACGAACACCGCCAGCGAGTTGGAGGTGACGCCGCCGTCGGCCTTCCGTCCGGCGCGGCCGAAGGCGGCGATGGTTTCGGCGTTGCCGCGCCCGGTCGCGAACATCATGGCGCGGCCGCCGCCGCCGCGCGCCTCGAGATTGATCACGGCGCCGATCCGGTCGCGCAGCGGATGGTCCGCCCAGAACGCCCGCGCCCCGTCCAGCCCGATTTCCTCGGCGTCGGTCAGCAGCACCACCAGCGTCCGCTCCGCCGGTCCGCGCGCGCGTATCGCCCGCACGCTCTCCAGCACGGCGGCCACGCCGGTGGAATCGTCCGCCGCGCCCGGCGAGCCCGGCACGGTGTCGTAATGGACCATCAGGGCCACGGCGGGCAGGGCGGGGTTCCGTCCGGGCAGCACGCCGATCAGGTTGGTGGCGGTGAAGTTCGCCGCTTCGGGGTCGCCGCCCATCCGCCGCAGATAGTCGGCGGAGCCGCGCGCGAGCGGCCCGGTCTGGGTCGAGGTCTGAAGGCCGAGATCGGCCATCCGCCGCAGCAGGACCGCGCGCACCCGGGCGTGATCGGCCGAACCGACCGGATGCGGCCGTTGCGCCAGTTCGCGCACGTCAGCCATGGCGCGTTCGGCCGAGAAGGCGGTCGCCGGCGCGTCCGCCCCCGCCGGCTTCGGAACCTGCAGGGAGGCGACGCCGATCAGCAGCGCGAGCGCCAGCGAACCGGTCAGCCAGAACAGCCGCATGAGACATCCTCCCCGATGACGGCCGAGGCTAGGTCAATGTCAGGGAAATGCGAAGGCCCCGCCGAGCCCTCAGGCCGCGCGGCGCAGCGCCGCCGGCGTCTTGACGAACAGGCCCTTGCGGCCCGCCACCGGGCGGAAGGCGATGCTGTCGGCTTCCAGCGCCTCGTCGGCTCCGAGGAACAGGCAGCCATCGTCGACCAGCCGCCGCTCGAGATTGTCGAGAGTCTGGGCCCTACGCGCCGGCTCCATATCGGTGAGCACATAGCGGCAGAAGATGACGTCGAACCGGTGGTCGTCCGCCGGCGGGTCCAGCAGGTTGGCGCGGGCGAAATGCACCGCGGCGCGCAGCTGGGGCTTGGCGATCCAGTTGTCCTCGGCCTGATCGAACCAGGCCAGCATGGTCCCGGCCTTCAGGCCCCGCTGGATCTCGAAGCCGGTGTAGGCGCCCGAGCGGGCCTTCTCCAGGGCGCGCTGCGACAGGTCGGTGGCGACGATCTCGACCGGGAAGCCGGCGCCGAGGGCGTCGATGGCCAGCGACCAGGGCTCCTGTCCCGTCGAGCAGCCGGCCGACCAGACCTTGACGGGGCCGCCGCCGCGCGCCGCGGACAGGGCCGGCAACAGCTCGCCGCTGAAGATGTCGAATGTCGCGCGGTCGCGCCGGAACCAGGTCTCCGGGTTCAGCAGCGCCTCGATCACGGCCCAGCCGAGTCCCGCCACCGGCCTGGCCCACAGCGACGCCAGCAGGGTGTCGACGGTCTCATAACCCTCGCGGCGGGCCAGCGGACCCAGCCGGTGTTCGGCCAGCTTCATGCGATCGCGCGTCAGCCGGAAACCGGCGCGCGAGGCCATCAGCGACTGCAGGCGGTCGAAGTCCTCGGGCGACATGGGTTCAGACGGCCCCCACCTCGGCGAATTTCGACGTCAGGATCTCGCCGTCGAACGGCTTCATCACATAGTCGTCGGCCCCGGCCGAGAGGGCTTCGGCGATGCGTTCGGCGCGCGTCTCGATGGTGCAGAAGAGTACCTTGGGCCCGGTCCCGCCCGGCAGAGTGCGCAGGCGGCGCAGGAAGGTCATGCCGTCCATGACCGGCATCGACCAGTCCAGCAGGATGACCTCGGGCATGACGCCGGCGCAGAAGGCCAGGGCCTCGGACCCGTCGGCCGCCTCGTCGACCTCGAAGCCGAGGCCCTCGACGATGCGCCGAGCGACCTTGCGGATAATCCGGCTGTCGTCGACGATCAGACAGGTTCTGGGGGTCAAGGCCTGGGTTCCGGAACTAACGCGCACAACGCCCGCGTGTGCGTGCCGTCTATAATCACTGTGCGCCGGTTAACGAGTCCTTGGGAAACCGGCTTAAGCCTCAGTTAGGCATGTGGGCGGTGAGGGAGACGCGGCCCTCGTCGGCCTGGACCTCCAGCGTCCCGCCGGCGTCATTCGCCGTCAGCCACAGCCAGTAGGGCTGGATCCACTGGCCCTGCAGGCCTTCGCCCAGCGGCCGGCCCGCCAGCCCCGCCACGGCTTCGGGCTTCAGCCGGGCCCGTGCGCCCTCGGCCAGGCCGGTGATCTCCAGGGCGCCGCCGTCGCGCCGGGTCGAAACCACGGCCGCGCCCCCGGACGGGAGGGCCGCCATGGTCAGCCAGGCCAGGTTCACAAGTGCGCGAGCCTCGGCCTTCGAATAGTCGCCGCCGTCGGCGCGCCAGTCGAGCGTCGCCCGTCCGCCCTCGGCCATGCCGGCGACCAGTTCGCCCAGTTCCGCGCCGGAGAAACGCTCCGCCGAGGTCGAGGCCCCGAACGCCACCCGGGCGAAGGCCACCAGCGCCACCATCTTCTTCGCGCTGGCCTCTATCAGCCCCATGGCGTCGTCGCGCATGTCCTGGGCCGTGGGGTCCTTGAGCAGATCCAGGCCCGAACTGATCGCCCCGGCCGGGCTGATGAAGTCGTGGCACAGCTTGCCGGCGACCAGCGCCGCCAGGGCCTGGCCGTCGGGGAGGGCGGAAGGGGAGGCGGTGTCGGTCATCGGGCTCGAAAACAACAGGTGATCGGTCGCGCGAACGCTGCCCTGATTTGCCGGTTCTTCAAACCGCCGCGATGGTCTATCGGAGCGGCCATGAGCAAACGACTGACCGCCGACCTCGCCTCGGGCGCATTGACCGAGGCGCTGGCCGACATCGCCGAGGACGCCGCCCGCGTCATTCTCCCTCACTGGCGCAACGGCGTCGTCGCCGAAGCCAAGGCGGACGACAGCCCCGTCACCCGCGCCGACCGGGAGGCCGAAGCCCTGATCCTGGAGCGGCTGGAAGCCCTGTACCCCGGCGTCCAGACCGTGGCCGAGGAGGCCGTGGCCGCTGACGGCGCGCCCGCCGAGGCCGACGACTGGTTCTGGCTGATCGATCCGCTGGACGGCACCCGCGGCTTCATCGAGGGCCGCGAAAGCTTCACCGTCAACATCGCCCTGGTGCACAGGGGCTCGGTGGTCGCCGGCGTGGTCACCGCCCCGGCGACGGCGACCACCTGGCGCAGCGGCGGCCCGGGCGCCGGCGCCTTCCGCCGCCGTTTCGGCGAGGCCTGGCAGCCCATCAGGGTGCGCAACCGGCCCGCCTCGCCGATGGCCGTGATGAGCCACAGCATGACCGACGTCGAGGCCGAACGCCTCGCCTCGCGCCACGGCTGCGTACAGTGGCAGGGCACGGACTCGTCGCTGAAATTCTGCCTTATCGCCGAAGGGCGGTTCGACGCCTATCCGCGCACCGGCCCGACGTCCGAGTGGGACACGGCGGCGGGCCAGGCGGTGCTCGAGGCGGCCGGCGGCCGGGTCATGGCCGAGGACGGCCAGCCGCTCCGCTACGGCAAGTCCTGCTTCGCCAACGGCGGCTTCGTGGCGCTGGGGGGCTAGGCCCGCGCCACCCTCTCCGGCGTCGCCAGCACTGCGCGCTGCATCAGCGACGGCGCGCCCCATTCGCGGGCGGTCTCCAGCGCCTCGGCGAGCATCAGCCCGACGGCGCGCGGCTCGGTCGCGGTCAGCCGTCCCTTCGCCATCGCCAGGTGGGCCATGCCGATCTGGTCGGCGGCCCAGTCGAGCGGCTCGGTGCGTCCGGCGTCCGCGAGCCGTCGGCGGACGATCGCCTCCAGGCCGGTCAGCGCCTCGACGTCGACCATCGCTTCGGCCAGCGCCGCCTCGGCGGCCAGCCGCCGCTCGCGGGCCAGGGCCCCGAGGATCAGGCCGGGCTCGCGGCTCAGGGCCTCGGCTTCGGCCAGCAGCAGCAGCGGGGTGTCGGCCTGGGCCCGGGCCATGCGGACGGCGACCCAGTCGAGCGGGCTGTGGTCGGGCGTGAACTGATCGGCGGCGGCGTCGAACAGCGCCTGTCCCTGGATCTTCGCCGCCTCGTTGCGGGCCAGTTCCGCCAGCGCCATCAGACCCGCCCCGGCCAGGGCCAGCGCGCGCGCCCGCGTCAGGGGGCGGTAATCGGGCGAGGCCGTCTCGACGAGGGCGCGCAGGTCGCGCCCGGCCTGGTCCAGCAGACGACCGTCGCGCCGCGCCACCCCGGCCTCGAGCGCCAGCGTGGCGCGGTCGAGCCGCAGTTCGTCGCCGATGCAGGGCGGCAGGGCGCGCGCGCCGTGCAGCGCCGCATCCAGAAGGGCGGCCGCGTCGAGCAGGGTGGAGGGCTGGCCGGACAGCCGGGCCCGCCGGGCGCAGAGCCGGGCGTGC
>NZ_DASWTO010000047.1:0-4712 GCF_036402095.1 Brevundimonas sp. | reverse complement strand
CGGAACAGGCCCCTGGCGGCACCGCCGCCCAGGTCGCGGCCGGAACCACCGGTGCGGTCGCCGCGCGCACCGTCTCCTCGGAGGCGATGGAGCCCGCCGCCGCCGCTCCGGTCGGCGCCACCGCCGACCTTCCTGTTCCCGCCGCCGCTCCGGCCGCCCAGTAACGATACGCGAGAGCCCCAAAGACCATGGCCACCGCAGCCGCGAACCTCGCCCACGACCACGACGGGCATCATGACCACAAGCCGGGTTTCTTCACCCGCTGGTTCCTGTCGACCAACCACAAGGACATCGGCACCCTGTACCTGCTGTTCGCCATCATGGCGGGCATCGTGGGCGGCGCCCTGTCGGGCCTGATTCGCTGGGAACTGGCCCAGCCGGGCATCCAGATCTTCCAGGAAGGCTCGGGCGTCTGGCTGCTCGGCCTCGTGGAACAGTCCAAGCACGGCTACAACGTCGTCGTCACCGGCCACGCCCTGATCATGATCTTCTTCATGGTCATGCCGGCGATGATCGGCGGCTTCGGCAACTGGTTCGTGCCGATCATGATCGGGGCGCCGGACATGGCCTTCCCGCGCATGAACAACGTGTCGTTCTGGCTGCTGGTCGCCTCGTGGATCCTGCTGATCACCTCGATGTTCGTCGACGGCGGTCCGGGCAAGGGCTTCGGCGGCGGCTGGACGGCCTATCCGCCGCTGTCGACCATGGGTCACCCCGGCCCGGCCATGGACCTGGCGATCTTCGCACTGCACGTGGCGGGCGCCAGCTCGATCCTCGGCGCCATCAACTTCATCACCACCATCTTCAACATGCGCGCGCCGGGCATGACCCTGCACCGGATGCCGCTGTTCGCCTGGTCGGTGCTGGTCACCGCCTTCCTGCTGCTGCTGTCGCTGCCCGTCCTGGCCGGCGCCATCACCATGCTGCTGGCCGACCGCAACTTCGGCACCAGCTTCTTCGACCCCGCCGGCGGCGGTGATCCGGTGATGTACCAGCACCTGTTCTGGTTCTTCGGCCACCCCGAGGTCTACATCCTGATCCTGCCGGGCTTCGGCATGATCAGCCACCTCGTCTCGACCTTCTCGAAGAAGCCGATCTTCGGCTACCTCGCCATGGCCTACGCCATGGTCGCCATCGGCTTCGTCGGCTTCATCGTCTGGGCCCACCACATGTTCACGGTCGGCATGAGCGTGAACCTGCGGGCCTACTTCATCGCCGCCACCATGATCATCGCGGTGCCGACCGGGGTGAAGATCTTCAGCTGGATCGCCACCATGTGGGGCGGTTCCATCAGCTTCAAGACACCCATGCTGTGGGCGATCGGCTTCATCTTCCTGTTCACCGTCGGCGGCGTCACCGGGGTGGTGCTGGCCAACGCCGGCATCGACTACCCGCTGCACGACACCTACTACGTCGTGGCGCACTTCCACTACGTCCTGTCGCTGGGCGCCGTCTTCGCGATCTTCGCCGGCTTCTACTACTGGTTCGAGAAGATGTTCGGCGTGAAGTACAACGAGTTCCTCGGGACCGCGCACTTCTGGATCATGTTCATCGGCGTGAACCTGGTGTTCTTCCCGCAGCACTTCCTCGGCCTGCAGGGTATGCCGCGCCGCTACGTCGACTACGCCGACGGGTTCTCGATGTGGAACGAGATCTCCTCGATCGGCTACGTCATCACCATCGTCGGCGTCGGCGTGTTCCTGATCATGCTGATCGAGGCCGCCATCCGCCGTCGTCCCGCGGTCGACAATCCGTGGGGCGAAGGCGCCACGACCCTGGAATGGACCCTGTCCTCGCCGCCGCCCCACCACCAGTTCAACGAACTGCCGGTGGTCAAGAACGACGAGCACTAGGGACCGGTCCAGCCGGACCAAGGCATCGGGGGCCGCTCCTTTTCGCAGGGGGCGGCCCTCAAGCGTTAGAGGCACCATGACCCGATCCGCCGCCGCCACCATCTCTACGGCCCAGCCGGAAGACTTCTTCCAGCTGCTGAAGCCGCGCGTGATGTCGCTGGTGATCTTTACCGCCGTGACCGGCCTGGTCGTGGCCGACGGAGCCGTAGGCTGGATGACGGCGGCGATCGCCATCCTGTGCATCGCCGTCGGGGCCGGGGCGGCGGGGGCGTTGAACATGGCGCTGGAGGGCGAGACCGACGCCCTGATGCGGCGTACGCGCGGCCGTCCGGTGGCGGCGGGCCGCGTGGCGCGCAACGACGCCATGGCCTTCGGGGTCGTGCTGTCGCTGTTCTCGGTCATGCTGCTGGGCATGGCGACCAACTGGCTGGCCGGCGGCCTGCTGGCGCTGACCATCGTCTACTACGCCGGCTTCTACACCCTGCTGCTGAAGCGCCGCACGCCCCAGAACATCGTCATCGGCGGCGCGGCGGGGGCCTTTCCTCCGGTGATCGGCTGGGCCGCGGCGACCGGCGCCGCGCCGTGGCAGGCGTGGCTGCTGTTCCTGATCATCTTCCTGTGGACACCCCCGCACAGCTGGGCGCTGGCGCTGTATTCGGCCGGCGACTACGCCAAGGCGGGCATACCGATGATGCCGGTGGCGCGCGGGGCGAAGTCCACGCGCCTGCAGATCCTGCTCTACAGCCTGGTGTTCGTGCCCGTGGCCGTCGCGCCCGGACTGACGGGGCTGGGCGGGGCCGTCTATCTCGCGGTGTCGATCGCGGGCGGCGCCGGCTTCCTGTTCCTCGCCTTGCGCCTGTGGCGCTCGCGGGCCGGCGACCAGCCCGACAAGGCCGAGGCCGTGGGGCGAGAGGCCGCATTGTATGATGTCCGCGCCGAGGCCAAACCGGCCCGGAACCTGTTCGCGTTCTCGATCCTGTACCTGATGGCCCTGTTTGCGGCCCTGCTGGTCGAGAGCATGACCCCGATGATGAGGCTGTGACCGCCATGCGCCTGACCCCCGAAGAGCTCGCCGCCCGCACCCGGCGCAACCGGGCCCTCGCCGGCGCGCTCGTGGTGTTCATCGTCCTGGTCTTCACCACGACCATCCTCAAGCTCTCGGCCAACCGGGACCAGACCGCCGGCCTGGTCACGAGCCAGTCGGCCGGGCGGGGCGGGTGAGGCCGGGGCCATGAACCGCAAGAACCTGATCGCCATCGCCTGCGTCTTCGCCGTCATGGGCATGACCGGCGCGGCCTTCGCCGCCGTGCCGCTGTACCGCATGTTCTGCGCGGTGACCGGTTTCGACGGCACGGTGATGAAGGCCGACAAGGCCCCCGACACGGTTCTGGACGAGACGGTGCTGATCCGGTTCGACACCAACGTCCGCGGCCTGCCGATGACCTTCCGCGCCGAACAGGTCAGCCAGCGGGTGCGCATCGGCGAGACCGGCATCGCCTTCTTCGACGTGACCAACACCTCTAACCGGCCGATCCACGCGACGGCGTCCTATAATGTCGTGCCGGAACGCGCCGGGCCGTACTTCCAGAAGCTGCAGTGCTTCTGCTTCGAGGGGCAGGTCATCGCCCCGGGCCAGACGATGAAATTCCCCGTGCAGTATTTCGTCGCGCCCGAAATCGCCACCGACCGCGAGAGCCGCGGCGTGCGCGAGATCACCCTCAGCTATACCTTCTACCCCACCAAGGGCGCCGAACCGGCCGCAAACCCCGCCGCAACCACTGGCGCGGCCGCATAGCGGACGCTATAGCCTGCCCCAACACGACTCTCGACCGTTGCAAGAGACCCAGATGGCCGACGCCCACGCAGTTCCGCATCACGACTACCACCTGGTGAATCCCAGCCCGTGGCCGCTGGTGTCATCGATCGCCACCGTCATCATGATGATCGGCGCCGTGGTGTGGATGAAGGGTCTCGTTCCCGCCGACTCCGGTCCGCTGGCCTCGGCCCTGCTGGCCGAGGGCAAGCCGGCGCTGTTCTTCGCGGGTCTGGCGGGCGTGCTGGTGTCCATGTTCGGCTGGTGGGCGGACGTGATCAAGGAAAGCCGCCAGGGCGACCACACCCCGGTCGTCTCGATCGGCCTGCGTTACGGCATGATCCTGTTCATCGCCTCGGAGGTGATGTTCTTCGCCGCCTTCTTCTGGATGTTCTTCGAGATGGCGGTGTTCAACGAGGCCCGCGCCCACGTGCCCGAGATCGGCAACTGGGCCGAAACGGCCGCCGCCTGGTCGACCTGGCCGCCGCGCGGCGTCGAGGCGCTGGACGCCTGGCAGCTGCCGCTGCTGAACACCATCATCCTGCTGCTGTCCGGCACTACGGTGACCTGGGCGCACCACGCGCTGCAGGTCGGCGACCGCAAGGCCACCAAGATCGGCCTCGCCATCACCATCGCCCTCGGCGTCCTGTTCACGGCGATCCAGGCCTACGAATACAACCACATCATCCACGAGAACCTGTTCTTCAACGAAGAGGCCGCCAGCTCGGGCCTGTACGGTTCCATCTTCTTCATGGCGACCGGCTTCCACGGCTTCCACGTGCTGATCGGGACCATCTTCCTGACCGTCTGCCTGCTGCGCATCCTTGCCGGCCAGATGACGCCGGAGAAGCATTTCGGCTTTGAGGCCGCCGCCTGGTACTGGCATTTCGTCGACGTGGTCTGGCTGTTCCTGTTCGCCTTCGTCTACGTCACCTTCGGGTGACGGAAGGCCTTCCAGGCTCTGACATTCAGCCGGCGCGGCTCGACCCGCTCCGCGCCGGGCTGCGGTGCCGCGGCCCGAACTGCGGCGAGGGCCCGCTGTTCGC
>NZ_DASWTO010000046.1:0-16270 GCF_036402095.1 Brevundimonas sp. | reverse complement strand
GTTGGAGCCGGCCTCGCCGTCGAGCTTCTCGACCACGATGACGTCGCCCGGCTGAACCCGGTACTGCTTGCCGCCGGTCTTGATCACCGCGTACATGTTGAAGCCTCAGCGAAACGCAAAAAGAATAAGCCCGACGGGGGTCCCCCTCGGGCGAAGAGCGGCGACATATACGGAACGGGTCCTCCGAGTCAACGCGAAACCCGGCCTTCAGGGCGTTTCCGGCCTTCATCGCAGGTCATCCCCCGCCAATCGGCCCGTCGGCCCCGGCGACCGCCTTTCCCGCTACTGGGGTCGCCGATTGCGGCGGGGGTCCTGCAGGAGTAAGACTTCGGTAACGATGTTTTCCGGACGCGACCGCGCGGCGGCCTCGTCGTTGCTCGCCGAGGGGGGCCGGGGATGGGCGTTCGCACGAGACTAGCGGGCAGGGGGGACGAGACCCCGCTGTTCCTGTCCGTACTCGGGGACGGGGGCGACAACGTGTTGGCCGGCGACGGCGGAGCCGACGTCATCGAGGGCCTTGCCGGTTCCGACACCCTGCGCGGCGGCGGGGGCGACGATCTGCTGGACGGGGGCGACGGAGAGGATGTCGCCGACTACACCTTCGCCGTCTCGGGCGTGGTCGTTCGCCTGTTCGCCGGCCTGACGCTCAGCGACGGCGACGGCGGGGTCGACACGCTGGTCTCGATCGAGAACGTGACGGGTTCGGCCTTCGACGACACCCTGCTGGGCTCGGCCGGGGGCAATGTCCTGAGCGGCGGCGACGGCCAGGACTATCTGATCGGGCTCGGCGGCGCGGACGTCCTGATCGGCGGGACCGGCACGGCCAACCAGCTGCAGGGCGGCCTCGGCGATGACGACTACTACGTCGACGCCAACGACACCCTCGTGGAGTTCGCCGGGGAGGGGCACGACCAGGTCTTCACCAGCCAGTCCCGCCTCGTCCTGGCCGCCAATCTGGAAGACCTCTCCTATACCGGCTCGGGCGCCTTCAGCGGCGTCGGCAATGCGGAAGACAACCTCATCACCGGCAACATCGGCGCCGATGTCCTGTCCGGCGGCGGGGGCGCGGACGGTCTCGACGGCGGCGACGGCGTCGACACGGCCGACTACAGCCGCGCGGCCGCCGGCGTCGTGGCCAGCCTCGCGGGCGGGGGCGCCACGGACGACGGCGACGGTTCGGCCGACACCTTCGCCAGTATCGAGAACCTGCTGGGTTCCGTATGGGACGACGACCTGACCGGCGACGCCGGGGCCAATGTGCTGGACGGGGGCGACGGCTACGACCTCCTGGTCGGCGGCGGCGGCGTGGACGTCCTGCGCGGCGGGCTCGACTATGACATGGCCGACTACAGCGCCGCCGCGGGGGGCGTCGTCGTCAAGCTGAACGTCGGCCTGACCCCGAACGACGGGGACGGCGCCTCGGACCAGCTCGTCAGCATCGAGGATGTCACCGGCAGCGCCTTCGACGACGTCCTCATCGGCGACACCGCCGACAACTATCTGTACGGCGGGTCCGGCCGCGACGTGCTGATCGGCGGCGCGGGCGACGACCTGCTCGAGGGCGGCAACGGCGCGCCCAACCAGCTCCAGGGCGGCCTCGGCGACGACCGCTACTATGTCGAGGCCAACGACACCCTCGTCGAATTCGCCGACGAGGGCTACGACAGCGTGGCCACCACCCTGAACAGCTACACCCTGCGCTCCAATTTCGAGGAACTGGGCTTCGACGGCGTCGGCAATTTCGTCGGCGTCGGCAACGCCGGGGACAATGTCATCGTCGGCGGCGACGGGGACGACATCCTGACCGGCGGCCTTGGCGACGACTTCCTCGTCGGGACCAGCGGCTGCGGCTGCGGCGGCGGAGGGAACGACACCGTCGTCCTGGCCGGCGTCTTCGAGGACTATCTGATCGAGGATCTGGGCGGCGGGATCTGGGGGGTCACCGACAGCGTCGCCGGCCGCGACGGCGCCGATCTGCTGGTCGATATCGACCAGCTTCGCTTTTCCGACGGCTCGACGTTCGAGCTGGTCCCGGCCCCCGCGCCCGTCGTTCCCGTCAAGGACGTCGACGCGGCCCTGGTCCTGCCCGGCCTGCCGGACGACGATTTCGTCCTGGCGAAGGACGCGGAGACCCCGCTGGTCCTGCCGGGCGTCGGGTCCGACGACGAGGACCTCGGGGCGACGCCGGGCGGCCTGCGCGGCGGAGAGGCCCTGCCCGACCATATGCTGACGCTGGATCGCGACGGCTTCCTGATCGGCGGCACGGACGACCTGGGCCGTCTGCACGACCACGACGGCTGGCTGTTCTGACCCGGCCGCCGCGGGAAATCGCCCCGCACCCCTCGACTGTTATAAAGTAACACGCTACAGAGGCGTCGATGACGCCGCCCGATCTCGACCAGACCGTCCTGCTGTCCCTGCTGGGCGCCGGCTTCGCCACCGCCTTCCTGCACGCGGCCCTGCCCACGCACTGGCTGCCGTTCGTCCTCGTCGGCCGGGCCCAGCGCTGGAGCCTGCCCCGGGTGCTCGCCGCCGTGGCGACGGCCGGGCTCGCCCACATCGCCACGACCGCCTTCGTGGGCGGGCTGATCGTGCTCGCGGGGCTGGCGCTCGATCAGTGGGTCGCCGGCCTGCTGCCCTACCTGTCGGCGACGCTGCTGCTGGCCTTCGGGGGCTTCTACCTGCTGCGCGCGGCGATCCGCGGCCCGCAGACGGCCGCCGGTCCGCAGCTGGACATGCCCGAGCCCGCCGTCTCCCACACCGCCGCCTTCCTCGGGCTGGTGGTGGTGATGGCGATCTCCCCCGGCGAGGTGCTGCTGCCCTTCTACCTGAACCAGGCGCAGGAAGGGCTCCCGGTCCTCGGCGCCCTGACCGCGGCCTTCGCGGCCGGGACCGTCGCCGGCATGGCCCTGTTCACCCTTCTGGCCCGCGCCGGCTGGTCGGTGCTGCGGCTGGAGCGCTGGGCCCGCTACGAAGGCGCGGTGCTGGGACTGGCCCTGATCGCGATCGGCCTTCTCGTCGTCCTCTATCAGCCCTAAAGCTCTGCGGATGGCGTCCCCCCACGGCCACACCCACGACGACCACGGCCACGATCACGCCGGCCACGGTCCTGCGCACGGCCACCATCACCACGGTCCGGTCGACACCGGCGACTGGCGCTACGCGGTCGGCCTGATCGTCAACCTCGCCTTCGTCGGCATCGAGTTCGGCGCCGGGGTCTACAGCGGCTCGACCGCCCTGCTGGCGGACGCGGGCCACAACCTGTCGGATGTGCTCGGCCTGGCCATGGCCGGCGGCGCGGCCTGGCTGGCCCGCCGGGCGGCGGGGCCCGGAAAGACCTACGGTTACGGCAAGGCGACGGTGCTGGCCGCGCTCGCCAACGCCCTGCTGCTCATCTTCGCCTGCGGCGCCATCGCCATCGAGGCGGTGCGGCGCCTCGCCGAGCCGGCGCCGGTGATGTCGGGCCTGATCATGGCGGTGGCCGGCGTCGGTTTCGTCATAAATCTGGGGACGGCCCTGCTGTTCATGCGCGATCAGCATTCGGACCTGAACGCCCGGGGCGCCTACCTGCACATGATGGCCGATGCGGCGGTGTCGATCGGCGTGGTCCTCGCCGGTGCGGCGATCCTGTTCACCGGCTGGTCCATCATCGATCCCCTGGTCAGCCTGGCGATCGTCGGCGTCATCCTGTGGGGGACCTGGGGCCTGCTCAGGGACTCGGTCAACCTGGCCCTCGACGCGGCCCCGCGCGGCGTGGACGTCGAGGCGGTCCGCGGCGCTCTCGCCGGTCTGCCGGGGGTCACCGCCGTGCACGACCTCCACGTCTGGGGCCTGTCGACCACGGCGACGGCCCTGACGGCGCACCTGTGCCACGATCGCGGCGACGGCGCCGCCCTGCTGGGCGAGGCCCAGACCGTGCTGCGCGCCCGCTTCGGCATCAGCCACTCGACGCTTCAGCTGGAAGCGGAACCCCTGCCGGACTGCCCGGCCTGCTGACCGGTTCAGTCGGCCGGCGGAAGGGTCAGGCGGCGGCCCGGATAGTCGATCGTCACCAGCCCTTGCGACCAGAACAGGGCGTTGCCGACGAAACCCACCGCCTCGGGGCGGGCGAAATAGCCCTGCGCCGGCTGCACGATCAGGCGCGGCTCGTCCCACGCCAGCGGCCCGATCTCCAGCCGTTCGCCCGCATGGACCGGCAGGCTCACCTGACCGCCCGTCCCGCTGCCGCCAAGGGTCGCGATCGGGGCCGCCTCCGGCCGGTCGCCGCGCACCTGGGCCCACTGGCCCTGGCTGAGGTTGATCCACACGTGCGGATCCTCGAACAGCCCGGCCCCGGAGTCGTAGCGCAGCGGCAGGGCCTCTCCGTCGATGACCGCATCCACCCGCAGTATGCCGTTGTCGTCGTGCGTGGCGATCGTGCGCCCGCAGGCGGCGGCCCGGGCGCTCGTCTCCGACGGCGGGGCGACCGCGATCCGCCCGCGGGCGAAGTCGAGGGTGACGACCAGTCCGGCCAGGGCGTCCGAGCCCAGAATGCCTGCCGCCGGCTCGCCGCCCGGCCCCTGAAGTCCGCTGAGGTCCGAGGTCGTCGGCTCGATCGCGGGCAGGACCAGTCCGCCCAGCCTCAGGTCCTCCACCCGGGTCCCGCCGGCCTCGATCACGCCGGCCGTCCCTTCGACCCGGCTGCCCGCCAGCACCGGCAGCCCCGCCCGCGCGGCGAAACCGGCGTCCAGCGCCGAGCGGTTCGCGCCGGTGTCGAGCAGCAGCCAGACCGGCTCCCCCTCGGCGCCGATCCGGGCGCGGACGAAGCCGACATGGGCGGAATAGCCGGACTCGACGACGTTGGCGGTGCGCAGGGTTTGGAAGGCGGTCTCGCACGCCGGGTCGGCGGCCAGCAGGGACAGAACGAGGCTTGTCAGCATGGGATCTCCGCCAGGAAGCGCGGACTTCAGCCCCGCTTCGCTCTGTCCGCAAGTCAAGTCTCTTTCATCTCGCGCCCCGTCTGACTATCTCAGCCGGCGAAAGGCCTTCCATGACAGACAAGATCCCCGTCACCGTGCTCACCGGCTACCTCGGCGCCGGCAAGACAACCCTGCTGAACCGCATCCTCACCGAGGACCACGGCAAGCGCTACGCCGTCATCGTCAACGAGTTCGGCGAGATCGGCATCGACAACGACCTGGTGGTCGGCGCCGACGAGGACGTGTTCGAGATGAACAACGGCTGCGTCTGCTGCACGGTGCGCGGCGACCTGATCCGCGTCGTCTCCGGCCTGATGAAGCGCCAGCGCCCGGGCAAGCCCGCCTTCGACGCCATCATCGTCGAGACGACCGGCCTCGCCGATCCCGGCCCGGTGGCCCAGACCTTCTTCGTCGACGAGGACGTCAAGGCCAGGACGCAGCTCGACAGCGTCACCGCCCTGGTCGACGCCAGACACGTCATGGCCCGGCTGGACGACAGCAAGGAAGCCCGCGAGCAGGTGGCCTTCGCCGACCGCATCATCCTCAACAAGGTCGATCTGGCTTCGGAAGCCGAACTGGCCGAGGTCGAGCGCCGCCTGCGCAAGCTCAATCCGCTGGCCCCCATCACCCGCGCCGAACGCGCCAATGTGCCGCTCGACCAGGTGCTGGGCCTCGGCGGCTTCGACCTCGAGCGGATCCTCGACATCAATCCCGAGTTCGCCAACCCCGCCCACGGCGAGGAAGGCCACGTCCACGACGAGCACTGCGGCCACGATCACGACCACCATGATCACGACCACGCCCACGCCCATGAGCACGAACACGCCCACGGCGCGCGCGGCCATGCACACGAGGACGACATCAAGGGCGTGTCCCTGTCGCTGGACCGGCCGATGGACGGCGCCAAATTCACCGCCTGGCTCGATCGGCTGCTGGGCGAGCAGGGTCAGAACATCCTGCGCGCCAAGGGCATCATCGACGTCGCCGGCGAGGACCGCCGCCTCGTCTTCCAGGCCGTGCACATGATCCTCGAGGGCGAACTGCAGAAGCCGTGGGGCGCCATCGAGCGCCGCTGGTCGCGCGCGGTCTTCATTGGTCGCGATCTCGACGAGGCGGAACTGCGCAAGGGCTTCGAGGCCTGCGCCGCATGACCGGGCCGGCCGATCCCGCCCGGGAGGCTGTGCTGCGCTACGGGCGGGCGGATTTCGACGTCCTGCAGGGCGGCGACCATGTGCGCTGCGCGGTCTCGGGCAAGCCGATCCCGCTGGACCGCCTGACCTACTGGAGCGCAGAGCTGCAGGAGGCCTACGCCAGTCCCGAACTGATGACCCGGCGCTGGGTCGAGACCCACCCTCGCGCCTGATCCGCGCCCGGCGTTGACGCGGCGCCCCCGGCCTCTAAACGGACCTCATGAAGACCAACACCTTCGACGCCCAGGTCACCGCCGCCCTGTTTGACCAAACCAGCGCCGTCTTCGCCCTCGGCGACGGCTCGGTGCGCTTCGAAGGCGGCGAGTTCAGCGCCGCCCATGACGGGGCCGTCCTGTGCGCCGCCGTTCATCCGTCGGGCGACGGCGTGGTCACCGGCGGCGACGACGGCCGGGTGATCTGGCACCGGCGCGGCGAGGCCGGCGTGCTGGCGACGGCCAAAGGCCAGTGGATCGACGCCGTCGACGCCTCGGCCGAGAGCGGCCTGATCGCCTTCTCGGCCGGCAGGACCCTGTCGGTGATCGACGCGAAGGACGCGGGCTTCCGCCGCGACTTCGTCCATGAGCGCACCGTCTCGGGCGTCGCCTTCGAGCCGAAGGGTCGCCGCATCGCCACCTCGACCTACGGCGGCGCGGCCCTGTGGTTCGCGCGCATCGCCGACCAGAAGCCGACCTTCCTCAAATGGGCCGGGTCCCACACCGGCGTGACCTGGTCGCCCGACGGCGCCTTCGTCGTCACCGCCATGCAGGACAACCAGCTGCACGGCTGGCGCATCAAGGACCAGAAGAACCTGCGCATGGGCGGCTATCCGTCCAAGGTCCGCTCGATGAGTTTCCTCTCCAACGGCCAGCTGCTGGCGACCTCCGGCGCCCAGGGCGCGGTGCTGTGGCCCTTTATCGGCTCGAACGGCCCGATGGGGCGCGAGGCCACCGAGATCGGCTTCGACGAGGGCAGCCTCGTCGCCCTGGTGGCGTCGCAGCCGAAGCATCCGGTCATCGCCGCCGGCCTCAACGACGGCCGCGTCTGGCTGGCCCACCCGGCCGGGCAGGGGCTCAATTTTCTCAAGGCCGGGAAGGGCGCGCCGGTCACCGCCCTCGCCATGAGTCCCGACGCCCGCCGTGTCGCCTGGGCGGACGAGGACGGCCAGGCCGGAGTGGCTGACGTCTGAGGACGCGGACGCTGTGCTGGCGATCGGGGGAATTATAGTCTGGTAGCGAGCGGAATATGCCGCCTTTTCAGAGACATCGCCTTTTCTCGACCCTCTCTGCCCGCCTGACATGGGAACGGCCCCATACTGGTCGCCACGTCCTTCGCCGGACGCAGGGTCTTTGACAATTTGAACTCCCACCGCTCCGCTACAGGAGCCGCGGAGACGTCCGGGCGAGACCGCCAGGCCGTTGAACGCCACCCGGGGCCGAAGTCGACCCTGCCGACTCTGCCCCCCGAATTTCCGCCAACCCGGCGCCGACTCCGCCGAGTCTGCCACAGCGATTTTTTTTGATCCCCCGGACTCCTCGCCCCCGACCTCTTGCCCCCGGCCACGCTTCCGCTCCACCTTCGCGGAATGGCGAAGCAGGCCCCGATCAAGAAACGCCGACCGTTCCTTGCGGTCGTGCTGGTCCTCACGGGCCTGCTCCTGACCTCCGTCGCCGTCCTTCGTCTGGTCCCTCCGCCGACGACATTCCTGATGGTGACCCGCGTGCTGGAAGGGGAGGGGCTGGCCTACCGCTGGCGCTCGCTGGACCACATTTCGCCGCGGCTGGTCGAGGCGGTGATCGCCTCCGAGGACTCGACCTTCTGCGCCCACCACGGCTTCGACATGAAGGCCATCGAGAAGGCGCTGAAGGCCAACGCCCGGGCCGAAAAGCGCGGCGGCAAGCGCATTCGGGGCGGGTCGACGATCAGCCAGCAGACCGCCAAGAACGTCTTCCTCTGGCCCGGACGCGACTGGGTCCGGAAGGGGCTGGAGGCCGGCTACACCGTCCTGATCGAGACGCTGTGGGGCAAGCGCCGGGTCATGGAGATCTATCTCAACGTCGCGGAATGGGCTCCCGGCGTCTACGGCGCCGAGGCGGCGGCGCGGCACTGGTTCGGCAAGTCGGCGGCTGACCTCAGCCCGCGCGAGGCGGCGCGGCTGGCCGCCATTCTTCCGTCGCCCCGGCGCTACAATGCCTCCTCGCCCGGCCCCTACGTCCGCCGCCGGGCTTCGCGGGTGCTGGCCGCCATGGGCACGGTGCGCAACGACGGCCTCGCCGCCTGCGTGCTCGGCTGAACGGCGCAGCTTGACCTGACGGCTCCGCTGGCCTCCCTTGCGCGCCGACAGGGCGGACCAACCGCTCGCCGCGAAACGCCCGGGAGACCTCCATGAAACGCACCCTGATGACGGCCGCCGCCGCCTGCGCCCTGACCCTCGGCATGGCCGGTTGCGCCAGCTATGGAATGGACGGAAGCGCCGCCGACGCCGCGGCCGAGCAGCAGGCCGGCGAGCTGGAGGCCGCCGCCGCAGGGGCTCCCGCGACGCCTGAGGCCGCCATCGCCTTCGTCGCCGACGCCGAGACCCGACTGGCCGCCCTCAGCGAGGAGGCCGCCCGCATCCAGTGGACCCGCGCCACCAACATCACCCACGACACCATGTGGCTGGAGAGCCGGATCAACGCCGAATACACCGAGCTGCAGGTCGAGCTGGCCAACGGCGCGGCCCGCTTCAACGACGTCGAGGTCCCGGCCGACGTCCGCCGCAAGCTGAACCTGCTGCGCCTCGGCATCGTGCTGCCCGCCCCGAACCGCCCCGGCGCGGCGGGCGAGCTGGCCGACATCACCACCCGCCTCGATTCGACCTACGCCACCGGCAAGTTCGAGTTCAAGGGCCGCCAGATCACCCTCGACGAGGCCACCGTCCTGATGGCCGAGTCGCGCGATCCGGCCGAGCTCAAGGCGCTCTACGAGGGCTGGCGGACCATCTCGCCGGTGATGGCGGCGGACTACGCCCGCATGGTCGAGATCGCCAACGAGGGCTCGCGCGAGCTCGGCTTCGCCGACACCGGGGCGATGTGGCGCGCCGGCTACGACATGGACCCGGACGCCTTCGCCGCCGAGACCGACCGCCTGTGGGAACAGGTGAAGCCCTTCTACGAGAACCTGCACTGCTACGTGCGCGACCGGCTCAATGCGAAATACGGCGATGCGGTCCAGCCCGACACGGGCCCGATCCGCGCCGACCTGCTCGGCAACATGTGGTCGCAGCAGTGGGGCAATATCTACGACGTGGTGGCCCCCACCTCGGGCGGCGAGTCCAGCTACGACCTGACCCAACTGCTGGTCGGCAAGGGCTACGACGCCGAAAAGATGGTCCGCACCGGCGAGAATTTCTACGTCTCGATGGGTCTCGACCCGTTGCCCCAGACCTTCTGGGAGCGGTCGATGATCACCCGCCCCGAGGGCCGCGAGGTGGTCTGCCACGCCTCGGCCTGGGACCTCGACAACCTCGAGGACATCCGCATCAAGATGTGCACTCAGGTCAACGGCGACGACTTCTACACCGTCCACCACGAGCTCGGGCACAACTACTACCAGCGCGCCTACAAGGATCAGCCGTTCCTCTTCAAGAACGGGGCGAACGACGGCTTCCACGAGGCGATCGGCGACTTCGTCGGCCTTTCGGCCCTGACGCCGACCTATCTGAACCAGATCGGCCTGCTGGACCGCGTCCCGGGCGAGGAGGAGGACATTCCCTTCCTGCTCAAGATGGCGCTCGACAAGATCGCCTTCCTGCCGTTCGGCCTCATGGTCGACCGCTGGCGCTGGGGCGTGTTCAACGGCGAGACCACGCCGGCCGAATACAATGACGCCTGGACCGCCAACATGCTGCGCTACCAGGGCCTGACGCCGCCCGGACCGCGGCCGGAGAACGCCTTCGATCCGGGCGCCAAATACCACATCCCCGGCAACACCCCGTACACCCGCTACTTCCTGGCCCACATCTACCAGTTCCAGTTCCACAAGGCGGCCTGCGAACAGGCCGGCTGGACCGGCCCGCTGCATCGCTGCTCGATCTACGGAAACAAGGAAGTCGGCGAGCGCTTCAACGCCATGATGGAGATGGGCCAGTCGCGCCCGTGGCCCGAGGCGATGCAGGCCTTCACCGGCCAGCGCGAGAACGACGCCTCGGCCATCGCGGACTATTTCGCGCCCCTGAACGTCTGGCTGACGGAGCAGAACCGCGGCAAGGCCTGCGGCTGGGAGGCCTGACGCCGGGACTGGCGTTGGCGGGGCTCCGGTTTCGTTAACTTTCGCTGTTGACGCTTCTCTTAACCGGCTTGCGCCACAGTCCGCCGGATTGACCGTGGGCGGCGTGCGCCCGCGGCGCGATGGCGGCTGGAACGGCGATGGGGCTGAAGACCTGGATTGACGGCGTATACGGCGGCGCGCGGAGCCTCGCCCGGCGGCTGGCCGGGGACGTGCGCGGCAACGTCGCCATGCTGTTCGGCCTCAGCCTGCCGGTGCTCATCCTGATGACCTTCGGCGGCGTCGACATCCACCGGATGTCGACCGTCAAGGTCAATCTGCAGGACGCGCTCGACGCCGCAGCCCTGGCCGCGGCCCGCTCGCCGTATACGGAGGACGCCGATCTGCAGCGGGTCGGCCTCGCCGCCCTGAAGGCCAATCTGCAGGCCTATCCGAACGTCACGCTCGAGGAAGACCAGACCAGCTTCACCCTCAGCGACGAGGACGTGATCATCGCCGACGCCCGGGTGCAGGTGAAGACCCTCGTCGCCAACATCTTCCTGCCGCCCTACGGCCAGCTGATGGACGACTATCTGCCGGTAGGCAGCCATTCCGAGGTCGACCGCTCGTCCCGCAACATCGAGGTCGCCCTGGTGCTCGACATTACCGGCTCGATGGCCGGCGAGCGGATCGCCGCCCTGATCGAGGCGGCCAAGGACCTGGTCAATCTGGTCGTCCAGGATGTTCAGACGCCCTACTATTCCAAGATCGCGCTCGTGCCCTGGTCGAACTCGGTCAATCCGGGCAGCGCCTACCTGACCCAGGTCCGGGGGCCCGTGACCGGCTCGGTCAACATCACCAATGCGGCCATCAATCTGACCGGCACGCAGATAACCATCTCCGGCGCCACCCGCGCGCGCCCCGTGGTCATCACGACGGCGACCAACCATGGCTTCCTGAACGGGGACATCGTCTGGATCACCAACGCCGCGGGCATGACCCAGCTCAACAACAAGCCCTACGTCGTCACCAACAAGACCAATACGACCTTCGAGCTGTACACCATGGCCGGAAGTCGCGTGGATGGCCGCAGCTACAACTCGTACACGGGCAATGGCCGGGTCCAGAAATGCCAGAACAACGACTGCTCGATCACGATCACCGCGGCGAACCATGGCCTGCTGAACAATCAGTACGTCCGCATCACGGACGTGAACGGCATGACGCAGATCAACAACAAGACCTACATCGTCGGGAACGTCACAACCAACTCCTATACCATTGACCCGGACGACGGCTCGACGATCAGCCCCTATACCTCGGGCGGCCGGTCGTGGTGCGCCCAGGCGGGCTGCACGTGGTTCGCGTTCGAAAACGTCTACGGCGACCTGGTCGCCAACCGGATCAGTTCCTGCGTCACCGAGCGAACGGGAGCCCAGGCATGGACCGAGGCGTCGGCGTCGGGAGCCTCGTCCTGGGTCGGCCGGCACTATCCCGACACCAGCGGCGGCTGCCTCAGCAACGTGGTGCTCCCCCTGACGAGCAGCAAATCCGCCCTGACGACCGCAATCGACAATTTCAACGTCTCCGGCACGACGGCCGGCCAGATCGGCATCGGCTGGGGCTGGTACACGCTGTCGCCCACCTTCAGCTCGATGTGGTCGTCCGGAACCGCCTCCGCCTACGACACGTCGGAAACCCTGAAGGCCATGGTCATCATGACCGACGGTGAGTTCAATACCGCCTACTGCCAGGCCGTTCCGGACATGTACACGGGCTCGACGAGCGGCACCTACCGCAACAACTGCGCGGCCGACAACGGCGACGCCTTCGCGCAGAGCCGGACGCTCTGCGACGCCATCAAGGCCAGAGGCATCCTGGTCTACACGGTCGGGTTCCAGATCTCGGCCACCGGCGAGGCCGCCAGCGTGCTGTCCTATTGCGCCAGCACGCCGACCAATTTCCACATCGCCGCCAGCGCCGGCGACCTGTCGGACGCCTTCGCCGCCATCGGCAGGGACATCACCCAGCTGCGCATCTCGAAATAGCGAAGGGCGCGGAGGCCATCGACCCCGCGCCCTTCTGACCTGCACCAGGGCCGCGCCGCGCGCGGGCCAATCGCATCTTCAGATCAGGCGGATTTCCTTCAGACGCTCGGTCAGGAAATCCTCGGCCATGATCGCCTTGCCGGCGTAGCGGTCCGGGTTCTCCTCCGAGATCATGCTCGGCAGGGTCTCGATCACGAAGTCCGGATTGAAGTGCAGGAAGAACGGCGTCGAATAGCGGGCGAAGCCGCGCCGCTCGGGGGCCGGATTGACCACGCGATGCGTCGTCGACGGCAGGACGTGGTTGGTCAGCCGCTGCAGCATGTCGCCGATGTTGACCACCAGGGCGTTCGGCGGCGGCGCGATATCCAGCCATTCGCCGTCGGCGTCCTTCAGCTGCAGGCCGGCCTCCTCGGCGCCCAGCAGCAGGGTGATGACGTTGATGTCCTCATGGGCCCCGGCGCGCACGCCCGGCGCGTCCGCCGGCACCGGCGGGTAGTGCAGCATGCGCAGGATGCTGTTGCCCAGCTCGACCTTGTCCTCGAAGAAGTCGTCGCCGAGCTCCAGATAGCGGGCGATGGCGCGCAGGATCTTGCGGCCCAGCTGGTCCATGGCCGTGAACATCCCGTACAGGTGCTCGCGGAAGCCTTCGACCTCGGTCGGCCAGACGTTGTCGCGCATGTACTTCCGGTAGGGGTGACCCTCGGGCAGTTCCCGCCCGACGTGCCAGAATTCCTTCAGGTCCACGGTCGCCGCGCCCTTGGCGGCCTCGACGCCGAACGGGGTCAGTCCGCGTGCCCCGCCGGTGCCCGGCTGGTGGTATTGGCGCTTCACCACCTCTGGCAGGGCGAAGAAGGCCTTGGCGTCGTCCAGCGCGGACTCGATCACCGTCTCGTCCAGCCCGTGATCGGCGATGACCGCGAAGCCGTAGCGCTTGAAGGACGTGCCCAGCTTGTCGGCGAAGGCCTGGAAGTCGGTGTCGTAAAGCTTCATCGACACCGGCTCGATGGAGCGGCGCGCGGCGGTGGAGCTCAGGCTGTCAGCCATGGCGGAACCTCAAAACTACATTCGGGCGTTTCCATACGCCCTGCGAGCCGATCTTGGCAAAGCAAGGGCGCCGGCGCCTTGCCCGAGATCAAGGCGCCCCCGCCGGTCGTTCACCAGAGGTACAGGCGGGAACCTTGACCGTAAGCCCGCGTTCCGCCGTCAACCAGAAACTGGAAGGACTTTTCCCATGCGCGTCAAACTCCTCGTCACCGGCGTCAGCATCGCCGCCCTGCTCGGCGCCTGCACGACCACCGACCCCTACAGCTCGACGCCGCGCCGCAACAACACCGGCACCGGGGCCATCGCCGGCGCCATCGGCGGGGCCGTGCTGGGCTATCTGACCAACACCTCCAACTCGGAGGAAGGCCGCAAGAACGCCCTGATCGGGGCCGGCATCGGCGCGCTCGGGGGCGCGGCCGTCGGCGCCTATATGGATCGCCAGCAGCGCGAGCTGGAGGCCCAGCTCTCGGGCAGCGGCGTCGGCGTGGCGCGTCAGGGAGACAACCTGGTGCTGCGCATGCCCTCCGACGTGACCTTCGCCTCCAACCAGTCGTCGATCAATCCGGGCTTCTACGCCACCCTTGACGACGTCGCCGCGGTCCTCAACCGCTACGACCAGTCGATCGTCGACATCATCGGCCACGCCGACTCCGACGGCGCCGAGGACTACAATCTTAACCTGTCACGCCAGCGGGCCTCGTCGGTGGCCCAGTATCTGGTCAGCCGCAACGTCCTGGCCGATCGCCGGTATGTCGACGGTCGCGGCGAAACCCAGCCGGTGGCCACCAACGCCACCGCCGAGGGCAAGGCGCAGAACCGCCGGGTGGAGATCCTTATCCGTCCGTTCCGCGGCTAGACTTCAGCGGCGAGCGCTCACGGCGCAAAAGGCGGAGCTTCGGCTCCGCCTTTGTTGTGGCCGGACACCGTTCCGTGACTTGCCGCCGCGCGGCGCAGGTGCTGGATAACAAACGTTGTTTCGACTCGGGGGAAACGCGTGCGTCCGGACCATGAAATCACCGATGGCGTCAGGCTGGGCGCGATCGCGGTCGTATCCGCGGTGCTGACGGCGATGCTCGTGATCGGCGCCGGGCGCTCCCTGCTCCCGCAGCCGGACGCCCGGGCCGCCGAACCGCCGGCGCTGCTCCGCGCGTCCCTGCCCTAGGCGCGTCCGATCGAGGCGTAGCGGAAGCCGCGCGCCCGCATGTCCTCGGGCCGGTAGACGTTGCGCAGATCGACCATCACCGGCTGGCGCAGCAGGCCCTTGACCCGGTTCAGGTCCAGCGCCCGGAACTGATCCCACTCGGTCAGGATGACGACCACGTCCGCCCCCTCGACGGCGTCATAGGGGCCGTCCTTGAACACCACGCCCGGCAGCAGGTGGGCCGCTTCGGCCATGCCTTCGGGGTCGAAGGCCTGGACGGTCGCCCCCATGGCGATGAGGGCCGGCGCCACCTCCAGCGAGGGGGCATCGCGCATGTCGTCGGTGTTGGGCTTGAAGGTCAGACCCAGCAGGGCGACGGTCTTGCCGGCGAGGTCGCCGTCCAGCGCCGCGGCCACCTTTCCCGCCATCGCCTTCTTGCGGGCGTCATTGACCTCGACCGTCGTCTCGATCAGCCGGACCGGCGACCCCGCATCGACCGCCGTGCGCACCAGGGCGATGGTGTCCTTGGGGAAGCAGGAACCGCCGTAGCCGGGCCCCGCGTGCAGAAATTTCGAGCCGATCCGGTTGTCCAGGCCGATACCGCGAGCGACCTGCTGCACGTCCGCCCCGACCTTCTCGCACAGGTCGGCCATCTCGTTGATGAAGGTGATCTTCATGGCCAAAAAGGCGTTGGCCGCATATTTGATCAGCTCCGAGGTTCGCCGGCCGGTGAACAGGATCGGCGTTTCGTTCAGGTTCAGCGGGCGGTAGAGCTCGCGCATCACGGCCTGGGCTCGTTCGTCCTCGGCGCCGACCACGATGCGGTCCGGCCGCTTGAAGTCCTCGATGGCCGCGCCCTCGCGCAGGAACTCCGGGTTGGAGACCACGGCGAAGTCGGCGTCGGGGCGGCGGGCGCGGATGATGGCCTCGATCTCGTCGCCGGTGCCGACCGGCACGGTCGATTTGGTGACGACGACGGTGAAGCCCTCGATCAGGCCGGCGATCTCCTCGGCGGCGGCGTGGACATAGGACAGGTCGGCATGGCCGTCGCCGCGGCGCGACGGGGTGCCCACGGCGATGAACACCGCGTCGGCGGTGCGGATCGCCTCGGCGCCGTCCAGGGCGAAGGACAGCCGCCCGTCGCGCACGTTGGCGGCGACCAGATCGTCCAGCCCCGGCTCGAAGATCGGAATCTCACCCCGCTCCAGCCGTTCGATCTTGGACGGATCCTTGTCGACGCAGGTCACCTCGTGGCCGAAGTCGGCGAAACAGGCCCCTGAGACCAGGCCCACATAGCCGGTTCCAATCATTGCGACGCGCATGCGGGTTCGCCCCTTTCGACAGTGGCCGGGAGATAGCGGGCGGGCCGGACTTTGACCACCCCGCCCCGCCCGCGGCCCTCGCCAAAGCAAAACCGCCGGCCCCGTGAGGGACCGGCGGCTCTGTCTTTTCCGTGCCGCCCCGCCCCGGCCCGAAGGCCGGAGGCGGCGCCGACGTCAACTCTTTTAGAAGTTGATGCCGATGGTGGCGCGGCGGTTGAGGGGCTCGCGAACGCCGTCGGCGGTCGGGCGGGCCAGTTGGGTTTCGCCCTTGCCGTCGAGCGAGATGACGCCGCCGTTGACGCCCTGGGCGACCAGCGCGTCCGCA
>NZ_DASWTO010000045.1:0-11872 GCF_036402095.1 Brevundimonas sp. | reverse complement strand
CAGGCAGCAGGCGACGGGCGGTGAGTGCTGACAGGATGGGCAGGCGTCCCGCCGTCGACGCCCACTCTTTGGTGATCCCTGTTGCCTGATGCCTGCTGCCTGTTGCCTTCCTGTTAACCTTCCCGCCCAACTTTGGCGCGGTTTAGCAGGTCTGGTCCGAAGGGGCGGATTCGAGTTTGAGGAGCGGGCGCATGGTCGGGATCAGGGCGGGGCTGAAGGCGCTGGCGGTGCTGGGGGCGATGAGCCTGACGGCGGCCTGCGCCAGCTATCCGGCCGAGCCGCGCTATTCGATCCACGCCGATCCGGCGCCGGTGCGCCAGCCGGCCTATCCGGTCGCCGCCGCGGCGCCCGCGCCGAGCGGAGAGGGCGTTCGCGGACCGACCAATCCGGCCTATGAGGCGCCGCCGCCGGCGACCGCGCCGGTGAGCGAGATCGAGGGCGGCTCGCTGGACGCGCCGGTCGGGACCACGCCGCGCTACGACCCGCCGGCGTCCGGGCCGGTCCCGGCGGCCGGACCGGCCAGCGAGGGCTTCGCCAGTCCCCCGCCGCCGGCGCGGAGCGGGACGGCCGTCGCGGCCGGGGCCAGCTATGAAATCCAGCCGGGCGACACGATCTCGGGCATCGGGCGGCGCTTCCAGACGCCGGTGCAGACGCTGATCGATCTGAACAATCTGGGCCCCAGGGCGGATGTGTCGCCGGGCCAGCGCATCGTGCTGCCGGCCGACGCGGTCGACATCGGCGGCGATCCCTATGCGACGGGCCCCTCGCCGAGCGGAGTCCTTGTGGCCGATGGCGGGACGCCGCCGCCTCCGCCTCCGCCGCCGCCGGCCGACCTCGCCACGCCGCCGCCGCCGCGCGAGCTGGCGGCCACGGCCGGTCCGGTGGGCGAGGCCCCGGCCTCGACGACGGTGACGCTGGACTGGCCGGTGCGGGGCGACATCCTGCGCCGCTTCGGTCCGGTCGGCATGGGCGAACGCAACAACGGGGTGAACATCGGCGCGCCGGCGGGGACCGAGGTGCGGGCGGCGGCGGCGGGCCGGGTCGGCTATGTCGGCGACGACCTCGCCGGGCAGGGGCTGACGGTGCTGGTGGTGCACCGCGACGGCTGGCGATCGGTCTATGGGCATCTGGGCACGGCGACGGTGCGCGACGGCGACGACGTGCAGGCGGGACAGGCCATCGGCACGGTCGGCACGACCGCCGGCGACGGGCGGCCCTCGATCCATTTCGAGACCTGGCGCATGCGCGGCGACGAGCCGACGGCGATCGATCCGCTGAGCGTGTTGCCGCGCTGACGCAGGCGACGGGTTCCGCCGAGGCGGCGCGTTGCAATGTCGGGCGACGCGCCCTAGGTTCCGCGCCTCATTTTCAGGGCGCCGCGGGGCCCGGTATCCAGAGAACGCTCGATGACTCCCACCGACGGCGGCCTGATGGCCATGATCATCCAGTTCGCGCCGATCATCGCGATCGGCGTGATGGGCTATTTCCTGCTGGTCCGGCCGCAGATGAAGCAGGCCAAGGCCCACCGCGAGATGGTCGCCGGCCTGAAGCGCAACGACACGGTGGTGCTGTCGAACGGCATGATCGGAAAGGTCACCCGCGTCGAGAACGACGAGGCCATGGTCGAGATCGCCCAGGGCGTGAACGTCCGCGTCATCAAGGCGATGATCACCCAGGTGCGCGACCGCACCGGCGTCGCGGCCAACGACACCAAGCAAGTCACCAAGGCCTGACCCACACGCTCTGAAAGGTCGGGGAAGCCCTCATGATCCATCTGTCGCGCTGGAAGGTCGTCCTTCTCGCCCTGTCGTTCGTGTTCGGGGTGCTGTTCGCCTATCCGAACATGCTGACGCCCGCCCAGCGGGAGGCGCTGCCGGGCTGGCTGCCGAGCAAGGGGCTGAACCTCGGTCTGGACCTGCAGGGCGGATCGTACCTGCTGCTGGAAGTCGACGTGCCGGCGATGCGCGCCAAGCGTCTGACCAACCTCGGCGAGGACGCGCGCACGGCGCTTGAGGAGGCGCAGGTCGCCCTCTCGAACATCAGCCAGGACGGCTCGGGCGTGGTGGTCACCCTGGCCGATCCGGCGACGATGGACCGGGCGCTGGAGGCGATGCGTCCGCTGGCCGCTGGCGGGGGCGCCGGCACGGTCGCCGACCGCACCGTGCAGCGCCAGGGCGAGGACCGCATCCGCTACGCCTTCACCCAGCAGGCCATGGACTCCATGGCCTCCGACGCCGTCAGCCAGTCGATCGAGGTGGTGCGCCGCCGGATCGACAGCCTCGGCACCCGCGAACCGTCGATCACCCGCGAGGGCGCCGACCGCATCGTCATCCAGGCCCCGGGCGAGAGCGATCCGGCCCAGCTGGAACGCGTGCTGGGACAGACGGCGCAGCTGACCTTCCAGATGGTCGACGTCGAGAACTCGGTCGAGGAGGCGCTGGCCGGCTTCCCGCCGCCGGACGCCGAGGTCGTTCCCGACGCGAACGGCGTCCCCTATCTGGTCAAGAAGCGGGTGCTGGTCTCGGGCGAGAACCTGACCAAGGCCGAGGTCACCGTCGACCAGAACAACCAGACGGCCATCGGCTTCCGCTTCGACGGGGCCGGCGCGCGGCGCTTTGGCGAGGCCACGGCCGCCAACATCGGCAAGCCGTTCGCGATCATCCTCGACGGCAAGGTCATTTCGGCGCCCAACATCAAGAGCGCCATCACCGGCGGCTCGGGCATCATCGAGGGCGTCTTCTCGATGCAGGAAGCCTCGGAGATGGTGAACCTGCTCAACGGCGGGGCCCTGCCGGCGCCGCTGAAGGTCGAGGAGCGCCGCACCGTCACCGCCGAACTGGGCGCCGACGCGGTGGCCGCGGGCGCGCTGTCGACGGCCATCGGCTTCGCCATCATCATCGCCTTCATGCTGCTGGCCTACGGCTTCCTGTTCGGCGGCATCTCGGTGATCGGCCTGCTTCTGAACGGCCTGCTGATCATCGCCGCCATGTCGATGACCGGCGCGACCCTGACCCTGCCCGGCATCGCCGGCCTGGTGCTGACGTTCGCCGTGGCGGTCGACGCCAACGTGCTGATCTATGAGCGGATGCGCGACGAGGCGCGGGCCGGGCGGTCCGTGATCGCCTCGCTCGACGCCGGCTTCAACAAGGCCATGGGCACCATCATCGACGCCAACCTGACGACCCTGGTGGCGGCGCTGATCATGTTCATGTTCGGGGCCGGGCCGGTGCGCGGCTTCGCCTGGACGCTGACCATCGGCGTCTTCACCTCGATGCTGTCGGCCGTTCTGGTCGCACAGGTCGGACTGGCGTGGTGGCTCAAGCTCGCCAAGCCCAAAAAACTGCCGATCGCGGAGTGATGGCGATGCGTGGATGGCCCCTCATCAAACTGCTGCCGGTCAAGACGAACCTGCATTTCGTCGCCTTCGCCAAATACGCCGCCGGACTGTCGGCGGTGCTGGTGATCGCCTCGCTGATCGGCGTCTTCTATCCCGGCCTGAACATGGGCATCGACTTCCGCGGGGGCGCCTCGATGGAGGTCGCCAAGCCCGCCGGTCAGGTGATCGATCTTGAGGAACTGCGCGGCGCCGTGGACGAACTGGGTCTGGGCGACGTGCAGGTGCAGGGCATCGCCCGGCTGGAGTCCGACGTGAACGACGGCTCCACCGCCCTGCTGCGCTTCCAGATTCCCGAGGGACAGGACCAGACGCAGGTCGTGCGTCAGGTCGAGGCCGCGGTCTCGAGCGCCATTGGCGATGTGACCTATTCCGGCGTGGCCGTGGTCGGCTCCAAGGTGTCCGGCGAACTGTTTCAGTCAGGCCTGATGGCGCTCGGCCTCGCGGTCGTGCTGATGTTCGCCTACATCTGGTTCCGGTTCGAACCCCAGTTCGGCTTCGGCGCCGTGGCCGGCCTGCTGCACGACGTGATCCTGGTGTTCGGCCTGATCGTCGTCATGCGGCTGGAGTTCAGCCTCAACATGGTCGCCGCCATCCTGACGGTGATCGGCTATTCGATGAACGACACCGTCGTGGTGTTCGACCGCCTTCGCGAGAACCTGCGCAAGTACAAGACCATGCCCCTGCGCGAGGTGATCGACCTGTCGATCAACGAGACCCTGTCGCGGACCATCATCACCGGCTTCACGGCGGTCATGGTTCTGGCGGCGCTGGCCCTGCTCGGGGGACCGACGCTGTTCGGCTTCTCGATCGCCCTGATGTTCGGCATCGTCGTCGGCACCTATTCGTCGATCTACGTCGGCGCGCCGATCATTCTGCTGTGGGGCGTCAAGCGCGGCGGTGCGGCCGACGACGCCCGTCCGGTCAAGCTGGGTATGGCGAGCCGGCCGTAAGGCGGCAAAGCCCCTACAGTCTTTCGGTTTTTGTCGCGGGAGCGCGGCGCTATGGTCGCGCTTCAACGATTCTCGCGGCGCGTCTGTCGCCGCGGTTTTCCCGAAACGCTCTGGGAGGGGCGATCGACATGGGCAATCTGCTTTCCAACTTCCGCACCACCGTCCTGCTCAGCCTCGTGCTGGCCGGGGTGATGATCTACGCCTTCGGCAGCGTCGCGCCGGGCGGCTTCGACATGATTTTCTGGCAGGCGGTGTTCCGCTGGACCCACGTCTTCGCCGGCATCCTGTGGATCGGCCTGCTGTGGTATTTCAACTTCGTCCAGATCCGGGTCATGCCGTCGATCCCGGCCGAGCTGAAGCCGGCCATCGGCAAGCATATCGCCCCCGAGGCCCTGTTCTGGTTCCGCTGGTCGGCGCTGGCCACGGTGCTGGCCGGCCTGGCGCTGGCCTTCAGCCGCGGCCACGCCTACGCCGTCGAGGTGCTGAGCTTCGGCCTCGTCGGCGGCCTGACCGAGGATCAGAAAGGCTACACCCTGATGGGCATCGGCGTGTGGCTGGCCATCGTCATGTTCCTGAACGTCTGGGGCGTGATCTGGCCGAACCAGAAGCGGGCGCTGGGCATCGTCGTCGTCGAGGACGACGCCAAGGCCAAGGCCGCGCGCACCGCCATGCTGGCCAGCCGCATCAACATGCTGCTGTCGCTGCCGATGCTGACGTCGATGGCGATGTACCAGACGCTGTTTGGCTAAGGTCCCGCGCGGGCGGATCGCGACTCGCCGCCGCCGCAATGGCATAGGGAAACGCCGCGCCTGTTCCGGGCGCGGCGTTTTCGCATTTGAGGCCGGCCTTCGCCGGAGTAAGCGGCAGAGAGTGAACCCTTCCCTCGACGAGCAGCTCCGCGCGGCCGATCCCGACCGATGGCTGTCCAGCCGGTTCGTGGCCGACGCCCAGGCGCGGGCGGACCTGACCGCCCTGTATGCGTTCGAGGCCGAGCTGCTGGCCATTCCGGCGCGCGTGACCCAGCCCCTGCTGGCGGAGATGCGCTACGCCTGGTGGCGCGAGCAGCTGGACGGGGTGTTCGCCGGCGTGGCGCGCAAGGGGCATCCGGTACTGGAGGCGCTGACCGACCTGGTGGTCCGGCGCGGGCTGGACCGGGCGCCGTTCGACGCCCTGATCGAGGCGCACATCGGCCGGGTGAACGGCGAGCCGCATGATCTGGACGCCTTCTACGCCGGGCCGATGCAGACCGCCGTGCGCGTGCTCGTGGGGCCGGGGCGCGAGGCGGCCGTCGTCGGCGCAGCCCGGGTCTGGGGTCTGACGCAGACGGGCCGGAGGCCGGAAGCGCACGCCGCCCGGCCAGAGGCGCGCGCGGCCCTCAGGGCCTTGCCGGTGGCGGCCTTCCCGGCCGTGGCCCACGCAGCCCTGCGCGACCCTGCGGAAGCCGAGCCGGTGAAGCGGCTGCGGCTGATCTGGGCCTCGATGACCGGACGTATCTGAACCCGGCCTTTGCGTAGCCGCCGGGGCGGGGCCATATGGCTCCCATGGCGAGACTGGGCGAGCGGACGGGACGGCGGGGCGATTCCGCGGCGAAGGCGGCGCAGGGGCCGCCGCCGGCCGACCCGCCGAAGGGTCCGCCGACCGGGCGGGCCATGCTCGATCTGATGCGGCTGGTGCGGCGGTCCAATGCGCCGCAGCTGTATCCGCGCCTGCTCGGGGCCATCGGCATGACCCTGGGCGGAAAGGCCCTGGGCGTGCTGGCGCCGCTGGTGCTGGGCGCGGCCGTGAACCGGCTGGCGGCGGGGCAGGGGGCGGCGGCGGGAATGGCGTGGGGCTTCGGGGCCTTCGCGCTCGGCTGGGCCTTCGTGCGGCTGCTGTCCGCCATCGCGCCCAATGCGTCGGACGTGGTGTTCGCGCCGGTGCGCTCGGCGGCCCAGCGGACGGCGGCCACCGAGACCTTCGCCCACGCCCTGAGCCTGTCGCTCGATTTCCACCAGACCAAGCGTTCGGGCTCGCTGTCCCGGACCATGGACCGGGGCGCGCGGGCGGTCGACTTCCTGATGCGCATCCTCGCCTTCAACCTGATCCCGACCGGGGTCGAGCTGGTGCTGGCGGCGGGGGTCCTGGCCGGGGCCTACGACTGGCGATTCGGCGCCGTGGCCGTCGCCGTGGTGGCGATCTACGCCGTCGCCACCTTCGCCCTGTCGAACTGGCGGATCGAACACCGGCGAGAGATGAACGCGGCCGACACCCAGGCGGCGGGCGTCTCGGTGGACGCCCTGCTCAACTATGAGACGGTCAAGTCGTTCGGAGCCGAGGCGCGGGCGGCGCGAGCCTATGACATGGCGCTGGGCGACTACACGCGGGCGGCGCTGAAGGCCAACAGCTCGCTGGCCCTGCTGAACATCGTGCAGGCGGTGATCATGAACCTGGGCCTCGCCGTGATGGCGGTGATGGCCGGCTTCGAGGCGGCGGCCGGACGGATGGGGCCGGGCGACGTCATGGCCGCCGTGCTGATCATGATCAGCCTCTATGCGCCGCTGAACATTCTGGGCTTCGCCTATCGGGAAATCCGTCAGTCCTTCATAGACATGGAAGAGATGTTGAAGGTGACGCGTCAGACGCCGCAGGTGGCCGACGCCCCCGACGCCCAGCCCTTGCCGCGTCCGGTCGATACGCGCGGCGCGGCCCTCGCCTTCGAGCGGGTGGGCTTCCGTCACGACGCCCGGGCCAACGGGTTGGAAGGCGTGAGCTTCGTGGCGCCTCCGGGGACGACGACGGCGCTGGTCGGACCGTCCGGGTCAGGCAAGTCGACGATCGTCAAACTGGCCCTGCGGCTGCTCGACCCGCAGGAGGGGGCGGTGCTGATCGACGGCGTCGACGTGCGCCGGGTGACCCAGGAATCGCTGCGGGCGGCGGTGGCGCTGGTGCCGCAGGACGTGGCCCTGTTCAACGACACCATCCGCGCAAACATCGGCTTCGCCCGTCCCGATGCGGACGAGGCGGCGATCTGGGCGGCGGCCGACGCGGCCGAGCTGGACGAATTCATCCGCGCCCTGCCGCAGGGCCTCGACACGATGGTGGGCGAACGGGGACTCAAGCTGTCCGGCGGCGAGCGCCAGCGGGTCGGCATCGCCCGCGCCCTGCTGGCCGATCCCTGCATCCTGATTCTCGACGAAGCCACCAGCGCCCTGGACAGCCGCACCGAGGCGGCGATCCAGAAGACCCTGCGGCGGGCGCGGACCGGCCGGACCACCCTGGTGGTGGCGCACCGGCTGTCGACCATCGCCGACGCCGACCAGATCCTGGTGCTCAAGGCCGGGCGCATCGTCGAACGGGGCGCCCACCACGAGCTGGTGGCGCGGCAGGGCGGGGAATATGCGGCGCTGTGGCGCAAGCAGACCCGGGGCGCGCGGACGGAGCGGCAGCCGGCCTGACGCCCGGCCGTCAGCCGAACTTCGTCGCCACCATCCGCGACAGATGGGCGGTCACCTCGGCGCGTTCGGCGGCCGCGGTGGGCAGGGTGTTCAGCAGCCGCAAGGACTGGATGTGGACGTCCATGATCCGCCAGTCGAAGGCGCCGTCTTCGGCCGAGGCGCGATCGACCATGTCGCACAGGCTGATGGCCACGGCGTAGATCTCCTCGAGATCGAACGGGGCGGCGGCGTCGATGATGTGGTTGGCGGAGCGATAGATCTGCTGGAGGCTGCGGATCGTCGCCTCCGGGTCGGCGGGCGCCTCGAGGGCGACGAGATCGTCGATGTGGCGCGTGACCTCTTCCAGGCCCTTGCCGCGCAGCCGCGCGATGTTCTCCCGGGCCTGGGCCAGGGCGACGCCGACGCTGACGCCGCCGGCGCTGTCGATCATCTTCGCCAGACGCGAGGCGCGCCGGTTGTGGGTGATGACCGTCACTGGCCCGCCTCCGCGAGGGCGGCCGCCTTTTCGGCCTCGAATTGGACCCGGCGGATCACGTCGCTTCGGCGTTCCTCGCCCGACGGCGCGATGTCGCGGAAGCGCCGGTCCGGGCCGAAATACTCCCCGACCTCGAGAAAGGGCCGGCCGTCGCGGGCGACCCAGACGATCCGCTCCAGCAGGCTGGCGGCGCTGAACGGCTTGGTGATGACGAAATTGGCTCCGCAGTCGCGCGCCTTGACGACCATCGAACGGCGGATGTGGCCGGCGGTCATGATCACCGGAACGAAGGCGTTCGGCGGACCCGATCGGCGCAGCCAGTGCACCAGTTCGAAGCCGTCCATGTCCGGCATCTCGCAGTCCACGACCAGCAGGTCGACCTCAGCCTCGCGAAGGATGTCGATCGCCTCGGCGGCGCTGCGCATCGAGTAGCGGGTCTTGATGCCAAAGCCGAGGAGGGCGCTCGTGGTGATGTCGGCGGCGAAGGCGGAGTCATCCACCACCATGGTGACGGCGCCGGTCAGATTGATGATGGCGCTCTCGCGCAGGGCCTCGCCGACGGCGCTCATTCGGAACGGACTCCAGCCGAGTCGCCCACTGCAACTCAGCATGGAGACAGGCGTAGTCGGACAACCCTCGCCGAAGGGTTAACGAAAGCCTCAGCCCATGCGGCCGATGGCGTAGAACCGGTCGGCCCGGGCCTGGCGGATCTGCTCGGGGGAGAGGGCGGACAGGGTCGCCAGCTCCTCGGCCAGCACGTCGCCGACGGCGGCGATGGCGGCGGCGGGGTCGGCGTGGGCGCCGCCGGTCGGCTCGGGGATGATCCGGTCGATGATCTTCAGCTCGAGCAGGTCCGGGGCGGTGATCTTCATGGCCATGGCGGCGTCGCGGGCGCGGGCCCCGTCGCGCCACAGAATGCCGGCGGCGCCCTCGGGCGAGATGACCGAGTAGATCGAGTGCTCGAGCATCAGCACCCGGCCGGCGGCGGCGATGGCGATGGCCCCGCCGGAGCCGCCCTCGCCGGTCACGGTGGCGATGGAGGGCACGCCCAGGGTCAGGCAGCGCTCGGTCGACCGGGCGATGGCCTCGGCCTGGCCGCGCTCCTCGGCGCCGAGGCCGGGATAGGCGCCGGCCGTGTCGACGAAGGTCAGCACCGGCAGGCCGTACTGTTCGGCCAGGTCCATCAGCCAGACCGCCTTGCGGTAGCCCTCGGGGCGGGCCATGCCGAAATTGTGGGTCAGCCGGGTCTGGGTGTCGTGGCCCTTCTCGTGGCCCATGACCACGACGGGCGCGCCCCGGAACCGCGCGAGGCCGCCGAGGATGGCCTGGTCGTCGCCGAACTGGCGATCGCCCTTCAGCTCGACGAAGTCGGTGAACAGGCCCTCGACGAAGTCGACGAAATGCGGCCGCTGCGGGTGGCGGGCGACCATGGTCTTCATCCACGGGTCGAGCGAGGCGTAGGTCTTGCGGCGCAGCTGCTCGGCCTTCTTGCGCAGGCCCTCGACCTCGGCGTCGAACGAGCCGGAGGTCGAGGAGAGCAGGTTCAGCTCCTCGATCTTCGCCTCGAGATCGGCGATGGGCTTCTCGAATTCGAGGTAGTGGGTGGCCATCAGGCGTCCGGAACAGGCGCGCGTCTCAGCGCAACGGAAGGCGGCGGAACCTAGTGGGGTCAACGCCGGGGAGCAAGCGGGGTTCAGTCGTCGCGCGCCAGGGGATGCTTGTCGCGGACCACCCGGGCGAGCCGGTCGGTCGCCACGTGGGTGTAGATCTGGGTGGTGGCGATGTCGGCGTGGCCGAGCAGGGTCTGGACCACGCGCAGGTCGGCGCCGCCCTCGAGCAGGTGGGTGGCGAAGGCGTGGCGCAGGACGTGTGGGCTGACCCGGGCGGGATCGACGCCGGCGTCGACGGCGGACTGGTCCAGAAGCTGGGCGAAGCGGCGGGGGGTGAGGTGGCCCTTCGAGGACGACGAGGGGAACAGCCAGGGGCTGTCGGGCGCCTTCTCCGGCCGGGCCGCGTCGCGGGCGACGAGCCACGCCTTCACGGCCTCGCGGGCCGAGGTGTTGAGCGGGGCGAGGCGTTCCTTGCCGCCCTTGCCGCGGACGATCAGGAAGGCCGGGTCCCGGCGCACCGCCTCGACGCGCAGGCCGAGCAGCTCGGAAACGCGCAGGCCGGAGGCGTAGGCCAGCTCGACCCGGGCGTCGAGGCGCAGGCCGGCGGCGCCGTCGCGGGCCGAGGCGGCGGCGAGCAGGCGTTCGATCTCGTCGCGGCTGAGGGTCTTCGGCAGGCTGCGGCCCTGCTTCGGGGCATCAAGGCGGCGCGAGGGGTCGTCGGCCCGCCAACCCTCGCCGAGCGCGAAGCGGTAGAACTGGCGCACGGCCGAGCGGCGGCGGGCCTGGGTGGCGGCGGACAGGCCGCGCGCGCCGAGGCCGGCGTACCAGGCCTCGACGGCGGCTTCGTCGGCCTGCATCAGGCCGCCGGACAGGGCGGTTTCGGCGTCGGCGAGATCGCGCCCATAGGCCGACAGGGTGTGGGGCGAGGCGTCGCGCTCGACCGACATCATTTCCAGAAAGGCCTCGACCTGGGGCGTGCTCATGCGCGGGACCGCTTTGCGTCGGCGGCGCCTGGTGTAAAGGGTGGTCGGGTCATGACGCCTTGCCTGCCGCCGCCCGTTCCGCCGCCATCCTCCCGCCTCCCGCGAGGCCGGTCATGAGCGAGGTCGTTACGGGGGCCGGCCTGATTCCGGTTCATCGCCGCACCATAGCGCTGGTCGGGCTGATGGGGGTGGGGAAATCGACGGTGGGGCGGCGGCTGGCCAAGCGGCTCAACCTGCCCTTCGCGGACGGCGACATCGAGATCGAGGCGGCGGCGGCCATGACCGTGTCGGACATCTTCGCCCGGCTGGGCGAGTCGGAATTCCGCGCCGGAGAGGCGCGGGTGATGAAGCGGCTGCTGGAGGGTCCCCGCATGGTCCTGGCCACCGGCGGCGGTGCGATCCTGAACCCGGACACCCACGCCCTGCTGAAGGAGCGGGCGGTGACGGTGTGGATGCGGGCCGATCTGGAAACGGTGGCGCAGCGGGTGCAGCGACGCGACACCCGGCCGCTGCTGCGCGGACGCGATCCGCTGACCGCGCTGAAGGCCATGGCCGAGGTGCGCTACCCGATCTACGAGACGGCGGACCTGACCGTCGACGTGGCGGGCGGGGCCCACGCGCAGGCGGTGGAGGCGATATACGAGGCCCTGCAGGCCCATTTCACCGCCCATGAGCCGGAGATGAAGGCGTGACGACGACCGTGCCGGTCTCGGGCGGCGGCTTTCGCCCCTATGAAGTGGTCGTCGGCCACGGGCTGTTGGCGGAGCTGGGCGCGCGCGTGGCCCCGCTGGCGCAGGGGCGGACCGTGGTCATCACCGACGAGACCGTCGGCCGGCTGCATGGCAAGGCGGCGCTGGCGTCGCTGAAGGCGGTGGGCGTTCACGGACGCCTGCTGACCGTGCCGGCGGGCGAGGCGTCCAAGTCGTTCAGCGAACTGGAGCGGGTGATCGACCGGATGTTGGCCTTCCAGCTGGATCGCAAGGACGTGGTGGTCGCGCTGGGCGGGGGCGTGGTCGGCGATCT
>NZ_DASWTO010000044.1:0-8255 GCF_036402095.1 Brevundimonas sp. | reverse complement strand
CATCGACCGGATCTACGACACCTATATCGACGAGGAAGAGCTCCAGGCCTGCGACCACACCATCCTGGAGATCGCCAACCGGCTGGAGCCGCGCGGCTATTCCTCGCGCGAGTTCATCTGGGAGATGGGCAAGTGGCTGTCGGAAGGCAACGCGAAGAAGCCCGGCTCGCTGATCCAGACCGCCTATGAAGAAGGCGTGCCGATCTTCTGCCCGGCCTTCGTCGACTCCTCGGCCGGCTTCGGCCTGGTCAAGCACCAGAAGGAGCGGGCCGCCGCCGGCCAGCCCTATATGATGCTGGACGCCATCGCCGACTTCCGCGAACTGACCGACATCAAGATCGCGGCGGGCGTCACCGGCCTGTTCATGGTCGGCGGCGGCGTGCCGAAGAATTTCGCCCAGGACACCGTCGTCTGCGCCGAGATTCTCGGCGTCGAGGCCGAGATGCACCGTTACGCCGTGCAGATCACCGTGGCCGACGTGCGCGACGGGGCCTGCTCGTCGTCGACGCTCAAGGAAGCCGCGTCGTGGGGCAAGGTGCAGACCACCCACGAACAGATGGTCTTCGCCGAAGCCACCACCGTCGTGCCGTTGATCGGTTCCGACGCCTATCACCGCGGGGCGTGGAAGAACCGCGACAAGCGCCGCTGGGCCAAGCTGTTCGGGAAGTAGGACGCTTCCCACAGGCTGACACGACGAGGGCCGGGAGCGCATCCCGGCCCTTTTTCGTGCCCAGACCCCCGGCGGAGGATCATGGCGGAACCGGTCCCGCGGCGGTTCGCTTACCCGCACGAAGGAGTTCGCCATGACCCAGCAGCAACACCCGCAGCAGACCGAAGACGCCCGCGAGGCCGACGACATGGGCGAGAAGCCCGACCTGGGCCGCACACCGGACGCCCTGACCGAGGCGGTTTCCGGCAGCGGCATGGGCTCGGACACCCGGGCCGGCTCGCTGCAGGGCGGCGCGGCGACGGGCTCGGAGATCGATCCGGACCAGGACCGGATCAACGAAAGTCTGACCAGCGAGGGCATGCGGTCCGCGGCCCCCCGCCCGCCCGCCGGGACCGATCCGGATCAGCCGATCAACAATACCGGGGCGGACTTCGGCGGCCCCGCGGCCGACCCTGCGGAAGGCAAGCCGGAGGCGGGCGACGAGGCCGACGCGGCGACCGGCTGAACCCCGTGTCATTTCGCGCCCCCCGCGGGGCGCGAACCCGCCTTGCCGCCGCCGCAGGCTTGCGCCACGGTGAAGCCAACAACACAGTCTTTTTCAGGGACGACCAAGGGATGAAGCGCAGTCTTGCGGCCACCGCCATCATGGGGGCCATGATACTGGCCGGGTGCGGAGAGCCCTCGCCGGTCGAGGAAGACGCGGAGCCGGCGGCCGCCGCCGACACCGCCGCGGCCCCGGCCGCGGAGGCCGCCGCCCGCATCGCGCCGACGCCGCCCTCGGGCGGAGCCGGCGCCGTACCCGCGGCGGACGGCGCGCCGCCGTTCGCCGTGATCTATCCGGGAGGCGTTCCGCAGGAGCCGGCCACTGTGGCGCAGGGCTCGGACGGCCCCGGCGGCATCGTCGCCTTCACCACGCAGGCCAGCCCCGCCGAGGTGATCGCCTTCTACCGCCAGCGGGCGGAAGCGGCCGGCCTGAAGTCGATCAACACGATGAACCGCGGCAATTCGATGGGCTACGGAGCCGGGGGCGCCGACGGCCGCGGACAGAATCTGAGCGTTGTCGCCACCCGGGTCGAGGGCGAGCCGACCAGCGTGCAGCTGAGCTGGACCGCCGGCCGGTGAGACCGGCGGCCGCCCTGGCCGCCTGCACGCTTGTGACCGCCTGCGCCGGCGTCACCGCCCCACCGCCCGCAGGGGCGCCCCCCGGCTACCTCCCCCCTGCCCGCATGGAGGCGTTGGCCGTCCAGGCCGGCGGCTGGCGGGATCGTGGCGACGCGGCGGCCTCCGGCGCGCTGCGCGGGCTGGAGGATACCGACCGCTGGTGGATGGCCACCCTCCACGTCGAGCTTCGCCCGCCGGAAGCGGCCCAGCATTTCGACTGCGTGCTGGGGACACGGCTGGCGGAGCGACCCCGTCCGGCCCTGACCCGGATCATGACCCGGCTGCTGGTCGATTCCGCATCCCTGAGCGCCCGGCTGGCCGCGGCCAGGCCGAGACCCCGGCCGATCGCCGTCGATTCCTCGCGCCGCGCCTGCCAGAGGGTGACCGAAGAGCAGCGATCCGGGGGGTCGTGGCCCGCGGCGGGAGCCGTGGCGGGCGCGGCCTATGGCGAGCTGTTCGCGGCCCTTGCGCCGGATCAGGCCGAAGCCGCCCGCGCCATGGGACGCGAGATCGGGATGAGCCGCGCGGTCTGCGCCATGAACTGGCCGTCGGACGTGGAGGACGGACTTCGGCTGGGACAGGCTGTCTATGAGCAGGCGGCGGCGTCGCCGGACTTCCACGCCGATCTGGAAGCCGCCCGGACGGAGGTCGCGGCGGCGCGCGCGGAGGGACTGGGCAGTCCCGCCTGCGCCGCCGAACGCCGGGCGCTGGGGCTCAGGCCGGACGCGGGCTGACGAGAGAGCCGTAAAGGTCCGTGCGCCGGTCGCGGAAGAAGCCCCAGGCGGCCCGATGGCGGTCGATGTAGTCGAGGTCGAAGGCGTGGACCAGCACGCCCTCTTCATCCCGCCCCAGGCTCTCGACGAGGTCGCCGCGATGGTCGGCGATGAAGGACGAGCCGTAGAAGACCTGACCGACGTCGGTGGCGTATTCCGCCCCGGTGCGATTGGCCCCGACCACCGGCACCACGTTTGACACGGCATGGCCCTGCATGGCGCGCCGCCACGGATCGGCGGTGTCCAGTTCCTTGTCGTGCGGCTCGGAGCCGATGGCGGTCGGGTAGAACAGCACCTCGGCGCCCTGCAGCATCATCGCCCGCGCGGTTTCGGGGTACCACTGGTCCCAGCAGATGCCGACGCCGATGCGGCCGTGGCGCGTGTTCCAGACCTTGAAGCCCGTGTCGCCGGGCCGGAAGTAGTATTTCTCCTGATAGCCGGGCCCATCGGGAATGTGGCTCTTGCGGTAGACGCCCATGGCCGAGCCGTCGGCGTCCAGCATGACCATCGAGTTGAAATAGTGCGGCCCCTCGCGCTCGAAGATCGAGACCGGGATGGCCACGCCCAGTTCGGCGGCGACCGGTTGCAGCGCCGTCACGCAGGGATGCTCGCGCCACGGATGGGCGGTGGCGAACCATTTTTCTTCCTGGCTGACGCAGAAATACGGCCCCTGGAACAGTTCCGAGGGGAGAATGACCTGCGCGCCCTTGCCGGCCGCCTCGCGGATCAGGGCGATGGTCTTGTCGATATTGGCCTGGAGATCCTCGCCGTAGGAGGTCTGGAGAGCGGCGACGGAGATCATTCGCGCGTCTTGGCGGGCCATCAGGCGGGCTCCTGCTGGGAGATGCAGTGGAAGGATCCGCCGCCGGAAAGGATGGCGATGGACGACAGGGGGATGATCTCGCGGTCGGGGAAGACCGTCTTGAGACCCTGGCAAACGAGGTCGGCGGCCCGGTTGTCGCCGTAGGTCGGCACGATCACCGCGCCGTTGGCGATGAGGAAATTCATGTGGCTGGCGGGGACCGGCTTCTCGTCCTCGTCGCCGACGAAGCCCGGGGACGGGAGCGGCAGGATGCGGATCGTACGGCCCTCGGCGTCGGTCATGCCGGACAGCGTCCGCGCCACTTCCGCATAGACGTCGTCGTTCGGGTCCCCGCGGCCCCAGGCCACCGGGCAGGCCACGACGCCCGGGGCGACGAACCGGGCCAGATTGTCGACATGGCCGTCGGTATGGTCGTTGAGCAGGCCGTCGCCCAGCCACAACACCTTGCGGGCGCCGAGGGAGTCGGCGAGCGCGGCCTCGGCCGCCGCCTCGGTCCAGCCGGCGTTGCGATTGGGGTTCAGCAGGCACTGGCGCGTGGTCAGGACCGTGCCCTGCCCGTCATGGTCCAGCGCCCCGCCTTCCAGGATGAAATCGTGACGGTCCAGCGGGATGCCCGCGGCCTCGCCGATCTGACCTGCCACCGTGTCGTCGTGCTCGAGCTCGTACTTGCCGCCCCAGCCGTTGAAGCGGAAGGCGGCGGCGCGGGCCGAGCCCTCGCCGAAGATCGGCCCGGTGTCGCGCAGCCAGATGTCGCCGAACCGGCCGTCGACGACCTCCACATTGTCGACACTGGCGAACCGCGCGCGGGCGTCGTTCAGGGCCTCCGGCTTGCCGACCAGCAGGCGCACCCGTTCGCGGCCGGGTCCGGCGAGCGCGCGCACGAGCGCCTCGACCTCGGTCTGGGCCGGCTCGAGGTTGTCTTCCCACAGTTCGCCATGGCTGGGCCAACCGACCCACATGGCGCGGTGCGGCGACCATTCGGCGGGGACGGGCGTGGTCATGGAGCGGGGGTGTCCTCGAAGGCGGAAGGCAGCCGCGCCAGATAGACACGGCGGGACCCGACTTCAACACGCGGGTGGCGTGGAGGGTCCGAATGCAGAAAGGGCGGCCCGTTTCCGGACCGCCCTTCCCGAGGCTTCAGTCGTATGGAACCGGCTTAGAAGCTGGTGCCGATCGAAATCACCGCAGTGCGCGGGGCGCCCAGCGAGGCCGTCCGGTTGCCCGTGGTCCCGGTGGAGATGTTGCCGAGGTATTCTTCCTCAAAGATGTTCGTCACGTTGAGCTGCACATAGGCGTCGCGGATGCCGAAGGTGTCCGTCAGGTCGTAACGGGCGTCGACGTCGAACACCGTGTAGCTGTCGAAGGACTCGGAGTTCACATCGTTGGTGAAGCGGTCGTCGACGAACTTGCCCTGGAAGCCGATGGACAGGTCCGAGGTCGGCGCCCAGTCGATGCGGCCCGCGTAGGTCCACATCGGGGTTTCGACCAGCTTCTTGCCGGAGGTCGGCAGGAAGACGCCCGGGTTGATCTCCAGATCGTCCTGGACCTCGCTCGTGTTGTACGAGGCCGAGGCGTAGACGGTCAGCTGGTCCGAGACCTCATAGCCGAGCTGGGCGTCGATGCCGCTCTGCTCCACCGCACCGAGGTTGCGCTCGGTGAACTCGCCGAAGAACGGCGACAGCGGATCGTTGTCCCGCGAGGAAACGATGCGGTTCTGATAGTCGGTCCACCACAGCGCGATCGAGGCGACGGTGCGGTCGTTCCGGAAGCGGTAGCCGATGTCGGTGGACTTGGTGGTCTCCGGCTGCACGGTCGAGAAGTTCAGCGAACCGTCAGCGGCGCGGGCCGGCTGATACAGGTTGTCCGTCCGCGGCACCGAAATGCCCTCGGCGTAGCTGGCGTAGACGCTGTGGCCTTCGGCGAAGCGGTAGACGATGCCCGCGTTCGGCAGGACGTCGTCATACTTCACCGTCTGCGAGAACGGCGGAATGTACTCGGTCGTGCCGGTGGTGGCGAAGCGAACGTTGCCGTTCGGCAGGACCAGCGTCGGCGTCTCGTTGGTGCAGCGCACGTTCGACGAGGCGTCCTGCGAGTAGCAGTACTGGTTCAGGTCACGCTCGAAGAAGGGCGCCCGCGCGCCGATGTTGAGGGTGATCCGGTCCTCAAAGAAATCGCCGCGATACTCGAGAGCGATCTGGTTCAGCTGGGCGATCGAGAAGCGGTCGCGCTTCTGGAGGATCGAGCCGTCGATGGCGCGGATGGCGGCGTCCGGATCACCCCAGCGCTCCTGGCCCGAGAACACGTTCACCGGCTCGCTGTCGCGGCCCATGCGCACGGCCTCGCCGGTCTGGCGGTGACGGGCGTAGTCGAGGGTGTAGGCCGCGCGGATGCGGTGATCCTCGTTCAGATCCCAGATCAGGGAGCTGATGATGCCGTAGCGGTGGGTGTTGGTGTTCGACGGGTTGTAGATGCCGACGGTGTCCAGCACGTCGCCGTCGCCGTTCAGGTCGACGCCCGGGCCGGTGGCGTTGGTGCCGGCGTGATCGAGCGTGTTGTCCGTCTCGCGCAGGGTGGCGTAACCGCCGCCGTTGGCGATGGTGTACTGGAACGACGGGTCGAAGGTGAAGCGGATGCTGTCGGTCAGGCCGTAGCTGAACTGGCCGCGCAGGTTACCCGTGTTCGACGGGTTGATGCGGATGCCGTGGTAGTTGGTGCAGCTGCCGGTGGCGACCGTGCCGTTCGACAGAATGCGGGTCGACTGGGTGCCTTCGTTCTGCACCGTGCCGTTGACGGCGACGGGGGTGATGCAGGCGATGTCGTTCTCGAGGTAGTTGCCGCTCTCGAACTGCGCCTTGTTGATGAAGTTGTTGTAGAAGGCGTTGCGGTTGACGTTCCAGTGGGCCGAGAGGCTGGCGAAGTTGCCGTTGCCCAGGTCCTGGTAGAGCTTGCCGTTGTACTGGGTCTTCTCCAGTTCGCCCGGGCCCTTGAACTTGTCGTAGTTGGTGTAGGAGACGGTGAAGTAGCCGGTGGTGTCCCACGGGCCGAACGCACCGGAGTCGGCGCGCATGAAGACGCGCTTGTAGTCGAACTCGCCGGCCGAGAGGTTGAACTGGAAGCCGGGCTCCTCGAGCGGACGGGCCGTCGTGTAGTTGATCGTGCCGCCGGTGGCCGAAGCGGTCGGGCTGTCGACGTCCGTGGTGCCCTGGTTGACCGACGCGCGCGAGATCAGTTCCGGATCCAGCTGCTGGTTGGTGTAGGCGGCGTAGTTGCCCGAGTCGTTCAGCGGCACGCCGTCGAAGGTCAGGGACACGCGGTTGCCGTCGAAGCCGCGCATGCGGATGTTGCCGCCCGAGTTGCCGTAGGGGTCGCCGTTCACGAAGTTCAGGCCGGGGACCAGGTTCAGGGTCTGCAGGATCGTCTGACCCGGCGTCTGGGTGGCGATGAACTCCTGGGTGATGGTCGAGCGGGTCTTGGCGACCGATTCGGCGACGATGGCGCCGTCGATGCTGAACGGACCGCGCTGTCCGGTGACGACGACGGTTTCGACTTCCGTGGCTTCGGTCGCGACCGTGCCCGACGATTGGGCGGAAGCGGCGCCGGCGCCCAGGAGGCCGGTAAAGAGGGCGGTCGTCGCCCAGAACACGCGTTTGCGGTTCGTCATTGTCATCAATCCCCGATGAATAAGAGCGCAAGCGCCCACTGTCCGGCCTCGGCCGGCTGAAATCCCGCTCCCTCTACGGGCCCCATCGGAAACTGGGACGACATTCGTGTGACAGTGATATGACAGTCCGTGCGGGTGGCGCGGGAGACACACCGCTGTGGGCGGATTGCCTGTGGATGGATGAAATCATCCGCTCCCGGACGAACGCCTGGCCGGATTTTCAGCCCCAGACAGCGCGCAGTCGCGCGGCGCGGCCGCAGAATCGGCTGTAGCCGCCGTAGCGCACCGGATTCCGCCGGGCGAAGTCCTGATGGTAGGCCTCGGCGGGCCAGAACCGCACGGCGTCGCGGATCGGGGTGACGAATCGCGTCGGCCCGATCCGCGCGGCCGCGACGCGGCGCGAGGCCTCGGCCGCCGCCTTCTGGGCCGGACTGGCGAAGACGGCGGTCGCATAGGAGGGCCCCTGATCGCAGAACTGCCCGTCCGGGTCGGTGGGGTCGATGGTCAACCAGAACCGGTCGACCAGCTGGCGATAGCTGATCCGGGCCGGATCGAAGGTCACCTGGACGGCTTCGAGATGGCCGGTTCCACCCCGCACCACCTGGTCGTAGGACGGATTGGCCGTGGTCCCGCCGGCAAACCCGGACACAGCCGCCACGACGCCCGGAATCGCCTCGAAATTGGCCTCGACCGACCAGAAGCAGCCGCCGGCGAAGACAGCCGTCTCGCGGCGACCGCTGTCGCCCTGCCGGGACGCCCCGGAGGGGGCGCTCTCCGCCGGCGCGCCGGGAGAGCACGCGGCGAGGCTCAGAAGGACGAGGCTGAGGAGCGGGCGACTGGACATCGGTACCTCCGCGCGGGCGCCGCACATCGAATATCGGCGGCCGCGGCGGGATGGTTCACCCGATGGCCGGCCAAAACAAGACCGCCGGCCCCGTGAGGGACCGGCGGTGCTGCAGTCATTGGCCGTTCGGCCTTCCGGGAGGCTGATCCGGGCGCCTCGTGCAGCGCCCGGATGAACCGTCCTAGAAGTTGATGCCGATGGTGGCGCGGCGGTTGAGGGGCTCGCGAACGCCGTCGGCGGTCGGGCGGGCCAGTTGGGTTTCGCCCTTGCCGTCGAGCGAGATGACGCCGCCGTTGACGCCCTGGGCGACCAGCGCGTCCGCA
>NZ_DASWTO010000043.1:0-5521 GCF_036402095.1 Brevundimonas sp. | reverse complement strand
CGAGCGCGAGCAATCGGGCCTCGAGGGCGCGCGCGGCCCGCTCGGCGGTTTCGGCCTCGGCCCGCAGGACGGCTCGCAGCCGCGTCTGGCGGGCGGCGAGGGCCTCGGCCCGGGCGCGGCGGTCGCCCTGGGCGCTCTCGGCGGTGAACAGGGCTTCGCTGTTGAGGGCGGCCAGCCTGCGGACGCGCGTGATCTCCGTCTGCTGGTCCGCCAGCACGCGGGCCCGCGCCTGGAGCTCCGGGGCCATGGCCTGCATCAGGATGGCGGCGCGGACGGTGTCGACGGCCTGGTCGGCCGGCACCAGCAGGGGCGGCGGCGGGCGGCGGCTCATCATCTGCAGCGCCGACAGCAGCCGGGCCTGACGCCCGCGCGCCAGCGACAGCCGCGCGACCAGCGCCGCCTCGCGCCCGCTCAGCTCCTTCAGGCGGGCCCGCTGGGCGGAGATGGTCCGGTCCCCCGCGGCGACGTCGGCCCCGAGCGCGGCCCGCTCGCGTTCCAGGCGGGCGATTTCCGCGGCCGCGTCGGCGGCTTCGGCGCGCAGCCGCCGGGCGCGGGCCTGTTCGTCGCGGAACTCGGCCCGCAGACGGTCGACCTCGGCCGTCTGCGGCGCCGCGGCGGCGACGGGCAGGGCGGTCAGGACGAACAGCAGGGCGAGGGCGGCCGGGCGCATCAGTCCCTATGATAGGGCGATCCGGCCAGGATGGTCACGGCGCGATACAGCTGTTCCGCCAGCATGGCCCGGGCGAGGGCGTGGGGCCAGGTCTGGGGGCCGAAGGCGAGGGTCGAGGCGGCGGCGGCGCGGACGCTGTCGTCGAGCCCGTCGGCGCCGCCGATGGCGAAGGCCAGCCGGCGCTCGCCCCGGTCGCGCAGCATGGCGATGTGGTCGGCGAAGGCGCGGCTGGAGAAGGTCTTGCCGCGCTCGTCGCAGGCGATCAGGTGCGCGCCCTCGGCCGCCTTGAGGATCAGCTCGGCCTCGACCGCCTTGCCGGGCTTGCGCGCTTCGAGGTCGATCAGGTCGAGGGGGCCGAGGCCGAGCGCGCGGCCGGCCAGGGTGGCCCGTTCGGCGTAGTCCGCCGCCAGCGTCGCCTCGGGGCCGCGCCCCGGCCTGCCGATGGCGATGACGGCCAGCTTCATGCGGTCAGGTCAGGCGCGGGCGTCGACGCGGTGGCCGCTGTCGACCGACCAGATCTTCTCGATGTTGTAGAAGGCGCGGACTTCCGGCCGGAACAGGTGGACGATGACGTCGCCGGCGTCGAGCAGCACCCAGTCGCAGTGCGGCAGGCCCGAGACCTTGACGCGGCCGAGGCCCTGTTCCTTGAGCGTGCGCTGCAGGTGGTCGGCGAGGGCGCCGACGTGGCGGTGCGACCGGCCGGAAGCGACGATCATGGTGTCGGCCATGGGGCTCTTGCCCTTCAGGTCGATCAGGACGATGTCCTGCGCCTTGTCCTCGTCGAGACGCGACAGGATGGCCTGTTCCAGCGGGGTGGAGCCGACGGGAAGGGGAGCCTGGTGACCGTTATCCGGGGGACCGTCTTCGGAATGGATGGGCGCGATGGGGTCCATCTCGTGCGCCGTGTTGGAAACGGCGCTGTCTTGCGCATCGTGCGCGGGCGAGGGGGTCAGCGGAAGGCTCCAGGGAGATTACTAAAGGGACAGTCTAGCACAAACGGGCCGGGGCGTCACGCGTTGCGCCGCGCCGCGCCCCCGCCGGCCCGTGCGCGGGCTCTCAGGACGGTCGAGGAGCGGGGGTTGAGCGGGGCCGTGAGGTAGGTCCAGGCCGGCGCCTCGAGACAGGGCAGCAGCCGGGCCTTCGAGGCCGGGACGCGGGCGGCGGCGAAGCGGGCGGCGGCGGGGGCGGTGCGGCTGTCCAGCTCGGAACCGGGGCGGGCGATCACCGCCACCGGCGCCAGCCGCAGGATGTCGGTCCAGCCGCGCCAGCGATGGAAATCCGCCAGATTGTCCGAGCCCATCAGCCAGACGAAGCGCACGCCGGGGTGGCGGGCGATCAGGGCGCGCAGGGTGTCGACGGTCCAGCGCGTGCCGATGCGGCTCTCGACGTCGGAGACGATCATGGCCGGGCCGTGGGCGGCGCGGGCCGCGGCCGCCCGCGCCGAGGCCATCCGCGCGGGCAGCGGGGCGCTGTCGCGGGGGTCCTTGAGCGGATTCTGCGGCGAGACCAGCCAGACGACGCGGTCGAGACCCAGCCGCCGCAGGGCCGTCCCGGCCACATGGGCGTGGCCGTCATGGGCCGGATTGAACGAGCCGCCCAGCAGCCCGACCTTCATGCCCGGCCGCAGGTCGAGCCCGTCGCGCAGGCCGCCCCGGCGGGGGCCGGAGGCTCGCGGGGCGGGGCCGGCGTGGAAGAAGGGCAAGGCGGGCTCGCGCGGGGGCTTATGCTCAAACCTGAGCTAACACGCCCGGCCCGGGGTGTCGCCTGCGCTCAGTGCGGCTGCTTCTTGAAGGTGTCGCCGACCTCGGTGGCGTCCGGGCCGTCCGGGCCGGCGCTCTTCTGGACCCGTTCGGCGTTGCGCTTCACCGCGGCGTCGGAGGTCGAGGCGTCGGGCCGCCCCAGCGGAATGGCGCCGTTGTCGTCGCGGCCTTCGGTCTGGATGGGCTTCTGATCGCTCATGGCGGGGCTCCTTTCGACAGGAAAGAAGCCGCCGCCGCCGGCGGTTCCCCTATGGCGCCCAGCCGCCCGGGGTTTCGACGACGGTTTCGTCCCTTTCGGCGGGCGCGACCTCGCCGCGGTTGCGGCGCACCTCGGTCCAGGCGGCGCGGAGCAGTTCGGTGACGCCCTCGCCGGAGACGCCGGAGACCAGCATGGGGCGCTTGCCGGCGACGGCTTCCAGCTCGGCGGCCTTCTCCTCGCGCGCCTCGGGGGTCAGGGCGTCGATCTTGTTGAGGGCCAGGACCTCGGGCTTGTCGGCGAGGCCGGCGCCGTAGGCTTCGAGCTCGTGGCGGATGATGCGGTACGCCTTGCCGACGTCGTCCTGTGTGCCGTCGATCAGGTGGATCAGGCAGCCCGAACGCTCGACGTGTCCGAGGAAGCGGGTGCCGATGCCGGCGCCCTCGTGGGCCCCTTCGATCAGGCCGGGGATGTCGGCGATGACGAAGCGCTCGGTGGCCGACAGGTCGACTACGCCGAGGTTGGGGACCAGCGTCGTGAACGGATAGTCGGCGATCTTGGGCCGGGCGGCCGAGGCGGCGGCGAGGAAGGTCGACTTGCCAGCGTTGGGCAGGCCGGCGAGGCCGACATCGGCGATCAGCTTCAGGCGCAGCCAGATCCAGCGCTCCTGACCTTCCTGGCCGGGGTTGGCGTAGGCGGGGGCCTGGTTCGACGGCCCCTTGAAGCGGACATTGCCCCAGCCGCCGTTGCCGCCCTTGAGCAGCAGCTCGGTCTTGCCGGCCACGTCCATGTCGAGCAGCACCGTCTCCTTGTCCTCGTCGAGGACCTGGGTGCCGACCGGGACCTTGAGGATGACGTCCTCGCCCTTGGCCCCGTGCATCTGCCGGCCCATGCCGTGGACGCCCGTCTGGGCCTTGAAATGCTGCTGGTAGCGGTAGTCGATCAGGGTGTTCAGCCCCTCGACGGCGGTGATCCAGACGTTGCCGCCGTTGCCGCCGTCGCCGCCGTCCGGACCGCCGTTGGGAATGAATTTCTCGCGCCGGAACGAGACGGCGCCCGCGCCGCCGTTGCCGGAGCGGATGTAGATCTTGGCCTGGTCGAGAAACTTCATCGCGGGCTTATGTAGGAAAAGCGCGGCGAATTACAGGCACCGCGCCGTCCTTCTCCCCTTGCGGGAGAAGGTGGCTCGCGAAGCGAGACGGATGAGGGGTCGCACCGCATGCAGTGCGAGACCCCTCACCCGACCGCACAAGGACGACGGCTGCGCCGCCGTGTGCGGTCTCCCTCTCCCGCAAGGGAAGAGGGAAGCGTTCTCAGCCCTTGGCCCACACCCCGAACGGATCGCTCCACGACAGGCCGAGGGCCTCGGCCACGGCCGGGTAGGTGAGCTCGCCCTTGAGCACATTGAGGCCACGCGCCAGGTGCGGGTTGTGCTTCAGCGCCTCGAGGCCCTTGTCGGCCAGGGCGAGGCCGAACGGCAGGGTCGCGTTGTTGAGGGCTTCGGACGAGGTGCGCGGCGCGGCGCCGGGCATGTTGGCGACGCAATAGTGGACCACGCCGTCGATGACATAGGTCGGATCCTCGTGGGTGGTGGCCTTCGAGGTCTCGAAACAGCCGCCCTGGTCGATGGCGACGTCGACCAGCACCGAGCCCGGCTTCATCTGCTTCAGGTGTTCGCGCTTGATCAGCTTGGGCGCCTCGGCGCCCGGGACCAGCACGGCGCCGATGATGACGTCGGCCTTGACCATCTCCTCCTCGATCGCGCCGATCGAGGAATAGCGGGTGATGACGCGGCCGCTGGTGACCTCGTCGATATAGGCCATGCGCGGGATGGAGCGTTCCAGCACGACCACCTCGGCGCCGAGGCCCATGGCCATGCGGGCCGCGTTCAGGCCGACGACGCCGCCGCCCAGCACCAGCACGCGGGCCGGAGCCACGCCCGGCACGCCGCAGAACAACAGGCCCATGCCGCCGTTGTGCTTGAGCAGGGTCTCGGCGGCCGAGAAGACGGCGATGCGGCCGGCGACCTCGGACATCGGGGCCAGCAGCGGCAGGCCGCCCTGGGCGTTGGTGACGGTCTCATAGGCGATGGCGGCGCATTTCGACGCCATCAGGCCCTTCGTCTGCTCGGGGTCCGGCGCGAGGTGCAGGTAGGTGAACAGGATCTGGTCCTCGCGGAGCATCTCCCACTCGACCTTCTGCGGCTCCTTGACCTTCACGATCATGTCGTTGCCGGCGAAGATGGTCCTGGCGTCGGCGACGATCTGCGCGCCGGCCCTGGTGTAGTCGGCGTCGGTGAAGCCCGCGCCGAGACCGGCGCCGGTCTCGATCGAGACGGTGTGGCCATGGGCCACGTATTCGCGCACGGCGGTCGGCGTCAGGCCGATGCGGTGCTCGTTCTTCTTGATTTCCTTGGGGACGCCGACGCGCATGGGGTTCCTCTTTCGACGGTTCGCGGGCGCGCTCTGTGGCCGCCTCGCCTCGCGCGGCAATCTAGCGGCGGTTCGGGCGCAGGTTCCTGTTCTTTTCGCCGCCTGAACGCCGTACAGTCGCAGAATCTGCGAAGGGAGCCGTGGATTGAAGACCGTTTCCGCCGTCGCGCTTGACGACACCGACCGCCGGATGATCCGCGCCCTGCAGGGCGACGGGCGCATGACCAACGCCGATCTGGCGCGGACGGTGAACCTGTCGGAGAGCGCCTGCCTGCGCCGCCTGAGGGCGCTGGAGGCGGCGGAGGTGATCAGCCGCTATGCGGCCATCATCAACGAGCGGGCTGTCGGCCTGCCGATCAGCGTGTTCGTGACCGTGACCCTGTCGTCGCAGGCGGAAAGCGCCCTCACCGCCTTCGAAACGGCCATCGCCACCGTGCCGGAGGTGGTCGAATGCTATCTGATG
>NZ_DASWTO010000042.1:0-5858 GCF_036402095.1 Brevundimonas sp. | reverse complement strand
TCTGGCGTCGGCTCCCAGCGGTAGTTCCGGGCCACGTTGAAGGCGATGTTGGTCGCCAGCGCCGTCTTGCCCATCGACGGGCGGCCGGCGAGGATCAGAAGGTCGGACGGGTGCAGGCCGCCCAGCTTCTGGTCGAGGTCGTCGAGGTTGGTGGCCAGACCGGCGAGCTTGCCGTCGCGCTGATAAGCCTCGGCGGCCATCTGCACCGCGCCGGACAGGGCCGTCGAGAAGCTGACGAAGCCCGAGGACGGCTTGCCGGTCTCGGCGAGATTGTAGAGCTGCTGTTCGGCGCACTCGATCTGGTCGATGGCCGCGGTTTCAGGCTGCGGCGCCTCCTTGATGATCTCGCCGCCGATGCGGATCAGGTCACGGCGCAGGGCAAGGTCATAGACCACGCGGGCGTAGTCGGGGGCATTGGCGCCGGGCGGCGCGCGGTCGACGAGGTCGGCGAGGTAGCGCAGGCCGCCGAATTCCTGGAAGGCCGGATCCTGCTTGAACCGCTCCATCAGGATGGTCGGCTCGGCCAGCAGGCCCTGGCGGACGTGATCCTCGATGGCGTCATAGAGCCGTTGGTGGAACGGCTCGTAGAAATGGCTGCCGCGCAGGCGGTCCGACAGGCGCTCGAACACCGCATTGTCGAACATCAGGCTGCCCAGCAGGGCCTGCTCGGCCTCCAGGTTATGGGGCAGGGACGGGATGGCCGAGGGGTCCATCGGCGACGGGAAGGCGACGGGGGCGAGGGCGTTCATCGGGGAAGGCATAACCTCCCGATACGTCGGAATCGGACGGAAAAGTCGGCTGCCCGTCAGATGAACGGGGACACCCCTGTGGATGGGCTGAAAAGGCCTGACAGATCAGCGGCGGCTCAAGCGGGGCAGGGATGCCGCTCGACCATCCACTCGCGGATGGCCTGGGTCACGCTGATGTCCTGGCGGCGGGCCGGAAGCGCCTTGAACCGGGCCAGCAGGCCCTCAGGGGTAATGCCGGTCCCCCGCGCCGGAATGCAGTAGGCCGGGCGGCGGCCGGCGGCGACGGCCGCGGTCTGCTCGTCCCGCACCGCGTGAACGGCGCGGCTGACCTCGTCGACCAGGCGGCGCCCCTCGGGCCGGAGCATGGCCGTGGCGTTCTGGGGCAGGCGGTTGGCGGTGGCGAGGAACTCGCGCACGGTCATGGGCCGGGTCTGGGCCGGGGCGGACGTGGCGATCAGGCTCAGAGCAAGCCCGATGGCGAGGGCGGATCGGATCATGGACATCGGCCTCCGGGCGCTCAGTTAGAGGCGAGGCGGCCTTATGGCAACGGTCGTCGCCCTGGAATGGAAAAAGGGCGCGCCCGCATGGACGCGCCCTTCTTCGATTTTCAACCTGCAGACCGGGCTCAGGCTTCGGAGCCGAGGCCTTCCTGCTGGCCGGCGCCGCCGGCGATCATGTCCTGGGCCGCTTCCAGCGCTTCCGCGCGGTCCTGGTCGTAGGCGGACTTGATCACGTCCTCGCCCTTCGCCTGACGTTCGGCCTCGTCGGCCGAGCGGGCGATGTTGATCTTGACCGTGGCGGTGACCTCGGCGTGCAGGCGGACCTGCACTTCGTGGACGCCCAGGGTCTTGATCGCGGTGTTGAGCACGACTTGCGAGCGCTCGACCTTGCCGCCTTCGGCCTGGACGGCCTCGGCGACGTCGCGGCCGGCGACCGATCCGTACAGCTGGCCGGTCTCACCCGCCTGGCGGATCATGACGTAGGTCTGACCGTCGATCTTGTCGGCCACCTTCTGCGCCTCGGCCTTGTTCTTCTCGTTGCGGGCCTCGATGGCGGCGCGGTCGAGTTCGAAGGCCTTCAGGTTCGCCGACGTGGCCCGACGGGCCTTGTCGCGCGGCAGAAGGAAGTTGCGGGCGAAGCCGTCCTTGACGGACACGACGTCGCCGATGGCGCCGAGGTTCTCGACGCGTTCAAGCAGAACGACCTTCATCTTACTTCACCACATAGGGCAGGAGGGCCAGATAGCGGGCGCGCTTGATGGCCTTGGCCAGTTCACGCTGCTTCTTCTGGGAGACGGCCGTGATGCGCGACGGGACGATCTTGCCGCGCTCGCTGATGTAGCGCTGCAGCAGTTTCACGTCCTTGTAGTCGATCTTCGGGGCGTTGGCGCCGGAGAAGGGGCACACCTTGCGGCGACGATAGAAGGGACGGCGGGCCGGGCCGGAGCCGGCCGGCGCGCCCGGCGAGGGAGCGGTGGTGTCGGTCATGTTCCGGGTTCCTTATTCGGCTTCGACGGCGTCTTCGCGCGGCGTGCGTTCACGCTCGCGTTCACGCTCGCGCTCGCGGCGGGCCAGCAGGGGCGACAGCTCCAGGTCGAGTTCCTCGACGCGGACGGTCAGCCAGCGCAGCACGTCCTCGTTGATCGACAGCTGACGCTCGACCTCGGCCATGGCGGCCGGAGGAGCGTCGACGGCGAGCAGCGAATAGTGCGCCTTGCGGTTCTTCTTCACGCGGTAGGTCAGGTTGCGCAGACCCCAGTACTCGATCTTGGCGACGGAGCCGCCGCCTTGCACGATCAGGTCCTTGATGGTGTCGTTCAGCGCTTCGGCCTGCTGCGCCGAGATGTCCTGGCGCGTCATGACCGTGTGCTCGTAAAGAGCCATGCGGTTAGTCTCCCTTGGTGGGCGTCGGCGCGGGGGGACCGGGTGAGTCCTCGCCACGATGGATCCTGAAGCGGCGGCCGGGATGACTTCCCGAACCCTTTGGAACTCCGCGTCAGGACCGAAGCCCTGGAAAGGCGGGGCGTATAGGGGAAAAGGGGCGGGCGGTCTAGCCCAGCGATCGCGACAGCCAGCCGATGGGTCCGGAACTGAGCAGCAGCAGACCTGCCGCATGCCACCACAGCCGCCGGACGAAGATCAGGGAGGTGAAGATGGCGAGGACCAGAAAGTCGATGATCCTCTGGCCGAGGAACTCCAGCAGCGATCCGTCGATGGCGCTGTCGACGACTTCCACGAGCAGGAGCCAACCGAGGGCGGCGGTGAACAGGCTCCAGAAATACGGCCCGTTGCGGTGGTAGTAGGCCTTCAGGTCGAGACCGTCGGGAGTGACCTCGTCGGGCAGGGCTGCGGCGGCCAGCAGGAACAGGATGACCAGTTCCACGAACAGCGGCAGGAACTCGCCGATGGTGATGGCGCTGTCCTGCGGCCGGTAGAGGCTCCACCAGATCTGAAGCAGGGTCAGGACGACGAGCGCCGTCGCCGCCGGGGCCGCCCAGTGCCATTTCACGGCCTTGCCGGCCCGGATCAGGCGATTGAGGCTGACCAGCACGTCGACCAGCGCCAGGCCGATGATGATCGACGCCAGGACGGACGTGTATTCAAACGCGCTCATGCCGCTCCCCCGAACCGCTGCCCGAGCCTAGGCCGGTTCATGGCGTCGCGCCAAGGGTCCGCCGCTACTGCGGCCGGATGACCATGCAGGTGACGCGGCGCTCGGCCAGGGTGGCGCAGGCGGCCTGGGCGGCCTGTTCGCTCATGCCGGTGAAGCGTGAGCGGTACCAGCCCTCGGCGTTCTGAACGGTGCGTTCGGCGGCGGCGAACTGGCTGCGGAAGCGGCGATTGACCTCGGTCAGCCAGTCGCGGGCGACCGTCTCGTCACGGAAGGCGCCGACCTGGACGGCCCAGCGTCCCGCGGCCTGACGCGCCGTCTCACGGGGCACCGGACGGCTGGGGGCCGGGCGGACGGGCGCGGCGCCATTGAGCGAGGCGGTGACGTCGGACGGCCCCTCTGCGCGCAGCAGCGAGGCGACGGTGCGGCTCTCCGACGGGGCGGGCGTGACCCGCGCCGGCTGGGGCGGGGTCGCCGGCAGGGAGGCGTAGCTGACGCTGGTGGAGCCGACGCCGGTCTCGACCTCGTCCTCCTCGTCGGCCACGGAGGCGTACTGCACCGGGCCGGAGTTGTCGGGTCCGATCCCGAAGCCGCGCTGCTCGAAGAAGGTCTGGGCGATCTGGATCGGCTGGCCGGCCCGGCGCAGGCGCTCGAGCTCGAAGCCGGTATCCATCAGGGCGGCCACATGGCTGTTGCGGCTGGCGGTGGTCCGTCCGCCGAGGACGATGGTGATCAGCCGGCGCCCGTCCCGCACCGCCGAGGCGGCGAGATTGTAGCCCGAGGCGTTGGTGTAGCCGGTCTTCATGCCGTCATAGCCGCCGCCCTGGCGCAGCAGGCCGTTGGTGTTGCGGTACTCGCGGCCTTCATAGGCCCAGTCGTGCAGGCCGAAGTAGCGGTAGTACTGCGGGTAGTCGCGCATCACCGCCCGGGCGAGGATGGCGAGATCCCGGGCCGTGGTCACCTGACGGGAGTCGGGCAGGCCGTTGGGGTTGAAGTAGCGGGTCTGGGTCATTCCCAGCTCGCGGGCCTTGGCCGTCATGCGGGCCGCGAAGGCGTCCTGGGAGCCTCCGACGTGTTCGGCGATCGCCATGGCCATGTCGTTGGCGCTGCGCACGGCCGTGGCCTTCATGGCGTCGTCAAGGGTGATGGTCTGGCCGGCGGCGAGGCCGAGCTTGGACGGCGGCTGGCTGGCGGCGCGCGGCGACACCGTGATGACGTCGTCCAGCTTGACCCGGCCCTCGGTCAGCGCCTCGAAGGCCAGATACAGGGTCATGACCTTGGTGATGGAGGCTGGATAGCGCCGGCTGTCGGCATGGCGGGCGAACAGCACCTCGCCGGATTCCGCATCGACCACGATGGCGGCGTAGCGGGTGTCGTCGGACGACTGGGCGACCACCGGCGGTGTGGTCGGGACCACGGCCAAGGCGACGACCAGCATCAGCGACAGCAATCCGCGGCGGATCAGGGCGAAGATCGGCAAGCGCAGGCCTCATACATAAAGCGCGACGGCGGCCCCACCACGCGACGCTGACGAAAGGCTAACATGCGTCATCGGGGTTTCGTGAGGGTAAACAAGCCGTCAACGGATTTGTGAAGCGCTCTCTCCTGTCAGGGGGCATCGCCGTCTTCCTGAGGTTATTGTGCGGCGCACAAAAAATCCTTGACCTTCCTTCGCACTTGCACCATATGAGGTCCGTCGCGATGGGGTTCGCCCGTCGCGGAACAATCACAAGCGGCCAAGCCGCGACAGGTTCAGGAGAGATACCATGGCCGACAGCGCCGAAACCGTGAACGTCAAGAAGACCGTCGAAGCCGCCACCGCCCAGGTCAAGGCTACGGCCGAGAAGGCCCAGGCCCAGGCCGAGAAGATCCAGGCCGCCGGCGCGCAGGCGTTCCGTGAGGCCGCCGACAAGTCGGTCGCCGGCCTGACCGAGCTGAACGCCGAGGGCAAGAAGAACCTCGAGGCGGTCGTCGCCTCGGCCACCGCCGCCCAGAAGGGCGTCGAGGCCCTGTCGGCCCAGACCGTCGCCTACGGCAAGAAGTCGTGGGAAGACGGCGTCGCCGCCGCCCAGTCGCTCGCCGCGGCCCGCTCGGTCCAGGAACTGGTCGAGCTGCAGACCTCGTGGGCCAAGTCGGCCGCCGAGACCTACCTCGCGGAAGTCACCAAGATGACCGACGTCTTCACCGCCTCGGTGAAGGACAGCTTCAAGCCGATCAACGAGCGCGTCACCGCCTCGGTCGAGAAGTTCCAGGCCGCCCGCTAGGGCGATCTGCCTCTCCAGTAAGCGTAACGAGGGCCTCCGGAGCGATCCGGGGGCCTTTTCGTTGTCTCCGGAGCAGACCGTTTCTCACGCAACGTGTGACTGGACGCCGCTTCAAATCAGGCCATCATCTCCTATCTGTCCATCGACTCCCCAAACACGGACAACGAATGCCGCCGTCACGTAAGGCCGGTGATCAGGAAGGGGGCCTCGGGGCCGCCACCGTCACCGAAACAAA
>NZ_DASWTO010000041.1:0-15712 GCF_036402095.1 Brevundimonas sp. | reverse complement strand
GGCGTGGACCCGAAGCGTTTCCCATCCCTTCGCCGGCATGACCCGGATCAGGTTCGACGGGTCAGGGGATCACCCCAATCTCAGCGCCTTGGGCGGCGCCCCCCGGAGAACGGGACAGTCCTACGCCTGCGAGGCGAGGGGTTCAATCGTTACGGCTCGGTCCAGCCGCGGGTCTGGAGCTGAAGGCCGGCGCGGGGGTCGGCCTCGAAGCCGAGCACCACGGTCTCCGTTCCGCCGGCGGGGACGTAGTCAAGGGTGGCCGAGGCGGTCTCGTCGCCGAGCACGCCCTCGATCTCGACGGCGGCGGCGGTGGCGGAGCCGGTGTTGCGCACCTCGACCTCGGCCCGCCAGTGGCCGGGGCCGCCGTGGACCGCGTGCAGCCGCGGCTCGATCACGGGCGGCCCGCCGGGGCCCATGGCCTCGCGCAGGAAGACGGCGAGGACGGCGAGGGTCAGCAGCAGGCCGAGACCGCCCATGATCCACTCGAGGACAGGCGGCTGCGTGTGCGGGGCGGGCTTCTTCGACGGCATGGCTACACCAGCAGGCGGGCGGCGGCGGCCCCGAGGGCGCCGGGGAAGGCGAGGACCACGGCGGCGTCGACGATCTCGGTCAGTCCGTGGCCGTCGGTGCGGCCGAACACCCACAGCACGCAGAGGCTGACCAGCAGGACGAGGCCATAGCCGGCGAGGGTGAAGTGGAAGAAGGCGTTGACGGGGTGGCCCTGCTCGTGCTCGCCGGCGAAACCCGCGCGGTAGACGATGGCGTGCATCACCGCGAGGGAGACGGCGATCAGGGCCACCGCGTGCCACGGCGTCATCCGGTAGGCGATCAGGATCATCTCCTCGGTCGGGGCGACGTTGAGGGCGAGGAACAGGGCCCCGGCGACCATCAGGAACAGTTCGCCGGGATAGCGCGCCTCGTCCTCATCGCCGTCGCCGCGCCCGGCGCTCAGCTGACGCCGGGCCAGCAGGGCGCCCATGGCCCCGGGCACCGCCTGCAGCGCCACCTGGCCGACGGACTGCCGCAGCGGGCCGTCCGGCTCGACGATGGCCATGACGGTCAGCAGCAGGGCGGCGGCCAGATAGCCGACGGCGAGGGCGACGAAGGCGTCAAGCACCGCATGGGCGAGGCCGTGATGGCGGTGGCTGAAGCCGGCGTAGTAGGCGAGGCCGATCAGCAGCGGCACGGCGGCGGCGAGGAACAGCGCCAGCCGCGCCGGATGCAGGCTGAAGCCGAACCACCACATCTCCATGGTCATCAGCAGCGGCAGGCTGAACAGCAGGGCGCCGCCGAAGGCGCGGCCGAGGTCGCGGGCGTAGGCGGTTTCGCGGCGCGGCTGAACGGCGGCGGGGCTCATGGATACGGCAACGCCTGAGAGGGCGGTCCGCTCCGCGCGCCTATTCGGGGAAGGCGACCAGAAGGGCGTCGAGGGCGGTTTCGATCCGGGCCCAGCCGGCCTCGTCGAGGGCGACGCCGCCGACGCCCGGGCGGGTTCCCCCGGACAGGGCGAGGTGCTGGACCGCCGCCAGCAGGACCGCGTTGATGGCCACGGCGTCGCCGGCGGGCGGGGTGCGCAGCCGGGGCCGGCGCTCGCGCATCCAGGCCTGGAGCACGGCCGAACGCTCGGACTCGATGCGGTTGAGCAGCGGCGAGGACTCGACCAGCGCCCACGCCATGAGACGCAGGGTCAGGGGACTGGCGCGCAGCGCGCCGAGCCAGGCCGACAGGCTTTCCCGGGCGAAAGCGCGCAGCGACTCGGTCCCGGAGGCGGGGACGGCGTCGAGCGAACGGACCAGCGAGGCGTGGGCCCGGGCGGCGATGCGCTCGACCACGCCGTCGGCGCCGTCGAAATAGCGGTAGACCAGCTTGCGGTCGCAGCCCGCCTCGGCGGCGAGGGTCTGGACGTTGAGGCCGGGAAAGCCGTCACGCAGCAGAATGCGCTCGCCGGCCTCGACGATGAGGGCCTCGGTGGCCGCGCGGTCGCGCAGGCGGGCGGGAGCAGGCGATTCGGCCATGCGGACAGCATCACGCCCGCGGGGAGTCGGGGCAAGTGAGGGAGTAGGGATTGGGGATTAGGGATTAGGGATTAGGGATTAGGGATTAGGGGTAAGGGGAAACGCCTCCGCCCGTCATCTCCGGACTCGATCCGAGGATCAGAGGTGGGGGCGGACGTGTACGTCCGGGGCGGCCCCGCGACGGCCGACGCGTCCGCGCCGCCGGGCGCCGGACAGTCTGATCCTCGGGTCAGGCCCGAGGACGACGATGATGGGGAGCAGATAAAGGTGCGGCCCGGCCTGCGTCGGGGGGGCGTGGCAGAGGCCGGGCCGCGTTTTTGGACTAGTCGAGCGCGCATCGCCGCTTGGTCCGAGCGATAAACATCACCCGGAGAATTCGGTTCCGGGCCGTTTCAGACTTTTCTCGTTTCCGGCGTGCGCTTGGGCGCGGCCGGCGATCGCGCTAGGGACGGAGGGCATCAAGGAGCCCCGTCATGCACCTCGCCCGTTTCCCCCGCGTGCGCCTCGCCCACCTGCCCACGCCGCTGGAGCCGCTGCCGCGGCTGAGCGAGGAACTGGGCGTCGATCTGTGGATCAAGCGCGACGACTGCACCGGGCTGGCCGGCGGCGGCAACAAGACCCGCAAGCTGGAATTCCTGCTCGGCGAGGCCTTCGAGCAGGAGGCCGACACCCTGGTGACCCAGGGGGCGGTGCAGTCGAACCACGTGCGCCAGACGGCGGCGGCGGCGGCGGCGCACGGTCTGGCCTGCGAGGTCATCCTCGAGGAGCGGACGGGGTCGAAGGCGCACGACTATGTCGCCAACGGCAACGTGCTGCTGGACCGGCTGTTCGGCGCGGGGGTCCGGTTCGTGCCGGGCGGCTCGGACATGCCGGCCGAGCTGGAGACGACGGCGGCGGAGGTGCGGGCGCGGGGCGGGCGGCCCTATGTGATCCCGGGCGGCGGCTCCAATCCGGTGGGGGCGCTGGGCTATGTCGACTGCGCCCGCGAGATCGTGGTCGGGGCCGACGAGCTGGACCTGCGCATCGACCGGATCGTGACGGCGACGGGCAGCGCCGGGACCCATGCCGGGCTGGTGGCCGGGCTGGCGGTGATGGGGGCGGACATCCCGGTGCTGGGCGTCGGCGTGCGGGTGCCGAAGGCGAAGCAGGAAGAAAATGTGCTGAAGCTGGCGCGCGAGACGGCGGCCCTGCTGGGGCGGCCGGACGCGGTGACGGCGGAGATGGTGGTGGCCGACTGCGACTATGTCGGCGAAGGCTACGGGCTGGTGGATCAGGGCGTGATCGACGCGCTGAAGCTGGCGGCGCGGACCGACGGGATCGTGCTGGACCCCGTCTACAGCGCCAAGGCGATGAAGGGGCTGATCGCCCTGGCGCGGAAGGGCGCGTTCCGCGGCGAGACGGTGGTGTTCCTGCACACCGGCGGGGCGCAGGGGCTGTTCGGCTATGAGAGCGTGGTGGGGGCGGGGCTGTAGGCAGGCCCGCGCGGACCGGAGGATCAGGCCGCGACGGTCGTGCTCTGCGGGTCCGTGGCACCCAAGGCGTCATTGATGGCGGCGAAGAGCGACGCGGGGGTGATCGGCTTGGTCAGGTGGCCGTCAGCGCCCGCCTGCCTTCCGGCCCGAACGTGCTCCGGAAGGGCGTTGGCCGTTAGCATCACGATCGGAACGCGAGGAGCGCCGGCCCGGGCTTCGGCGGCGCGAATCTCGGCTGTGGCGGTAAGGCCGTCCATCACCGGCATCTGCATGTCCATCAGGACCAGGTCGTAACCTCCCAGGCTGTAGGCGCGCACCGCCTCCAGTCCGTTGTCGACGGCGGTGATCTGTACGCCGGCCCCGGCCAGGATGATCTCGACCACCTTCCGGTTGGTGGGATGATCGTCGGCGATCAGCAGCCGGAGCGCCGGGGCGAGTCCCGGGGCCGCGGGACCGTCGGCGGCCGCGGCCGCCTCGGCCTCCGTCTCTTCCGCCGGGGGCAGGGCGAGGGTGAACCTGAACTCGGTCCCCTCGCCGGGCCGGCTGTCGCAGTCGAGGAGGCCGCCCATCATGTCGGCCAGTTGCTTGCAGATGGCGAGTCCCAGGCCGCTGCCGCCAAAGCGACGGGTGATGGATCCGTCGGCCTGCTGGAATCGGTCGAACAGCCGTTCCCGGAAGGCGGCCTCGAATCCGACGCCGGTGTCGGACACGGTGAACAGCAGCCGGCCCTCGGCATCGAGCTCAAGCCGCAGGCGAACATCGCCGACGTCAGTGAACTTCACCGCATTCGAAAGCAGATTGAGGATCACCTGCCGGACCCGGATCGCGTCGCCGAGCCAGACGCGATCCGCAGACGGATCGACCGTGACGGTGAGACGGACGCCCTTTTCCTCGGCCTTGGCGCGGCAAAGCCTGCCGGCGTTGCGGGCCAGTTCGCCGGCGTGGAAGGGGGCGGTCTCGATTTCGAGCTGGCCCGCCTCGACCTTGGCGATGTCGAGGATGTCGGAAAGCAGCCGCTCCAGCATTTCGCCCGAGGCGCAGATCAGCGCCGCCGCCTCCTTCTCGCGCGGGGGCAGGTCGGCTTTCTCGAGCACGTGCGCCATGGCCAGGACGCCGTTCAGCGGCGTGCGGATCTCGTGGCTCATGTTGGCGAGGAATTCGCTCTTGGCGACGCTGGCGGCCTCGGCCTCGCGCTGCTTCTCGACCAGGGCGAGGGTGGCCTTCTCCAGCTGGCGGTGAGACTTCCACGCATTGGCGCCCGAACTGGCCGCGTAGACCAGGACCAGCATCAGCGAACCGACGAGACCCGCCGTCTCAGTCAGGCTGGATCCAGTGAAGGACAGATAGAGCAACACGACCGCCGGAGGGGCGCCGGCGGCGATCATCTGCACGAGCGAGCGGTGGCAGCCCCGGACGACATAGATCAGCGTTCCGCCCAGCAAGGCCACGGCCACGGCCTTGGTGTGGTCTCCCGGGGCAAACCACCACATCGCGCCCACCGTCGCCCAGGCGCTCGAGGAGACGGTGGTCGCCAGCAGACGCAGACCCCGGAAGAGCACGGGCCGCCGGACCTGATTGCGAGGGTCCGTCGCGAACCACAGCGTGATGTCGCCGATCGCGAACGCACCGGCCCAGAGGAGCATGGCCGGCAGCGGAATGGCCGTCAGACCCGTGGCGAACACCATGAAACAGATCGCCGCACGGGCAGACGCCTGGCGGCGGGTCTGAACCGCTGTACGGTCGAACGCTGCGTCGAACCCCCAGAGGCTCTCTTTCATCCGCCTTCCCCAAATCGCCCGTACATCAAACGCTTGCAGCGATGAAGCGCGGGTTAATCGGGGGTTGTATGAAGGTGGTGTCCTGCGGCGGAGGCGGATTCCCGGGGAGCCTACCCCGCCCCCGCTGCGATCTGCATCATCACCAGGCCGGTGAACCAGCCGGCGGCGGTGCCGATGATGTAGCCGAGCACGGCGAGCAGGACGCCGACCGGGGCCAGCGACGGGTGGAAGGCGGCGGCGGCGACGGGGGCGCTGGCGGCGCCGCCGATGTTGGCCATCGAGCCGACGCCGAGGAAGAAGCTGGGCGCCCGGATCAGGAAGGCCATGGCGAACATCAGGGCCACGTGGATCAGCATCCAGACGCCGCCGATCAGGAAATAGACCGGCGACTCGAGGATGGCGCCGATGTTCATGTTCAGGCCGACGGTGGCCACCAGCATGTAGACGAAGACCGAGCCGACCTTGGCCGCGCCGGGACCCTGCAGCTTGCGGGCGCCGGTGAAGGACAGGACGACGCCGACGACGGTGGCGATGAACACCAGCCAGAAGAAGCTGGAGTCGAAGGACAGGCGCTGGGCCCAGGGGAAGGTCGCCCCGAACCAGGCCGACAGCGGGTCGGCGATGGCGTGCGACAGGCCGACCGCGCCGAAGGCCACGGCGAGGATGAAGATCAGGTCCTTCAGGGTGGGGATGCGGGCGGTTTCCAGCTCATAGGCCTCGGCCTTGTCGCGGACCCGGTCGACGGCGCTGGCGTCGGCGCGGAACAGCCTGTCGACCTTCTTCTGGTTGGCGGCGATCCACAGGACGACGGCCATCCAGACGTTGGCCACGACCACGTCGACGGCGATGAAGATCGAGAAGATGTCGGGGCCGGCGCCATAGATCTCGTAGAGGGCGGTCTGGTTGGCCGAGCCGCCGATCCAGCTGCCGGCGACGGTGGCCATCCCGCGCCAGATGGCCTCGGGCCCGGCGCCCATCAGGTCGGGGGCGATCCAGCTGGTCAGCAGCAGGGCGACGGGGCCGCCGATCATGACCCCGACGGTTCCCGTGAAGAACATGATCACCGCCTTGGGCCCGAGCCCGGCGATGGCCGGCAGGTCGGCGGAGACGGTGAGGAGGACGAGCGCCGCCGGCAGCAGGAAGCGGGAGGCGATGAAATAGAGCTTCGAGGTCTCGGGATCGACCACGCCGAAGGTCGTCAGCAGCGAGGGCAGGAAGTAGCAGAGCAGCAGGGCCGGGACGACGGCGAAGAATTTCTTCACCCACGGGTGGCTCAGGTTCGAGGCCCAGAACACCCCGCCGAGGATGACGGCCAGCAGGCCGAGAACGACGGCGTCGTTGGTGATGAGGGCCGTCGCGGCCACGGTTTCGGTCTGCATTGGCGTCCCCTCGCGGTTTCGGCGCATAAGGGCGGCTGAATGTCCGGTTGGCAAGGCGCCGGCCGGGAGCGGAGGCGAGATGGGCAAGGTTCTGGGCGTGCTGGGCGGCATGGGGCCGGCGGCGACGGTGGCGTTTCTGGCGCGGGTGCAGGCGCTGACGCCGGCGGCGCGGGACGCGGATCACATCCGCATGCTGGTCGACATCAATCCGCAGGTGCCGGACCGGCAGCGGGCCCCCGACGCGGCCGAGGCCATGCTGGGGCGGATGGCGATGCGGCTGCGCGACGCCGGGGCCCAGGTGCTGGCCATGCCGTGCAACACGGCCCACGCCCTGACCGGGAGCATCCGCAAGGTCGGCCTGCCGTTCGTCGACATGATCGCCGAGACGACCGAAGCCGCGACCGCCGGCGGGGCGCGGAAGGTCGGGGTGCTGGCCACGCCCGGCGGCGAGGCGCTGTACACGCGGGCGCTGCAGGCGAAGGGGGCGAAGATCGTGCGCCTGACCGGCTCTGACCGCGAGGCGGTGATGACCTGCATCCACGCCGTCAAGGCGGGCGATGTCGGCGAGGGACCGCGGGCGGAGATGCGGCGGCTGGCGGCGGCGCTGGTCGGGGCCGGCGCCGAGGTGGTCGTCGCCGGATGCACGGAAGTGCCGCTGCTGCTGGAGGCCGCCGATGTCAGCGTGCCGCTGGTGGATTCCGCCGAGGTGCTGGCGGCGGCCTGCGTGAAGGCGTGCGCCTAAGACGGTTGCGGGCGGGCGCGACCCGCGCCATTGCTCGGCGGTGAACAGACAATCCCTCATCATCGATTGCGACCCCGGCGTGGACGACGCCGTGGCGCTGATGCTCGCCTTCGGCGCGGGCGAGTTCGAGCTGCTGGCGATCACCGCCGTGGGCGGCAATGTGCCGGTCGGGAAGACGGCGCGGAACGCGCGGATGCTGCGCCAGATCGCCGGGCGCGAGGACGTGCCCGTGTTCATGGGCGCGGACCGGCCGCTGCGGCGCGAGCCGGCCGGGGCGGGCGAGTTCCACGGCGCCGAGGGCCTGGGCGACCTGACGCCGTTCGAGCCCGACGCTCCGTGTGCGGACGGACACGCCGTCGACGCCATCATCGATCTGGTCATGACCCGGCCGGCGCGGTCCGTGGCCCTGGCGGTGATGGGGCCGATGACCAATCTGGCGCTGGCGCTGCGCAAGGCGCCGGGGTTGGCGGAGCGTCTGGGACCGGTGGCGGTGATGGGCGGGGCCCGGTCCGAGGGCGGCAATATCACGGCTTCGGCGGAGTTCAACATCTGGGCCGATCCGGACGCGGCGGCCGAGGTGCTGGCCAGCGGCTGCGACGCGGTGCTGTTCGGGCTGGACGCGACGCACCAGGTGCGGGCCACGGAGCAGCGGATCGCGGCGCTGGAGACGATCGGCACGGCGAAGGCGGAGACGGCGGCGTCGATGATGCGCTTCTCGCAGCGGATCGAGCGCGAGATCGTCGGCTGGGACGCCCCGCCGGTGCATGATCCGTGTCCGGTGGCCTGGCTGCTGAAGCCGGAACTGTTCGAACTGGCCCGCTGCCACATCCGGGTGGAGACGGAGAGCGATCTGACCCGCGGGCATACGGCCGTGGAGTTCCGCGAGGCCGTGGCGGGGACGCTGCCGCACCGCTGGGCGACCTCCACCGACGCCGACGGGGTGTTCGCCCTGATCGCGGCCGCGACGGGGGCGGCGGGGACAATCTGACGCAGCGCCCACGGCCAAGGTTTGCGCCGGCGCAAGGCGGGCCGGGCGGCGCGGACGCATGACCCCCGCGACGCCGCACCGGCCGCATGTCGCCGCCGGGCGCGTCGTGGAAGACGACGATGAAACGGAACATCACGCTGGCCGCCGCCGCCCTGGCGATGACGCTGGCGAGCGGAGCCGCGGGCGGGGCCATGGCCCAGACCTCGAACGACTGGCAGATCGCGCGCAAGGGCGACTGGATCGTGACCGGACGGGTCACCCAGGTGTCGAGCGACGCTGACGATGCGATCACCAACGCCGCCGGCGCGCCCTCCGGCCTGGACGTCGCGGTCGGCGACGACGTCATGCCGACGCTTGGCTTCACCTATTTCCTGACCGATCACATCTCGGTCGAGGCCATCCTGGGCGCGACGCAGCACGAGATCCGGGCGCAGGGGCCCGGCGTCGACGTGGCGGTGCATGAAACCTGGGTGCTGCCGCCGGTCGTGACGCTGCAGTACCGGCCGATGCCGGAGGCGCGCGTCAGCCCCTACGTCGGCGCCGGGGTGAACTACATGCTGTTCTTCGACGGCGAGGACCAGAACGGCTTCACCGTCGATCTGGAGGACGGCTTCGGCTACGCCCTGCAGGCCGGCGCCGACGTCGCCCTGACCGGGCCGTGGACGCTGAATCTGGACGTCAAGAAGGTGTGGTTCGACACCGAGGCCAGCATCAACGGCGGCGCGCTCAAGAGCGACGTGGCCCTCGATCCGTGGGTCGTGTCGCTGGGCGTCGGGCGCAAATTCTAGCGCGCTGAACGGCGCCTCTGTGGCGGCGCGGTCGCGGCCGGGGCATAAGCGCTCCGGTCAGGCCGCGCCGTGCGGCCGCTCGCCGGGAGGGGCGCCTTGAAGATCACCGTCGTCGGCTCGATCAACCTCGACCTCGTCGCCAGCGCGCCGCATCTGCCGCGGGCCGGAGAGACGGTGACGGGGGCGACGCTGGCGCGGCATCCGGGCGGAAAGGGCGCCAACCAGGCGCTGGCGGCGCAGCGGCTGGGGGCGGAGGTCCGCCTGATCGGGCGGGTCGGCGACGACGCCATGGCGGACGAGGCGAGGGCGCTGCTGGAGGCCGGCGGGGTGGACCTGACAGAGGTCGACACCGACGCCGCGGCGCCGACCGGCGTCGCCCTGATCGCGGTCGATCCGGAAGGCGAGAATCAGATTGTCGTGGCGGCGGGGGCCAATCACCGGATGACCGCCGCGCAGCTGCCGGCGCGGATCGAGGAGCCGCTGATCCTGCAGCTCGAGCTGCCGCCTGAGGTGGTCGAGGCGGCGGTCGGACGGGCCACGGACTTCGTCTGCGTCAACCTGGCCCCGGCGCAGGCCGTATCGGACCAGCTGTTGCGCCGGGCCGACCTGATCGTGGTAAACGAGACCGAAGCGGCCTTCTACGGCGAGGGGCTGCACCACGGCGGGGGTCGGGTGGTGACCACGCTCGGCGCCAGGGGCGCGGTGATGCATCAGCGCGGCGGCGAGATCGCCCGCGCGGCGCCGCCAGGGGTGACCGCGGTGGACGCGACGGGGGCGGGCGACGCCTTCGTCGGGGCCATCTGCGTGGCGCTGCTGGAGGGAAGGGAGCCGGAGGCGGCGCTTGCCTTCGCCTGCGCCGCGGGGGCGATCGCGGCCACGCGGCCGGGCGCCCAGCCGTCCCTGCCGACGCGAGCCGAGGTGGAGGCGATCATTACGGGGTCGTAACTATGGCCCGGCGCGTCCGCTGATAGGGTCCCTTCCCTGTTCAGATCCGATCCCGGGAACCGCCGAAATGACCCGCACCGCCGCGCTCCTGGGGGCCTCGCTGCTGGCCCTCGCCTCGCCCTCCTTCGCCCAGACGCCCGCGCCTATCAGCGTCCCGCCGCTGGAATACACCCATCGCGAACTGGCCAACGGGCTGGACGTCTACGCCATGCCGGACCCGAGCGCCGGCACGGTGACGGTGACTCTGTGGTACGACGTCGGCGGCAAGGACGATCCGCAGGGCCGCAGCGGCTTCGCCCATCTGTTCGAGCACATTCTGAGCCGCAAGACGGTCAACCTGCCGTACGGCCAGATCTCGACCATCGTCGAGAACGCCGGGGGCACGCGCAACGCCTCGACCGGGCAGGATTTCACCAACTATTACGAGACGGTGCCGCCGCAGTATCTGGAGACGATGCTGTGGACCCACGCCGAGCGGATGGCCCGGCCGGTGGTGGACGAGGCGGTGTTCCAGGCCGAGCGCTCGATCGTCAAGGAGGAGCTGCGCCAGCGGGTGCTGGCCCCTCCGTACGGCCGTTTCCAGCGCTTCGTGATCGGCGACAACGCCTTCGACGAGAGCATCTACCGCCGCAGCGTGATCGGCTCGATCGAGGAGCTGGACTCGGCTGTGATCGACGACGCGCGGGCGTTCCACGAGGCCTACTACCGCCCGGCAACGGCGACGATGATCGTGTCGGGCAATTTCGATCCGGCCGAGCTGGACCGGCTGGTCGACCGGTATTTCGCCGACATCCAGAATCCGGGGCGGCCCGTGCCGGTGCTGCAGCGGCCGGTGGAGACGCCCCGCACCGCGCCGCGGCTGGTCGAAGCCTACGCCCCGAACGTGCCGCTGCCGGCGGTGGGGATCATCTATCCGGGCCTAGCCGCCAACCACCCCGACGCGGCGGCGCTGGATGTGATGCAGGCCATTCTGTCGCGGGGCGAGAGCTCGCGGCTGTACCAGTCGCTGATCTATCGGACCCAGCTGGCCTCGGGCGTCAGCTTCAGCGCCGACGGCATGGAGGAGGACGGATCGATCACCGCCACCGCCGTGGTGGCGCGTGGCAAGGCCATAGCCGACGTCGAGGCGGCGCTGGACGCCGAACTGGCGCGGATGCGCGAGGAGCCGGTGTCCGGGGCGGAACTGTCGGAGGCCAAGACGGAGATCGTGGCCAGCGAACTGCGCCAGCGCGAGACGGCGTCCGGCCGCGCCTTCATCCTGGGTCAGGCCATCGTCAGCGAGAACAATCCGAAGGCGCCGGACGAGCATCTGGCCGCGGTGCAGGCGGTGACCGCCGCCGACGTGCAGCGCGTCGCCCGGACGTATCTGAACGATCAGGCGCGGGTGTCGCTGCGTTATCAGGACGAGAGCGCGCGGCCCGCAGGCGTCCCCGAGGATAGCTGGCGCAACCCGGCCCCGGTTCCGACCTTCGTCACCGTGCCGCCGGCGATTCTGCCGCCCAACGAGCTGCTGCCGGAAGGCCAGCGGATGGCGCCGCCCGCGCCGGGTGATGCGCGGGCGATGGCCACGCCGAACGTCGTCGAGCGCAGGCTGTCGAACGGCCTGCGGGTGATCGCGGCGAAGTCGACCGACCTGCCCATCATGAACGCCCAGCTGGTCATCGCCGGGGGCGCCGCGGCCGATCCGGACGACCGCGCCGGGCTGGCGTCGATGACGGCCGATCTGGCGACCAAGGGCGCGGGCGACCGCTCCGCCCCGGAGATCGCCCGGACGCTTGAGGCGTTGGGCGCCAACATCGGCGGCGGCGCCGACGCCGACCGCACCACCCTGTTCGTCTCGGCGCCCGTAGCCTCGGCCGACGCGGTCGGCGAGGTGTTCGCCGACGTGGTCATGGAGCCGGCCTTCGCAGCGGAGGAACTGGAGCGCAGCCGCACGCTTGAGATCAACGCCCTGACCGTCAACCTGCGCCAGCCGGGTCCGCTGGCCTCGCTGGTGCTGAACCGTCTGGCCTTCGGCGGCGCGGCCTACGGCCGGCCGGCCAGCGGCACGCCCGAGAGTCTGGCGCGGCTGACGCGCGACGACGTCAGGTCCTTCCACCAGCGCTGGTGGAGGCCGGACAACGCCACCCTGATCGTCACCGGCGGCATGACCCCGGAAGAGGCCTTCACCTTCGCAGAGAAGACGTTCGGCGGCTGGCCCAGCCCGGCGGGACGCGCGCCCACCCTGCCCGCGCGGGCAGGCGAGGTTCCGCCGCCGCGCGTCGTGGTGGTCGACCTTCCGGGCGCCGGTCAGGCTGCGGTCACGGCGGCGGTGCGGGCGCCCCGCCGATCCGACGACGCCTGGTATCCGCTGGCGGTGGCCAACAGCGTCATCGGCGGCGGCCAGAACGGCCATCTGTTCCAGGAGATCCGCGCCAAACGGGGCCTGTCCTACGGGGCCAGCTCCTCGCTTGGGGCCCGGGTCGAAAGCGGCCTGCTCACCGCGGCGACCCAGACCAAGAACGAGAGCGCCGCCGAGGTGGTCGGGCTGGTGCTGGCCGAATTCGACCGGCTGCGGTCCGAGGCCGTGGAGCCCCAGATCGTCACCGATCGCGAGACCTATCTGACCGGCGGCTTCTCGCGCAATCTCGAGACGACCGCGGGGCTGGGGGGCTTCATCGCCGACGCGGTGACCTATGGCCTGCCGCTGAGCGAGATCGAGGCCTATCCGGCCAGGATCAACGCGACGACGCCGGAGAGCCTGATGGCGGCGGCGCAAGCGGTCAGTTCCGACCAGGCCTATGTGGTCGTCGTCGGGCAGGCCTCGATGTTCATCGACGCCTTGCGCGCGGCGCATCCGGACGTGGTGGTGATCCCGGCGGCCGAGCTTGACCTGAACAGCCCGACGCTGGGACGGTAGGGACGACTCTCACCTCCCGATCGTAGATGGGGAGGTGAGCCTTGCACCTACCTGGCCCGGAACGCCGCGATGGCGTCGACGGTCTTGCGCACCTGCGCCTCGACGCCGGCCCAGTCGCCGGCCTTGACGGCCGCGTCGGTGATCAGTTTCGAGCCCATGCCCGCGGCGACGATGCCGGAGCCGAACCATCTGGCGATCGAGGCCTCGTCGGGATCGACGCCGCCGGTGGGCATGATCTTGGTCCACGGCATCGGCCCGAGCACCGCCTTGACGAAGTCGGGGCCGCCGACGCTGGCGCCGGGGAAGAGCTTGACGATCTCGCAGCCCAGTTCGTGGGCCTGGCCGATCTCGGTGACGGAGCCGCAGCCCGGAAAGTAGGCCGTCAGGCGCCGGTTGCAGACGCGGGCGACCTCGGGGACGAGGCAGGGGCTGACCACGAAGCGGGCGCCGCGGTTGAGATAGAGCGAGGCCGTGCCCGCATCGACGACGGAGCCGATGCCGAGGATGATGTCCGGGTCGGTCCTCTGCAGCTCGCGGGCGATGTCGCCGAACAGGTCTACGGCGAAGTCGCCGCGGTTGGTGAACTCGATGGCCTTCGCCCCGCCGCGGGCGCAGGCGCGGATGACCTCGAGGCAGACGTCGGCGTCCGGGTGATAGAAGACGGGGGCGACGCCCTGCGCTTCGAGGGCGGTCAGGACGGCGAGGCGGTCGTGGCGCATGGAAGTCTCCCTGGTCCGTCCTGACTCGGCCGGGCGGCCCGGCGCGTCAAGGGAGGGGTCTTCAATCCGTGTGAACGGGCTCAAGCCGTCACGGGGCACGGCTTGACATCGAGCCGAAAAGATATGAAACAGAATTCAGATTCATATAAAGGACGGTTGTCATGAGCGTCGTTTCCATCCCCTCCGCCGCCTCCGGTCCCCGGTCCGGCGTTCGACGGCAGGCCGCCCTGCAGGTGGCGGTCATGGCGGGCCTGGTCTTCGCCGTCTCGTTCGCCCTGTCCCCAAGCGAGGTGGTCGGGGCGGACTACGGCCCCAAATTGATCCTGCTGGGGAGGATGGCGCTTCTGGTCGCGGCCGCAGCCTGGATGATGCGGGCCGCGGGCCGGCGCTGGTCTGATGTCGGCCTGCGCGCGCCGCGCCGCTGGTGGAGCATTCCGTTGGCGGTAGTCGCGGGCTATCTGGCGCTGGGCGCCTTGGCCGGCGCGATGCAGGCGGCGATCCTGCCGGCCCTCGGACTCGCCGGTCCCGACCTGTCGGCCTTCGCCGGCCTGAAGGCAAACCTGGCCGAGTATCTGTTCTGGGCGCTGCCGGTGGCCTTCGGCTCGGCCGCCTTCGGAGAGGAACTGGTGGCGCGCGGCTTCCTGACCGACCGCATCGCCGCCGTGCTGGGCGGAACGGCGCCGAACGCGGTGGTCGTGTTCGCCGCGGTCATCCTGCAGGGCGCGCTGTTCGGCGCCTGCCACGCGTATCAGGGTCTGGGCGGGGCGCTGCTGACCGGCGCGGTGGGCGTGATCATCGGCCTCGTCTGGCTGTGGAGCGGGCGGAATCTGTGGGCCGCGATCATCCTGCACGGACTGGTGGATTTCGTTACCATGACGGCCTTCTACGCCGGAGCCGTCGGAGGACACGCTTGACCATCGAGCCGGAAGGCCCGCGCCCGCCGCAGCAGAAGCGGAGCGAGGCCACCCTCGCCCGCATCCTCGGGGCGACGAAGTCCCTGCTGGCGACGCGGGACCTGGACGAGGTCACGGTCGAGGATATCGCGCGCGAGGCGGGAGTCTCGGTCGGGGCGCTCTACACCCGTTTCAAGGGCAAGGACGAGTTGCTGACCCATCTGCTGGACGCGACCCAGCGCGAGCAGGTGGGGCGGCTGGCGGACGTGCTGGCGGCGGAGCGCTGGATCGGGGTCGATCTGGCCGGGCGGCTGGACTGGCTGGTGGAGACGCTGCAGGCCAGCGCGCAGGCCAATCCGGGCCTGATCCGGGCGGTGTTCGGACGGCTGCTGTCGCAGTCGGCCGCGCTGAACGCCGGACCGGCGGCGCTGAATGCGCGCAGCGTGGCGCTGATCGCCGACTGGCTGCTGGCGTCAGCGGACGGGGTGACGGCGCCGGAGCCGGAGACCGCCGCGGCGGCCACGACCGCCTGGCTGTCCTATTCGGTGCACATGGCGATGCTGTATCCGTTCGCCTTCCCGGGACAGGATGGCGAGGCGGTGACGCGCGAGCTGCGGCGCGCGGCGCTGGCGGCGCTGAGGCCGGGCGTCGGCGAGTAGGGTTCAGCGCGGACGGGCGAGCTCGACGATGCGCTTCACCAGCGCGCTGTCCTTCTCGAACAGCGGGTCCAGCACGGTGAAATGGTTGAGGCCGGGGAGGGCTTCGTAGCGGGTCTCGACCCCGCGGGCGCCCCAGAGGTCGGCCATCATCCGCGACTGGCGCAGGAACTCCGGGCTTTCGTCGGCGCCGACGAGGCAATCCAGCACCGTGCCGCCGGGGGTCGATCCGTCCGGGACGGGCCAGTGGATCGGCGACAGGGCGGCGGCCTCGGCTTCGTCGAGGCGCAGGGCGACGTTGAGCGAGGTCGGGATCAGGGGGGCGAGGTCGAAGACGCCGCTGATGGCGACGGCGGCGGCGGCGCGGCCCTCGCTGAGCATGCAGGCCGCCATATGGCCGCCGGCGGAGTGGCCGAAGACCACGGGGCGGACCCCGGA
>NZ_DASWTO010000040.1:0-2368 GCF_036402095.1 Brevundimonas sp. | reverse complement strand
GGCGCGGTGCACGGTGGGGCGGCCGCGGCGGACGTCGTCGTCGTCCATGCACGGCAGGTCGTCGTGGACCAGGCTGTAGGCGTGGACGCATTCGAGGGCGCAGGCGGCGCGCAGCACCGGCCGCTCCTCGATGTCGAACAGATTGGCCGCCTCGAGCGCGAAGAACGGCCGCAGCCGCTTGCCGGGGCCGAGCGCCGCGTAGCGCATGGCTTCGGTCAGGCGCGATTCGGGACCGTCGGCGCGCGGCAGCAACTCATCGAGGGCGACGGTGACGAGGTCGGCGGTCTCGGCCACCCGGTCGATGACGCCCTGCTCCGGCGAATTGGCGGCGAGAACGGTCAGAACAGCCTCCCGCCCACGGGGACGTCGCGGTCAACGCCGACCAGCACAACCTCGCCCGCGGCGTCGGGGAAGCCGAGGGTCAGGACCTCGGACATGAAGGGGCCGATCTGGCGCGGCGGGAAGTTGACCACGGCCGCGACCTTGCGCCCGACCAGCTGGTCCGGTGTGTAGTGGACGGTGATCTGGGCCGAGGACTTCTTCACGCCGATTTCGGGCCCGAAGTCGATGGCGAGTCGGTAGGCCGGCTTGCGGGCCTGCGGGAAGGGGTCGGCGGTGACGACCTGCCCGACGCGGATGTCGACCCTGAGGAAGTCGTCGAAGGTGATGGTCGGCGCGACGCCCTCATGGGCGGGGCCGGACATCAGTCGAACCCGGCCGGTTCGACGCCCTTCGCCTGGCCATCGGCGCCGACGACGATCTTCTCGACGCGGAGCTGGGCGGCCTTGAGCCGGTCCTCGCAATGGGCCTTGAGGCGCGCGCCCTCCTCATACAGGGCGATGGACTCCTCGAGCGGGGCCTGGCCGGACTCGAGACGGGAGACGATCTGTTCGAGGCGCTGCAGGGCGTCCTCGAAGCTGAGATCGGCGGGAAGGGCGGTGGCGTCGGTCATCGCGGCGACCCTAGAGGGGGGCGCTTCCGGCCTCAAGTACGCCGTTCGTAGCGGCGCTGGGACCAGTATTTGAAGCCCTGGTTGTGGACCAGCTTCCAGCCGTCGGCCTTCAGCCGCTTGCCGACCATATGGTTGAAATAGCCGTGGGCGAGGACCAGCACGTCCTGGCCCGACTCGGCGCGGGCGATCAGGGCCTGGGCCGCCTGCTCGGCGCGAACCTCGGCCTGGGCGCGGGTCTCCTGGCCCTCGTGGTGGTTGAAGGCGTGCCACCAGACGCGGGCCACGGCGCCCCAGTATTTCGGCGGCAGCTTGAACCATTTCGGGAAGCGCGGCGGCGGCAGCGGGGCCTCGATGAACAGGGCGTCCGACATCACCTCGCGGCCGGCGGCGATGGCGGCGGCGGTTTCCTGGGCGCGGGGGCGGGTCGAGGCGTAGATGGCTCCGGCCCCCTCGGCCGTGGCCAGCAGTTCGGGCGGCGGGGTCTGGCCGGCGCGCAGGCCGCCGACCTCGTACTGGGCCCACCAGTCGCGGTACTGGTCGGAGGTCAGCAGGCATTTGCGCGACAGGGCCGGCTCGCCGTGGCGGGCGAGGATGATGGCGCCGGGCCGGACGGAGACGAGCGACGCCGGACGCGGGACGGGCGCGGGGGCGGGATGATCTGCGGAGGGGTCTCGGGCGGGAGCTGACATGAGCGACGGGCGGAAAAGCGTGTTGCGATCCGGCCCCCTAGTCCTCCCCCAAAGCCTGGACATGGGCGACCGCCGAGCGGCCGAGCCCTTCGAGGTCGTAGCCGCCCTCGAGCGAGGAAACAACCTTGCCGGCGCAGCACGATCGCGCGACCTCGACGACGGCGCGGGTGGCCCAGGCGAAATCCTCGGCCTCGAGGCTCTGGTGGGCGAGCGGATCGCGGCGGTGGGCGTCGAAGCCGGCGGAGATCAGGACCAGGTCCGGGCGGAAGGATTCGAGCGCGGGCATCAGGGCGCCCGAGAAGGCCGCGCGCCAGGCCTCGCGGGCGGCGTGCGGCGGAACCGGGGCGTTGACGATATTGCCGACGCCGGTCTCGGACGCCGCGCCGGTGCCGGGATAGAGGGGCGACTGGTGGATCGAGCCGAGGAACAGGCTGTCGTCGGCCTCGAAGGCGGCCTGGGTGCCGTTGCCGTGGTGGACGTCGAAGTCGACCACGGCGACGCGGGCCATGCCCTCGGACTGGGCCACGCGGGCGGCGACGGCGACGTTGGAGAACAGGCAGAAGCCCATCGCCCGGTCCGGCTCGGCGTGGTGGCCGGGCGGGCGCACGGCGGCGAAGGCGCGCCGCACCTCGCCGCCCACCACCGCGTCGCAGCAGCGCAGCACCGCGCCCGTCGCCAGCAAGGCGATGTCACAGCTCTCGCGGCCGACGGGCGTGTCGCCCAGGTC
>NZ_DASWTO010000039.1:0-23166 GCF_036402095.1 Brevundimonas sp. | reverse complement strand
GCTGGCCGGACAGCCGGGCCCGCCGGGCGCAGAGCCGGGCGTGCAGCGCCGCCGCGGCCGCCCGGGTGGCGGGCCGCTCCGCCGTCAGGGACTGGGCGTCGGCCAGCGCCGCCGTCCGGGCCGCGGGGCCGCCGAAGAGGTCGAAACGCAGCAGATGAATCTCACCGGACTCGATGGCGGCCGCGGCGGTCTGGTCCGGGGTGGCGGTGTGCCGGGCCGCGTCGGATGCGCATCTGGCGGCCCGCTCGACGCTCTCGCGCCGGCCGGTCCGCCGGGCGTGCTCGCGCCACAGGGCGGCGGCCCGCATCCAACTGTCGAACGGCCGGGCGCACGACACCCGTCCGGCGTCGACGGCCTCGCGCCGCGCCTCGGCCTCGACCAGGTCGGCGCCGATCAGCTCCAGCCAGCCCAGGTCGTCGCTCTCGCGCGCCTTCTCGAACAGCTTTCTCAGGTCCCGGCCGAATTCGAACATGGGGCTGACCCGCGCTCCGTCCCGCTTCGGGACTGACAGCCGTCCCTCTCGCACCCACTGCAAACGCAACGCCGTCCCGGAGGTTCGCCCCGGCGGCCGGCTTATCGCGCCGGGCGCCGATCGCCCCCCAACCCGCGAAATCCCCGATCACGAGAAAAGCCGGGACCGACTCGCCCGTCCCGGTCACAACCGCGCCCAGGCTTTGCCTTTGGGCGGTCTCGGGGGGTGTCATGGATATCGAAGAGCGGATCGAGGAACCGGAGAAACGGGTCTTCATGCGGATCGGCGAGACGGCCACGGGGGCGGCCGTGTCGCGACGGATCGCCGAGCTCGCCGCCGCCCGGCCCGAACTGGCCGGCTGGGACTGGATCCAGGATGTGCGCGAGAGCCGGGGCGCGGTCGACAACGACGACATCGCCGCCGTCGCCGAGGCCTTCGCCGTCGCGCCGCCCGGTCCCTGCTGGACCATCTTCGTCAGCCACGACCCGAACCTCGCCCTGTGGTGCAAGGTGATGGACGGCATGTTCCAGGGGCGTCTGCACCGGGCCGCGCCCACCCCCGAGGCCGCCCTGGCGCTGCTGGACTCGCTGCGGGCTACCCCCGCTCCTTCGTTTTCGTGAAGGCCACCTGCGGGAAGCGCTCCATCACATAGCCGGTTTCCCAGCTCGACTTGGCGAGGAAGACGGGGTCGTCGTCGATGTCGCGCGCCATCTGGCCGCGGTATTTGCCCATGAAGTCCTCAAGATCGGCCTTCGTCCCGCCGATCCAGCGAGCCTCGGCGAAGGGCGAGGGCTCGAAGATCACCTCCAGGCCGTATTCCTCGCCCAGCCGGTCGGCCATGACCTCGAACTGCAGCTGGCCGACGGCGCCGACGATGAAGTCGGAACCCATCTCGGGGCGGAACAGCTGGGTCACGCCCTCCTCGGCCAGCCCGTCCAGCGCCTTCTTCAGGTGTTTGGCCTTGAGCGGGTCCTTGACCCGCACGCGTTGCAGGATTTCCGGAGCGAAGTTCGGCAGGCCGGCGAAGCGCACCAGGCCGCTCTCCGACAGGCTGTCGCCGACGCGCAGGACGCCGTGGTTGGGAATGCCGATGACGTCGCCGGCGTAGGCGTCCTCGGCCAGTTCGCGGTCCGAAGCGAAGAACATGATCGGCGCGTTGACCGACAGCTGCTTGCCGGTGTTCTGCACCTTCAGCTTCATGCCGCGCTGGAACTTGCCCGAGGCCATGCGGAACATGGCGATGCGGTCGCGGTGGTTGGGGTCCATGTTGGCCTGGACCTTGAACACGAAGCCGGTGACCTCGGCGGCGCCCGGCTCGACGGTCGTCGCGACCGGCTCGGCGGCGTTGCGGGTTCCGGCGGGGGCGGCCTTGTGCGCCTTCATGACCTTGGGCGGCGGGGCCCATTCGCCGATCGCGGCCAGCAGTTCGTCGATGCCGAAATGGCGCAGGGCCGAACCCCACAGCACCGGCGTCATATGGCCCTCGAGGAAGGACTGGCGGTCGAACGCCGGATAGCCGCCCTCGACCAGCTCCTGCGCCTCGATCAGGGCCTCGTGCTCGCCCTCCTCGAAATATCGGCCGGCCTCGGCCAGCGGCAGGGCCTGTGGGTGCGGCACGTCCTCGGCCGAGCCGGCGGGCTTGCGGGCGTAGGGCTGGAAGCGGCCGGTGCCCATCTCGACCATGCCGCGCAGCCGGTTGCCGCTCTCGGCCGGCCACCAGATCGGGGCCGGGTCGAGCTGCAGCCGGCTGGCGATCTCGTCCAGCAGGGCCATCGGATCCTGGGCCTCGCGGTCCAGCTTGTTGATGAAGGTGATGATCGGGATGTCGCGCAGGCGGCAGACCTCGAACAGCTTCAGGGTCTGCGGCTCGATGCCCTTGGCGGCGTCCAGCACCATGATGGCGCAGTCGGCGGCGGTCAGGGTGCGGTAGGTGTCTTCCGAGAAGTCCTCGTGGCCGGGGGTGTCGAGCAGGTTGAACCTCTTGGCGTCGTGCTCGAACGTCATGACCGAGGCGCTGACCGAGATGCCGCGCTCCTTTTCGATCTTCATCCAGTCGGACTGGGTGCGCCGGTTCTCGCCCCGCGCCCGCACCGCCCCGGCCGCCCGGATGGCCCCGCCGGCCAGCAGGATATGCTCGGTCAGCGTTGTCTTGCCGGCGTCGGGATGCGCGATGATGGCGAAGGTCCTGCGGCGCAGGGCCTCCTGTTCGAGAGTGAGTTTCGACATGGTCTATCCGTTGGGCGGCGGGAGTTACCGCGTGCGCGGCCGGATGTCACCCGATGTGAATAACCCCTCGCCACGAAGGGCTATCGGAGTCATTGTCCTGTCAGGCGAGACGACCCGGTCACGCAATCGGGCGCCGCCTTTGGAAACGAAGGAAGCGGCCATGGCTCTCAACCAGCCCGTCGACCCCCCGCCCCATCATGACGGACCCCACCCGGCCCTCAGCCTGATCGTCGGCTTCGGCGTCATCGTCCTCGGCGCGACCCTGGTGCACGTGGTGTTCAACGTGCTGGTCTAGGGGGCGGGCGGCCCGGTGTCCTCGCCGGGGTTGGCCCCCTCAGGTTCCGCCTCACCCGGGTCGCTCGGGGCCGTCTCCAGCTCCGCCGGACTCAGCGGAGCTTGCCGGTTCTTCGCCCGTTCCATCATGGCGGCCGCCATTTCGGCGCCCCGACCGCCGTGCGCCGCATTGGCCAGCGGGCGCAGCAGGATCACGGCTTCTTCGTATTCCTCCGCCTGCATCAGCGCGTTGGCGAACCCCAGGCGTATGGCGGTAATCTGCGGGGCCAGCCGCGACGCCTGATCCCAGATCACGAGATCGTTCTCGGTCGGGTAGTCCGCCTCGACCGAGCGCGTCTCCGCCAGCAGATGCAGGGTGTAGTATTGCGCGGGGTCGGCGCGGTAGGCCCTCGCCAGATAGCCGCGGGCGCGCCGCATCAGCGCCAGCGTCTCTTCCGGCCGCTCCTCGGCCTGTCGCATGAACCGCGTCGCCATCAGCTGAAGGGCCTCGACGTTCTCCGGTTCGCGTTCCAGGAGGCGCGTAAGGATTTCCTCACCGGCCACCGGGTCGCCGAAATGCAGTTCGGCGTGCCCGAGCTGCAGCATGGCGAACGGATCGTCCGGATGGCGCGCGGCGAGCCGGCGCACCAGCGCCGCGGTCTCCTCCCGCTTGTCCTCTGCGACGCCGACCTTCAGCCGCTGGCCGAGAAGCAGCAGATCGTCCGCCGCCGCCGGAAGCCGCGTCACCGTGATCGGCGTTGGCGGGAAATCGGTGGTGTAGTGATGGATCGTGAGGCGCCGGTAACCGCGAAGCTCCCCGCGAATTTGGGCCATCGTCAGGCCAGTGGCCTTCTCCATGGCGGTGACGGAGTCCGCGCCGTTCTGAACATCATGGATGTAGGACGCCAACTGCTGACGCCGGGTATCGTCGCTCATGAACCAGTGGGTCAGCAGCCATGAGACCGGATAATAGCTGTCGCGATGGGCGCCTTGGCGCACCTCGCCGTACCGCTTGGTGATCAGGTCTTCGAGCGGAACCCAGCTGGTGCTGAACATTCCGCGGACGCGGTCTTCGTTGTAGCCGCCGATCTTGACCGTGGTCTCCGAGATGTCCGCGGTCATGAAATACTCGGCCAGACCCTCGATCAGCCACGCGGGATAGCCGGAGGTCGACCCCAGCTGCAGGCTGAAATGATGGAAATATTCGTGGAGCAGATAGTCTTGCTCCCGGTCCCGGATCGCGGCGGCGAAGATGTCCTCGCCGGCCGGGAAGTAGGTGCCGGCGACATACTGACCGGTATTCGGGTTGATCTGCACCAGGCCCGCCCGCCCGCCGACGAGATAGATGGGAAGCTTCCGTTCGGCCGTGGCCGCAGGCCGCCCCATCCGGGCGCGCAGGATATAATCGTAGATCTCGAGGTTGCGGACATACTCCCGCAGGGCGCCCTCGCTGCCTTGCGAGTAGACGATGAAGTTGGGGCTCTCGGCCCGCCGCCACTCGGCCCGCGCGGGGGCCGCCAGGCCGAACAGGGCGATGGCGAGGGCGGTCAGCCCTGTTCTGATGATGGCTGCGATCATGGGCGCTCCCCTTCGGGTTCGCCCTAAAGGTCCCGGCCCATGCTGTCCACGGTTGTGTGCCCGGTCGTCAGGCCGCGAGCCGCATCCACACGGCCTTGTCGGCGGCGACGGCGTCCAGCTTGCCTTTCGAGGCGCGGGTCTTCAGCTGGCGCATCACCGGGTCGGGCAGGGCGCAGAACTGGGGCTCGACCAGATCCGGGTCGCAGGCCGCCGCCGGCGCGGCGAACAGGGCGGCGTTGACGTCGGGCGAGCGGTCGTGGATCAGCCACGCCAGACGGCGCGCCCGCTCGGGATCATTGTGGTGCAGCATCGGGTCCTCGGCGAACAGCTCGCAGCCGAGCGCCAGCACATAGTCGAAGCCCAGCTTCTCGAACCGGCGCGCGTCGCCGGGCGTGACCGGGCAGGCCTCGTCCAGGTCGAACACCACGTCGTTCAGAAGAAAGAGCATTCGGCTCACCCACCATCACACCGGGCTCATTTCGACCCGTTACGCATGACCATAGGCGCCCACGCTTGCGGTTCCGTTCCCGAACGTCGTTAAGGATTTCGCACCGGCGGCGGCGGCGTTAACCCCGCGGTTTGATCTCGGGCCCGGCCACCTTCTCGGTGATGAAATGCCGCCCCTCCCGGTCTTCGATCTCGATAATCCAGAGGTCGGGATCGTAGCGGGTCTGGCGCTGCAGGTAGTCGTCGAGCTCGCTCTCCAACTCGCTTTCGACCGGCTGCATCCACAGGCGCTCGCCGTCGGGTCCGAACGCCTCACTATAGAGTCTGGCGCGGCGGTGGGTCGTGTCGAAGGCCTTGACGACGACCGTGCCGGCCCGCGCGTCCCCCTTGCGCGCCACGGTGGCGAAGGCGCCGCCCAGCTCGGCACGGCGGATCAGGGCGGAGACCCACAGGTCGGTGGAAAGAAGCAATTCGCTAACCCTGCTCGGAAACCGGACCGGAACGCGTCGTGCGTAGGGTGCGGCCCATGACGATAGGGCAGAACGCCACCGCCGCCAAAGCCGCCCTTCTCGCCGCCGCCGTGCTGGCGACGCCGGCGCAGGCGTGGGCGGGCGCCGCCGACACCTATTACGAGCGCGCCTTCGTGGTCGCCGCCGACGCCCGTTGCGGCCTGTTCGCGCCCCAGGTCGACGCCGCCCTGACCGCCGCCACCGCCCAGGCCCGGGGCGCCGCCCTGCGCGCGGGCGCCGCCGAGGCCGATCTCGACGCCGTCGCCGCCCGCGCCCGTTCGCGCGCCGGGGCGGTGTCCTGCCGCGATCCGCAACTGGCCACCGTGCGCGCCCGCGTGGATGGCGCCTTTTCCGGCTGGGCCCGCACGCCGCGCATGACCTTCGCCGGCGCGCGCCAGCACTGGTTCGCCGACCGGACCAAATGGACCCAGCCGGGCTGGCGGCTGAAACAGGCCTCGACCGTCGGCGCCTCGCCGGTCGCCTTCGGCTACGGCGGCGACCCCGACGCCTCGGCCCTGACGGCGGTGGTCTCCTTCGTCGGCCGTTCGCGCCCGACCTCCGCCCGGCTCGTCTTCCGCGACGAGGCCAGGGCGCCGCGGGCATGGCTGTCGGGCGGCGGTCTGGCCCCCGCCTCCTCGCGCGCCAGCGTCTGGGCCACAGGCGTCTCGGCCGCCGATCCGGCCCTGCTGGCCGAGGGACGCCGCGCCGGCGAGGCCTGGCGGTTCCCCGCCGCGGCCGCCGACCGTCTGGCGCGTCTCGACCCGCGCGAGACCTTCCTGGTCGAGTTTCATTTTCGCGACGGCAGCGTCGCCACGGCCCGTTTCGAGGCCGGCGATTTCGCCGCCGGCCGCGCTTTCATGGCCATGGGCGCGCCTGGAACTTCAGCCCCTTAACGGCTCGTTTACCACGTGCCCGGCATTTTCTGCCTGGCGGGCGTCGGTATGCACCCGTGAGTATTCGGGGCGGGACGCGTGGGCGGCTTCACGGCGGCGTTGCAAAGATTCGGGATTGGTCGCCTGACGGTGGTGCTGGGCGTCGCCGCCGGCGTCGCGGCGGTGCTGGTCGCCGTCATGCTGCGCATCGGCCAGGCCCCCGACGCCCTGCTGTATTCCAATCTCGATCTGCGCGAGGCGTCCGAGATCACCACGGCCCTGGACAGCGCCGGCATCAAATATTCCTCGAAGGGCGACGGCTCGACCATCTTCGTCAGCCGTGACCAGGTCGGAGAGGCGCGTCTGCTTGTCGCCGGCAAGGGTCTCGTGACCTCCGGCAGCGTCGGCTACGAGATCTTCGACAACCAGTCGGTGCTGGGCCAGACCGAGTTCCAGCAGAACCTCAACGAGAAGCGCGCCCTCGAGGGCGAGCTGGCCCGCACCATCATGAGCATGCGCGGCATCACCTCCGCCCGGGTGATGATCGCCCTGCCGTCGCGCCAGCTGTTCCAGACCGCCGCGGCGGACCCGACCGCCGCCGTGGTCGTCGGCGTCACCGGCGGAACCCTGACCGGCGCCCAGGTCCAGGCCATCCGCAACGTCGTCGCCTCCTCCGTGCCCAATCTGAAGCCGGAGAAGGTCACCCTGACCGACACCGCCAACCGCACCCTCGCCGCCGGCACGGACGGCGAAGGTTTCAGCGCCGCCTCGGCCGAGGAGGCCAAATCCTCCACCGAGGCCCAGCTGCAGGCGCGCATCAAGGACATCGTCGAGGGCGTCGTCGGCGTCGGCGCGGCCCGCGTCCAGGTCACCGCGGACATCGATCACAGCCGCTCGACCACCCAGGAGCAGCGCTTCGATCCGGACGGCCAGGTGGTGCGCTCGACCTCGACGAACGGCTCGGAGAGCGCCGACACGACCGGCGTCAACGACGGCGGCGCCACGGCCACCAACAACATCCCGGGCGGCGCCGATCCGGCTGCGACCCCGATCGGCTCGCGCGACACCCAGAACACCGAGACCACCAACTACGAGATCTCCAACACCACCACGACCACGGTGAAGGAAGCCGGCGAGGTCAAGAAACTGGCGGTGTCGGTCGCGGTGGACGGCCGCTGGACCCCCGCCGCCAATGGCCGCGGCGAGCCCACCTACGCCCCGCGTACGGCCGAGGAGATCGCCCAGATCCGCGCCCTGGTCGCCGCCGCCGTCGGCATCGACGAGGCCCGGGGCGACAAGATCGAGGTCCAGAACGTCCGTTTCGCCCGCGACGTCCCCGCGGCGGGCGGAGCCGAGGCCGGTTCGTCCCTGTTCGACTTCACCAAGAACGACCTGATGCGCGGCGTCGAACTGCTGGTTCTGCTGATCACCGGCGTGCTGCTGATCTTCTTCGTGCTGCGGCCGCTGCTGAAGAGCGCCACGGGCGGCGGCGCCCAGCCCCAGCTGGCCGGGCCGGGCGGCGTGCCGGTGACGCCGCTGCAGACCACCCTGATGGGCGGCGGCATGCAGATGGCCCAGATCACCGGCCCCAGCGGCCCCTCCGAGATGGAGCAGCGGCTCGACATCGCCCGCATCGAGGGCCAAGTGAAGGCCTCCTCGGTCAAGAAGGTCGCCGACTTCGTCGAGAAGCATCCTGACGAGTCGACCTCCATACTGCGCAGCTGGGTGCACGAAGGCTGATGGCGGCCCGGCTCGTCTCCAAGAAACCGGCCGTCGAGGACGTCAGGAAGCTGACCGGCCCGGAGAAGGCGGCCGTCATCCTGCTGTCCTTGGGCGAGGACCACACCCGCCTGTGGCAGAGCCTCGACGAGGACGAGATCAAGGAGATCTCGCAGGCCATGGCCTCGCTCGGCACCGTCTCGGCGGCGGTGGTCGAGGAACTGATGGTCGAGTTCGTCTCGGGCATGAGCGGCTCGGGCGCGGTGATGGGCAGCTACGAGCAGACCCAGCGCCTGCTGACCTCCTTCATGCCGGCCGAGCGGGTCGACGCCCTGATGGAGGAAATCCGCGGCCCCGCCGGTCGCACCATGTGGGACAAGCTCGGCAATGTGAACGAGGCGGTCCTCGCCAACTATCTGAAGAACGAATACCCGCAGACGGTCGCGGTGGTCCTGTCCAAGATCAAGCCGGACCATGCCGCCCGGGTGCTGACCAGCCTGCCCGAGGACTTCGCCCTGGAATGCGTCCAGCGCATGCTGCGCATGGAGCCGGTGCAGCGCGAAATCCTCGACAAGATCGAGCAGACCCTGCGCACCGAATTCATGTCCAACCTGGCCCGCACCTCGAAGCGCGACAGCCACGAGATGATGGCCGACATCTTCAACAGCTTCGACCGCCAGACCGAGGCCCGCTTCATCGGCGCGCTGGAAGAGCGCAACCGCGAGGCGGCCGAACGCATCCGGGCCCTGATGTTCGTGTTCGAGGACCTCGCCAAGCTGGACCCCGGCGGCATCCAGACCCTGCTGCGCGCGGTCGAGAAGGACTCGCTCGCCCTCGCCCTGAAGGGCGCTTCGGAATCCCTGCGCGAACTGTTCTTTTCCAACATGTCCGAGCGCGCCTCCAAGATCATGCGCGAGGACATGGAGTCGATGGGGCCGGTGCGCCTCAAGGACGTCGACCAGGCCCAGATGGCCATGGTTCAGGTCGCCAAGGACCTCGCCGCCAAGGGCGAGATCATGCTGGTCGGCCAGGGCAGCGACGACGAGCTGATCTACTGACATGACCGCCCGGCCCCTCAGCACCCCGTTCGCCTTCGACACCGAGTTCGACGCCTCGGGCATCGTCGTGCAGCCGTCGGCCTTCCGCCCGACCAAGCGCGCGTACTCGCCGCTCGAGGTCGACGCCCTGGTCGCCCAGGCCCGCACCGAGGCTCGCGACGCCGCCCTGGCCGAGATCGGGAGCGTGCAGGCCATGGCCCTGTCGACCATCGCCCAGACCCTGGCGGCCTCGATCCCGTCCCTGACGCAGGTGGCCCAGACGCATCGCGAACAGTCGGCCGAGCTGGCGCTCGCCGCCGCGCGCGTGGTCGCCGCCGCCGCGCTCGACCGCTTCCCCGCCGGCCCGTTGCAGGCCGCGCTGGAGGCGCTGGGACAGGAGATTGACGCCTCGCCGCGTCTGATCATCCGCACCGGCGACCTCGACGACGCCAACCGCGCCCACATCACCCGGCTGTGCGACGACGCCGGCTTCTCGGGCGTGGTCGCCTTCCGCGAGGAGCCCGGCCTGCCACCCGCCTCCTTCCAGCTGGAATGGGCCGACGGCCGCGCCGGGTTCGACGCCGAGGCCGCCTTCGTCCGCATCGGCGAGGCCCTGAGCTCGGCCCTCGCCGCCGAGGCGGGACACGCTGAAACCCTGACCCCCGACACCTCACTGGAAGGGAGGCCGTAATGGCGTCCGACACCATGGCCCTGGAGGAGTTCGCCGACTCCACCGCGATCACCGTCAACGACGAGGCGACCGACAAGACCGCCAGCGATCTGGCGCCGGTCTTCGACGTGCCGGTCAACATCTCGGCCGTGCTGGGCAAGGCCCATATGTCGGTGGCCCAGCTGCTCAAGCTGAACCGCGGCTCGGTGCTCGAGCTGGACCGCAAGGTCGGGGAAGCCATCGACATCTTCGTCAACAACCGGCTGGTCGCCCGCGGCGAGGTCGTCGTCGTCGAGGACCGTCTGGGCGTGACCATGACGGAAATCATCAAGACCGAGGACTCGGGCGCCTGAAGCGGCGACCGGCTGTAAGAGATTAGAGGAGAAGACCCATGCGGCTTCTGGTGGTTGGCAGGCTCAGCGGACAGCTGGCGACGGCGGTGAAGATGGCCATGGCGCACGGCGCCAAGGTCAGCCACGTCGAGCGCGGCGATCAGGCGACGGAACAGCTGCGGCGGGGGCAGGGGGCCGACCTGCTGATGGTCGACTACCGCGTCGACATCGCCGCCCTGATCGCCGCCAACGAGGCCGAGCGCATCCATGTGCCGGTGGTCGCCTGCGGCGTCGACGCCGACGCCGCCGACGCGGCCAACGCCATCCGCGCCGGCGCCAAGGAGTTCATCCCCCTGCCGCCCGAGGCCGATCTGATCGCCGCCGTGCTGTCGGCCGTCGCCGACGACGAGCGCCCGCTGATCTCGGCCGACCCGTCGATGAAGGCCGTCATCCAGCTGGCCGACCAGGTCGCCCGCTCGGAGGCCTCGATCCTGATCACCGGCGAAAGCGGCGTCGGCAAGGAGGTCATGGCCCGCTACCTGCACGCCGGGTCGAAGCGGTCAGAACGGCCCTTCATCAGCGTCAACTGCGCCGCCATCCCCGACAACCTGCTGGAATCCGAGCTGTTCGGCCACGAGAAGGGCGCCTTCACCGGGGCCATGGCCCGCCGCATCGGCAAGTTCGAGGAGGCCGACGGCGGCACCCTGCTGCTCGACGAAATCTCCGAGATGGACGTTCGCCTGCAGGCCAAGCTGCTGCGGGCCCTGCAGGAGCGGGTCATCGACCGCGTCGGCGGCACGAAGCCGGTGCCGGTCAATATCCGCATCATCGCCACCTCGAACCGCGACCTGGCCAAGTCGGTGGCCGAGGGGACGTTCCGGGAAGACCTGCTGTACCGCCTCAACGTGGTCAATCTGCGCCTTCCGGCCCTGCGCGAGCGGCCGGGCGACATCGCCGTGCTGGCCGACCACTTCGTGAAGAAATACGCCGCCGCCAACGGCGTGCCGGTGCGGCCGATCTCGGCCGAGGCGAAGCGGGCCCTGATCTCGCACCGCTGGAACGGCAACGTCCGCGAGCTGGAAAACGCCATGCACCGGGCCGTGCTGCTGGCGGTCGGACCTGAGATCGACGTCGAGGCCATCCGTCTGCCGGATGGCCAGCCGCTGGCCATGGGCAGCCACGGCGCCGCGCCCGACGCCGGGGTGGCCGGCCGCGCCGCCCATGTCGCCGATACGGTCACTCGAGCCCACGTCGGCCAGACGGTGGCGCAGATGGAGAAGACCCTGATCCTCGACACCCTGTCGCACTGCCTCGGCAACCGCACCCACGCGGCCAACATCCTCGGCATCTCGATCCGCACCCTGCGAAACAAGCTGAACGAATACGCCGACGAGGGGACCAGCATCCCGGCGCCGCAGTCGGGCGTCGCCGCCTCTGGCTACGCGGCGGCCTGATCATGACATTCCGCGCGGACCGCAGAAGCGTCCTGACCGGCCTCGGCGCGCTGGCGATGGCCGGATGCGCCCGCGCCGAGCCTGAGGCCGCCCCGCGACAGGCTGCGGGCCCCGAGGCCTTCGACCTGTCGGCCCTCGAACGCCGGAACGGCGGCCGGCTCGGCTTCGTCGCCCACGACACCGGCTCAGGCCGTCGCCTCGCCTGGCGGGGCGAAGAGCGGTTCGTCTACTGCTCGACCTTCAAGATGTATCTCGCCGCCGCCACTTTCCTGCGCGTGCAGGCCGGCGAGGAACGTCTCGACCGCATGATCCCGGTCACGGCCGCCGACATGGTCAACCACGCGCCGGTCACGGAGCCTGCGATCGGCGGTGCGCTCAGCGTCGAGGCGCTGATGAAGGGCACGGTCGAGGTCAGCGACAACCCCGCCGCCAATCTGCTGCTCAAGGCCCTGGGCGGCCTGGACGCGATGCGGGCCTTCTACCGCTCGCTCGGCGACGACAGCACCACGGTCGACCGCTTCGAACCGACGATGAACCGGCTGGACGGCGACAAGGACACCATCACGCCGCTGCGTTCGGCGGCCAATCTCCAGCGACTGCTGATCGACGCCGACACGCCGTTGTCGGCCGGTCACAAGGCGACGCTGTTGCGCTGGATGACCGACACTCCGACGGGCCAGGCCCGCATCAAGGCGGGCGTGCCGGCCGGCTGGACCGTGGCGCACAAGACCGGCACGGGCGGCTACGGGCCGACCAACGACATCGGCGTCCTCTATCCGCCGACCGGCGCTCCGGTGATCGTCGCCGCATACTATCACGCGGCGACCGCGGAACCGGCCGCCCGAAACGAGGCCGTCATCGCCGGGGCGACCCGTCAGGCCCTGACCGCCCTCGGCCACGCCGGATGACGGACGCCTCCGTCACCATGATGAAGGACGGGATGGCGCGCCCCAGCGGCCGCGACGTCCTCGGCTGGGTCGCCCGCGGCGAGGTCGGCCTCGCCGTCGGCGTCATCGGCGTCATCCTGCTGCTGATCCTGCCCATCCCCGCCTTCCTGATGGACATGCTGCTGGCGCTGTCGCTGGTCTCGAGCGTGCTGATCCTGATGACCGCGGTGATGATGAAGAAGCCGCTGGACTTCGCCATCTTCCCGACCGTCCTGCTGGTCTCGACCCTGTTCCGCCTCGGCCTGAACCTCGCCTCGACGCGGCTGGTGCTCAGCCACGGTCACGAGGGACCCGGCGGCGCCGGTCAGGTGATCCAGGCCTTTGGCAGCCTGATGATGGGCGGCAGTTTCATCATCGGCATCATCATCTTCGCCATCATCCTGGTGGTGAATTTCGTGGTCATCACCAAGGGCTCGACCCGCATCGCCGAGGTCAGCGCCCGCTTCACCCTGGACTCCATGCCGGGCAAGCAGATGGCCATCGACGCCGACCTGTCGTCGGGCCTGATCGACGAGGAGACGGCCAAGCGCCGGCGCAAGGAGCTGGAGCAGGAATCGACCTTCTTCGGGGCCATGGACGGCGCCTCGAAATTCGTCCGCGGCGATGCCGTCGCGGGCCTCATCATCGTCTTCATCAACGCCATCGGCGGCATACTGATCGGCGTCATCCAGCACCAGATGCCGATCGGCGAGGCGGCCGACTCCTACGTCGCCCTGACCATCGGCGATGGCCTGGTGACCCAGGTCCCGGCCATCATCATCTCCATCGCCGCCGGCTTCCTGGTGTCGAAGGCGGGCGTCGAGGGCACGGCCGACAAGGCGCTCGTCGCCCAGCTCGCCACCAATCCCGTCAGCCTCGGCGTCGTCTCCGGCGCCGCGGGCCTGATCGGCCTGATCCCCGGCATGCCGATCCTGCCGTTCGCGGCCCTGGCCATCGGCGCGGGCTTCATGGCCTGGCGCCTCGGCCGGCAGCGGCTCAAGCCCAAGCCCTCCGAGGCCGATCTCGCCGCCGCGGCGTCGAGCCCGAAGGAAGACGTCGAGGAACCCATCGGCACTGCCCTGACCATCGACGAGGTCAAGATCGAGCTGGGCTATTCCCTGCTGTCCCTGATCAACGATCTGGAAGGCCGGCGCCTGACCGACCAGGTCCGCGCCCTCCGCCGCTCGCTGGCGCAGGAGTACGGCTTCGTCATGCCGTCGGTGCGTATTCTCGACAACATGCGCCTCGGCACCCAGGGCTACGCCATCCGCATCAAGGAGATGGAGGCCGGCGCCGGCGAGGTCCGCCTCGGTTCGCTGATGGCCATGGACCCGGCCGGCCGCCAGGTCGAACTGCCCGGCGAGCACACGCGCGAGCCCGCCTTCGGCCTGCCCGCCACCTGGATCGACGAGAGCCTGCGCGAGGAGGCCACCTTCCGCGGCTACACCATCGTCGACCCGTCGACCGTGCTGACCACCCACCTCACCGAAATCCTCAAGGAGAACATGGCCGAGCTGCTCTCCTACGCCGAGGTGCAGAAGCTGCTGAAGGAGCTGGGCCCGGAAGAGAAGAAGCTGGTCGACGAACTGATCCCGTCGGTGGTCACCGTCACCACCCTGCAGCGCGTCCTCCAGTCCCTGCTGCGCGAGAAGGTCTCGATCCGCGACCTCGGCGCCATTCTCGAGGGCCTCGCCGAGGCGGCGCCGCACACCTCCAGCGTCACCACCCTGGTCGAGCACGTCCGCGCCCGTCTGGCCCGCCAGCTGTGCTGGCAGCACAAGGGCGACGACGGCGCCCTGCCGATCGTCACCCTGTCGCCGGACTGGGAGCAGGCCTTCGCCGAGGCCCTGGTCGGCACGGGCGAGGACAAACAGCTCGCCATGGCCCCGTCACGCCTGCAGGACTTCATCCGCGCCGTCCGCGACGTGTTCGAGCGCGCCGCCATGGCCGGCGAGACCGCGGTCCTGCTGACCGGCCCCCAGGTTCGACCCTACGTCCGCTCGATCATCGAACGCTTCCGCGGCCAGACCGTGGTGATGAGCCAGAACGAGGTCCATCCGAAGGCGCGGCTGCGGACCATCGGCACAGTCTGATTCGCCCTTCTCCCTCCGGGGAGAAGGACGTTATTGCTCCGTCCACCCGCCGGCCGAGGCCTCGCGCGCGACGTCGTTGGCGGGGCGGGCGATCAGGCCCGACTGGGTGATCCACACCTCGTAGCGGGCCCCGTCGGCCATCGGCATATAGGCCCCGCCGCCGTAGAGGGTGTCGACCGCGTCGATGTATTTCCGGTACTTCCGCGCCGTGTCCCAGGCGCTGACCTTCCACGGCATCCAGTCGGGGCCGGTGTCGCCCCCCGTCAGCGGATGCACGCTGCGGGCGCCGTTGATCTCCTGCTCGATCGAGCGGTAGCGGCCCGACAGCCTGTCCAGCCGGTACTGCGCATCCAGTCCCAGCACATTGGCCCAAGGCTTCCACTTCAGCACCTGGGCCTCGATGCGCCATTCGTCGCCGTGCAACGGATACAGATTGCTGACCGCCGGGGCGTTCTCGCCCCGCGCCGGCTGCATCACCGTGGCCTCGAAATACTGCGGCCCCAGCTGACGGGTCTCGATCGTCGCCACCGGGCGCTCGTAGGTCAGGCGCGAATAGGTCTGAACGTCCAGCCCCAGCAGGGCTGCGATCATGGCCGCGGCGATGAAGCCGGCCCCGCCCACGCCGCCCAGCAGGCCGCTGAACACCCGGCCCCTGAACAGGCCGCCCAGGCCCCGGAACAGCAGCACCAGCCCGATAAGGCCGACCAGCGCCGGCGCGATCCACCACCACCAAACCATGTCGTCACTCCCGCCCCATGAGATGATCTTTACCCTAAATGCGCGGAACTGTGGCGGTTTCCCTTCGCGCGCGACTGGACAGGGCAAAACGCGCCGCTAATGCTCGCGTCCGATGTTTTCGGCTGTCCGCCCGTCCCTGCCCGCCCTGATCCGGTTCGCGAGGACGCCGGGCATCGGCAGGTCGATCGTGGGGCTGCTGGCGGGCGCCATCCTGCTGCTGCTGATGGTCAACGCCGCCACCTTCGTCATGATCCAGCGGACGGCGGCCTTCAACGACCAGGTCGAACGCTCGCAGCAGGTCCGCCGCGCCGCCAGCGTCCTGCTGTTGTCGCTGGTCGACGCCGAGACGGGCCAGCGCGGCTTCCTGCTGTCCGGCCGCCCGGAATTCCTCGCCCCCTACACCCGGGCCGAAATCCTGGTCCCCGAGCAGATGCGGGAGCTTGAACAGCTGAGCGGCGGCGACCCCCAGCTGGATCCCCACGTCGCCACCATGCTGGAGGCCGCGAAGGACAAGCTGGCCGAGCTGCAGCGCCCGGTCGATCTGTCGCGCACCGGCCGCATCGTCGAGGCGGTCCAGCAGGTCCGCTCCGGCCAGGGCCAGACCCTGATGGAGACGATCCGCGCCCAGGTCGCCGCCATCGACGAGATCGAGAACGAGCGGTTCGCCGTCCGCACGCGACAATCCGAGCACGGCCTGATCCTTACGCTGTGGGCCAACGCCCTGGGCGGCTTGCTGGTGCTGGTGCTCGCCGGGATCATGGTCTGGCTGGTCCGCCGCTACGTCATCGAGATCCAGGACGCGCGCGACACGCTCGACCGCATGAACGCCGGGCTGGAAACCAAGGTGCGCGACCGCACCGCCCAGCTGACCCTCGCCCGCGATCGCGCCGAGGCCATGCTGCGCGAGGTCAACCACCGCGTCGGCAACTCGCTGCAGCTGGTGTCCAGCTTCATGTCCCTGCAGCTGCGCCATCTCGCCGACGAAGGCGCGCGCGCCGCGCTGCGGGAGTCGCAGGCCCGGATCGAGGCCGTGGCGCACGTCCACCGCCGCCTCTACACCTCGGAAGACATGACCTCGGTGGCCATGGACGAATATCTCGAGGGTCTGATCGCCGAGCTCGGCAAGTCGGTGGCGCCTGGAGCGGGCTCCCCGACCCTGACGCTCAAGGCCGCGCCGCTCGCCGTTTCGACCGACCAGGCGGTGTCGATCGGCGTGATCGTCGCCGAACTGGTCACCAACGCCGTCAAGTACGCCTACAAGCCGGGGCGGGGGGGCGAAATCCGCGTCATCCTCGAGCCCGACGGCCGTCCCGGCCGCGCCGTGCTGACGGTCGAGGACGACGGCCCCGGCCTCGGCGACGGGAAGCCGCGCGGCACCGGCCTGGGCGGCAAGATCATTTCGGCCATGGCGGCGGGCCTGCGTGCGGCGATCGAATACGATCCGGCGCACGCCGGCGTCCGCGCCCGCCTCGCCTTCGACCTCCAGCCGGTCGCGCGCTAGGGTTCCGCCATGCTCCAGTTCGGCGACCGCGATCCCGCCCTCGACTACCAGGCCCGGCCGACGGCCTTCGGCCTCGTCTTCCACGAGGGCAAACTGGCCTGTGTCCGTGTCGACCGCGGCGAGGCGAGCTACTACGACCTGCCCGGCGGCGCGATCGACGGCGACGAGACCGAGCCTCAGGCCCTGGTCCGGGAATTCGTCGAGGAGACCGGCATGGCGGTCCGGCCCTTGGCCCGCATCGCTGCGGCCGGGCAGTATTTCCGCAAGTCCGACGGCGCGGCGATCAACAATATCGGCGGCTTCTGGATCGCCGAGCAGCTGTCGCTCGACCCTTCCGCCAAGGTCGAGGCCGACCACGCACTGGTCTGGCTGCACCCCCACACCGCCCTCAACGAACTGCGCCACGACGCCCACGCCTGGGCGGTCGCGGTCTGGCTGCGGCGCAGGCCGTGAGCCTGACGGTCCGCCGCCTGACGCCGGACCTTTGGCCCGAGCTCGAGCGCCTGTTCGGCCCCCGCGGCGCCACCGCCGGCTGCTGGTGCCAATGGGTCCGGCTGGAGAAAGGCGAGCGGTTCGACGACATCAAGGGCGAGACGGCCCACGGCCGGTTGCGCGACGAAGTTTGCTCCGGCGACCGGCGCGGATTGATCGCCTTCGACGGCGACGAGCCCGTGGGCTGGGCCACCTACGGTCCGCGCCGCTACTTCTTCCGCATCGACCGCGCCCCGTCGCTCGCTGTGGACGACGCCGACCGCGTCTGGTCCATCCCCTGTTTCTTCGTCCGGGCCGGCCGGCGGGGGCAGGGGGTGGCGACGGCCCTGCTGGAGGTCGCGGTGGACGCCTGCCGTGATGCGGGCGCGGTGATCCTCGAGGGCTATCCGGTCGCCGCCGACAAGCCCCAGGCCGCCGCCTTCGTCTGGACCGGGACCGTGCCCCTGTTCGCCCGCGCCGGCTTCGTCCGCGTCGACGACAAGCCCTCCGGCAAGGTGCGGATGCGTCGAACCCTCTGACGCATCGAGGGAACGTCACGTGCGTCTGATGGTTGATTCCGCATGTGCGGCGTTCCTGCCGCCTGCTGTAAGGAGCTCAGACATGGCCGATCATGACCGCGTTGAAGGCGCCGCCCGCAACATGGGCGGCAAGGCCAAGGAAGCCGCAGGGCACGTCACCGGCGACGAGAAGCTGAAAGCCGAGGGCCGGGCTGACCAGATGTCCGGCAAGGTCCAGAACGCCGTCGGCGGTCTCAAGGACAGCCTGCGCGACGACCGCCGGCACTAGTCCCGACCCCCGCCTTCAAGCGCCGCGCCCCGCCCCGGGGCGCGGCGTTCGTGTATCCGCTAATCGTCGTCTCCGCCCAGCCGGATGCTCAGGCCTTCTTCGGCCGGCTTGCGGCCGTCCGCGGGACGGCATTCCTCGGTCCAGGCTACGCCGCCCTGAGGCTGCGCTCTCGGCCGCGTTTCGCACGCCTGTTCGACCAGCACGGCGCCCGCCGGACCCGACCGGCTTGGCGCGCCGCACTGCAGGGCGTAGCGGTCGCCGGCCGCCGCCTGACGGCATTGATCGGCCGCGTTCGTCGGCGCGAGGCCGGCGGGCAGGGCGGCGCCGAGATTGGCGGCGAGGGCGGCGCGCACCCGCGCCTGACAGGCTTCCATGGTCTCGGTGGCCGCCCGCAGCAACGGGCTGCACTCCGAGCGCTCGTAGCCATAGGGATCGGCGCGGGCCCAGTCGGGCAGGGTCGGCGCAACGGCCGGGACCACCGAGGCGGCAGGTTCTGGCGGCGCGGGCGTCTGCCACACCACCTGGCCGGTGGCGGCCTGTTGCAGGATGACGGCGGCGGCGACGACGGCGAGCATGGCGATCCTCCGGTGCGACCGGGCCAGACTAGCCTATTTGGCGAGCGCCCGCATCGCCTTGTCCAGCCCTTCCAGCGTCAGCGGATACATCCGCTCGTCGACCAGTTCGCGGATCATCCCGACGGAGGCCGAATAGCTCCAGTAGCGCTCGGGCGACGGGTTCAGCCACGCGACCTTGTCCCACTGCTGCGTCGCCCGCTTCAGCCACACCGCTCCGGCCTCCTCGTTCCAGTGCTCGACGGAGCCGCCGGGCATGGTCACCTCATAGGGGCTCATGGTCGCGTCGCCGACGAAGATGGCCCGCCAGTCGGCCGGGTATTTGTGCAGTAGCTCCCAGGTCGGGATTTTCTCCGTGTGCCGGCGCCGGTTGTCCTTCCACACCACCTCGTAGAGGCAGTTGTGGAAGTAGAAGAACTCCAGGTGCCTGAACTCGGTCTTCGCAGCCGAGAACAGCTCCTCGCACATCTTCACATGGGCATCCATCGACCCGCCGATGTCGAGGAACAGCAGCACCTTGATCGTGTTGCGCCGCTCGGGCCGCATATGGATGTCCAGCCAGCCCTGCCGCGCCGTGCCGTCGATGGTGGCGTCCATGTCCAGTTCGTCGGGCATGCCCTGCCGCGCGAACCGGCGCAGCCGCCGCAGGGCCACCTTGATGTTGCGTGTGCCCAGCTCGACCTGGTCGTCGAGGTTCCGGTACTCGCGCTTCTCCCACACCTTGACCGCGCGCCCCTGTCGCCCCGGTCCGCCGATGCGCACGCCCTCGGGGTTGTAGCCGCCGTGACCGAAAGGGCTCGTCCCGCCGGTGCCGATCCACTTGTTGCCGCCCTCGTGCCGACCCGTCTGCTCCTCGAGACGCTGCCTCAGCGTCTCCATCAGCTTGTCGAACCCGCCCAGCGCCTCGATCTGCGCCTTCTCTTCGTCGGTGAGGAATTTTTCCGTCAGCAGCCGCAGCCAGTCCTCGGGAATGTCGGTGGCCAAATCCTCGCCCGCCCCGACCGTCTCGACCCCCGCGAAGACCTTGCCGAACACCTGGTCGAAGCGGTCGTAATGTTTCTCGTCCTTGACCAGCACCGCCCGCGACAGGTGGTAGAAGTCGTCGACCTTCCCGCCGGCCACGCCCTTGTCCATGGCCTCCATCAGATGGAGCCATTCCTTCATCGACACGGGCACTTTCGCGTCGCGCAGGGCGGTGAAGAAGGGGAGGAGCATGGGCGGATCGTATCAGGCCTTCTCAAGCAGCCCAATCAGCTGTTCCGCATCCTCGGGTGCGGCGCTTTTGATGTCGTTGTCGAAGTAGACGAACACCTCGCGGTCCTTGCGCCACGCTTCGATCGTCCTGGCCCAGTCCTTGAGGGTCGCCTCGCCATACCGGCCATGATAGCGCCCGCCCGGCCCGTGGCCGCGCAGATAGACGAAGTCCGCCGTGACCTCCCACGGAGCCGGCGCGTCGTGGTGGTCCGACAGGCACAGGGCGACATTGCGCTTGCGGAGCATCTCCAGAACCACGTCCGCATACCAGCCGGGATGGCGGAACTCGACGCTGTAGCGATGGCCGCCCGGCAAGGCGTCCAGGAAACTCTCCAGCCGCTCGTCGTTGCGGTGCAGGTTGGGCGGCAGCTGGAAAAGGATCGGCCCGACCTTGTCGCCGAGACCCTGAATCCGGCTGAACATCCAGGCCAGCGGCTCGGTCGGATCCTTCAGCTTCTTGTTATGGGTGATGAAGCGCGAGGCCTTCCAGGCGAACAGGAAGCCGTCCGGCGTCTGCGCTCGCCAGCCGGCCACGGCCGCGTCCGTCGGCATGCGATAGAAACTGGCGTTGATCTCCAGCGTGCGGAACCGGCGCGAGATATACTCCAGCCGTCCGGCCGCCTTGACCGTCTCCGGATAGAACGGCCCGTTCCAGTCCTTGTAGGCCCAGCCCGAGGTGCCGATCCGAATGTCGCGCATGCAGCCGAAGCGCGGGTTCGGCCTCAGGGGTTCCGGGCGGACCCGTCTTCTCGGGCCATCAGCGCGCCCTCGAACAAGACCCCGGCGTACAGGCTGACGCCCGCCGCATCCTCGAAGGGACCGGTGGCGCGGGCCTTGAAGCCCCAGCCGTCGCGATGGGTGATGAGGGCCAGGGTCAACTTCTCCCCGTCGTCCGTCCTGATCCGGTAGGCGGCGGCCAGGGTCGGGTCCCGCCCTTCCATGCTCAGCGTCGCCAGCGATCCGTCGTAGGGCTTGGCGTCGGGCCACCGGTTCTCGATCGCGTTGCGGGCGTCCGCGAGCGCCTCCGCCTCGGTCGGCATAGGGCGATACCGTGTCGCATACAGCGTCAGGTCGATGTCGAGATCCTCGTCGCGGGAGATGCAGCCCACGTCCTCGCCCCGCGGGACACCGTCGTCCTGCGCCGGGAAGATGTAGATCCGGTCCTCGGGGCCGCCATCGAACAGGCAGGTCATGCCGCTGCCGACGTGAGTGACCCGGGCCAGTGCGCTGTCGGTCGAATTGACGAAGATGCCGTTCGCCCCGGCGGACTGGATGATCCGGTCGGCGATCGCCTTCGCGGAGGCGATTTCCGCGGCCGTCGCCGGCTTCGGCTCCTGCGCAAGCGTGGCGGTAGCCGAGACCAGCGCCGCGGCCAGAACCAGTTTTCCGATCATCGCACGCCCTCTCTCAACGTGACGATGTAGGCACGCCCGCGCTTTCCCGTCTATCCCCGCCGCAGGATGAACTCGTCGTCCAGCCAGCGTCCGACGGGATACTGGTATTCCCCGGCCTTCTCGAACCCGTAGGCGGCATACAGCTTCTGCGCCTTCAGGTTTCCGCTCCAGACGCCGATCCACAGTGGTCCGTCGCTGTGCGCCTCCATCCACTCCAGCGCCACGGCCAGCAGCTTCGTGCCGAGCCCCAGCCCCTGCGCCGACTTCGACACATACAGCCGCCGCAGCTCCGCATGGCTCGGCCGGGCGTCGGGATGGGGCAGGGTGTTCGGCCCGGTGTTGGCGAAGGCCAGCAGTTCTCCGTTCGCCGCTTCCGCCACCCACCACGCCGCGCCGGGCTCCCTCAGCTTCGCGCGGATCGCCTCCGGGCTGAAGCTGGCGTCGAGAAACGCCGTCAGATCGTCGGCCGGATAGGGGATGCCGAACCCCGCCACGAAGGTGTCGACGAAGGTCTGGCGTCCCAGCTCGCCCAGGGCGGCGGCGTCGGCGTCCACGGCGGGACGGATCAAGGGCTCGGTCATGATCGGCGCCTACAGCCTCGATCCGGGCGCGACAAGTGCGGCGTGGGCGCATATTCTCGGCGCGTGAGCGTCGCCCTCTTCACCCATCCCGACATGATCGAGCACCGGCCCGGCGCCGGTCATCCCGAGCGGCCGGAACGGCTGCGGGCCGTGCTCGACGCGCTGGATGACGCCCGCCTGTCGCGCGACCGCCGCGGCGCGACCGAGGCCTCGATCGCCGACCTCGAGCGCCTGCACCCCGTCGCCTATGTCGCCAACCTGCTGAACGCCTCGCCGGCCGACGGGCTGAACGCGCTCGACGCCGACACCATCCTGTCGCCCGGCAGCATCCGCGCCGCCCGCCTCGCCGCCGGCGCCGTGACCGACGCCGTCCGCGCCGTCGCCCGGGGCGAGACCGCCCGCGCCTTCGCCGCCGTCCGCCCGCCCGGCCACCACGCCGAGCCCGACCGGGCCATGGGCTTCTGCCTGTTCTCCAACGTCGCCATCGCCGCCCGCGTGGCCCAGTCGGAGGGCCTGGCCCGCGTCGCGGTGGTCGATTTCGACGTCCACCACGGCAACGGCACCCAGGCCGCCTTCGAGGCCGACGACAGCCTGTTCCTCGGCTCCATCCACCAGATGCCGCTCTATCCCGGCTCGGGCGCGGCGTCCGAGACCGGCGTCGGCAACATCGTCAACGCCCCCGTGCCGCCCCACGCCGCCCGCGAGGCGTGGCGCGCGACCTTCTCCGGCGCCCTGATGCCGGCGCTGGAAGCCTTCCGTCCCGACCTGGTCCTGGTCTCGGCCGGCTTCGACGCCCACCGCCGCGATCCGCTCGCCCACCAGAGCCTCGAGGCCGAGGATTTCGCCTGGGCCACCCGCGCCGTGGTCGAGGTCGCGCGATCGTGCTGCGGCGGCAAGGTTGTTTCCTCGCTCGAGGGCGGTTACGACCTAGAAGGGCTCGGCCGTTCGGCGGTCGCCCATGTCCAGGCTTTGGGGGAGGACTAGGGGGCCGGATCGCAAAATGCTTTTCCGCCCGTCGCTCATGTCAGCTCCTGCCCGCGAACCCTTGCCCGATCACCCCGCCCCGGCGCCGCTGCCCCGGCCGGCGGCGCTCGTCGCCGTCCGCCCGGGCGCCATCATCCTGGCCCGGCACGGCGAACCGGCCTTGTCGCGTAAATGCCTGCTCACCTCCGACCAGTACCGCGACTGGTGGGCGAAATACGAGGTCGGCGGCCTGCGGGCCGGTCAGACCCCGCCGCCC
>NZ_DASWTO010000038.1:0-4229 GCF_036402095.1 Brevundimonas sp. | reverse complement strand
TTCTTCCAATCGATGGGGGCGTGTGCCTTTCGGCCGGAGCGCCCCGGTGAGCCTTCTTTTCGGACGACGCCGATGCGCCACCCCGGGTTTGATTTCGAGCAAGGCCCGCGACAAACAGAAAAGCCGGAACGCGCGCTTCGGGCGTTCCGGCGGGCACAGCCCGGTCGTTCGATTGTCACGATCTCGATGAACGCTGACGCGCCCGCCTCGAAAGTGGGCGGCTTCTACGCCGGGCGGGCGTCGGGGTCAAGGGCGGTCACTGCAGCCGCCAGCGCACCGTGGCCACGGCCATGGCCCTGCGAGGCTCGCCGTTGACCGTGGGCGGCAAGATCCGGATGTTGCGGTAGACCTGACGGGAGGCGTCGCCAAAGCCCACCTCGCTGACGCTTTCGAAGAACACCTCGCATCCTTCGGTCAGACCCGAGGCCGCCACGACGCAGATCAGGATGACGTCGCCGTCCGCCCCGACTTCCATGGCCATGGCGGGGTACAGCCGGGTGTATTCCCAAGGCTGGGGCCGGTTCAGGATGCGCGGCAGGACCACCACGTCGTCCGACGGGGCGGGCGCCGCTTCCGGCCAGTCGACCGTGATCCGGACCCGCCCGCCCGCGACGGGTTGTCCGTCCAGGTCGAGCGGCGCCAGCTGCATGGACGTGGCGACATGCATCGCCGCCAGATAGGGCTTCACCCGCTCCGGGTTCCACTCCCGGGGTCCCTCGTAAGGCGCGCAGAGATAGAGTTGCGCCGTGGGCGTGATCCCGCACTCCAGGCTCACAGGCTGGCCGGGCCAGTAGGGAACCTCGCCGTCCGCGAGCGGGGCCCGGCCGAGCTCCGCCCTCTGGTTCGCCATGACCCGGGCGTACAGGGCGAAATCGACGTTGTCCGGGCCGTCGATCCACTGCGGCCGCTCCACCAGCCTGCCCCCGCGCGAGGACGTCACGCCGGCGGGATCGGCGAACAGAGGCCCGAGAGCCGGGGGGCCCGCGCTGACGCAGCCGGCGAGCGCCGGCAGCAGGGCCAGAAGCGCGAGGGGCCACAGGCGGGCCAGGCCGGAACAGCGGGATCGGCCGCGAGCTTTCGACGAACGCGGCATACTTCCCCCAAAGCCCCGTGAACTGCAGGCAGCGGTATCCGATCCGGACAGCCGACCCAAGCCCCAATATGGCCACGCTCCGCCCCTCCACTGAAGATCGGGACGTGGAGGGCCGATGAGGGACCTGAGGCTTGTCTGGCCATCGCGGGCCGAACGCTGGCGCAAGCCGGCGATCGTGGTCGTGTCGCTGGGCCTGCACGCCCTGGTGCTGGGCCTCATCGGACTTCGCTCCTTTGGCCTGGGCGTGCCGGTCGAACCGGTCGAGCGCACGATCTATGTCGAGATCGAGCCCCGGCCTCTGCTGCCGGGCGAGGTCGCACGGGTTCGGCCGCCGCCGGAACGCCCGGATACGCCATCGCAGGCCTTGCCGGACGCCGGCGCTCCGACCGCGCCCAGCGAGCCTTTCCAGAGGCTGGAGGACGAGGAAGACCGCCCGGCGCCTCGTCTTGCCGCGCCGGGCGCTCCCGCACCGCCGGCCGACGTCGGCACGGCGCCGTGGCGGGTCAGGCCCGAGACGACCGGCGACCGGGTCGGGCGTGGCCTGCGGACCAGTCCGGTCGGCTGCGCCAGTCCGCGCCTGCTGAGCCCGGCCGAGCGCGCGATCTGCGACGACCGCCTGGGCGCACGCGCCGCCGCCGCCGCGCCGATCGAGGGGACCGGCAACCCGGAACGCGACGCCCGCTTCGCCCGTGAGGGCGCCCGCGCCCTGGCCGAATACGAGGCGCGCCGCCGTCCGCTCAGCGGCGGGGTCGGCGTGGTCGGCCCGCAGGACGGTCCCGGCTCGAATTTCGGCATGGGCGTGGCGGGGGCCCATCTGGATCCGGCGCTGCGGCCGGACTCGACCACCAACGTCCGTACCCGGCGGGACCGGGACCGGGAGGCCGAGGAGGACTGAGGCCGGGACGGTCGGGCCGCAGTTCCCGGTGCAGGACCTGCCCGGCGCGGGACAGCCAAGGCTGCTGTGCCTGGAGGTCGCGCAACCAGGGCGGGATAGCCCGGAAGCTGGGCGTCTTCCCAAGGATATACGTCTTCCCCGAAGCGCCGCGCGCAATGAGAAGGGCGGCGCTGTTTCCAGCGCCGCCCCCTTCCGTTCAGTCCGGAACCCGGAGATCAGCCTTCGCTGTTCTCCAGCTCCAAGGCCAGATCGGCCGGCAGCGGCTCGATGGCCTCTTCGCGAGCCTGGGTCAGCTGGGCGTCGCGCTCGTTGGCCACCTTCTGCAGGGCGCGCAGGTAGGCGCCGGTGCCCGCCGGGATCAGCCGGCCGACGATGACGTTCTCCTTCAGGCCTTCCAGCGTGTCCTTCTTGCCGTTGACCGAAGCGTCGGTGAGGACGCGGGTGGTCTCCTGGAAGGACGCCGCCGAGATGAAGCTGCGGGTCTGCAGCGACGCCTTGGTGATGCCCAGCAGGACCGGCTGGGTGGTGGCCGGACGGCCGCCGCGCTTCTCGACCTTCTGGTTCTCGAGCACCGCTTCGGCGACCTCGACCGTGTCGCCACGGATCAGGGTCGTTTCACCGGAGTCGAGCACCTCGACCTTCTGCAGCATCTGGCGAACGATCACCTCGATGTGCTTGTCGTTGATCGGCACGCCCTGCAGTCGGTAGACCTCCTGCACTTCGTTCACCAGGTACTCGGCCAGCGCCTCGACGCCCTGGATGCGCAGCAGATCGTGCGGATCCGGGTTGCCGTCGATGATGTAGTCGCCCTTCTGGATCAGATCGCCGTCGTGAACGGAGATGTGCTTGCCCTTCGGGATCAGGAACTCGACCGCCTCGCCCTGCACGCCGTCCGCATTGGGCTCAGGCGTGATCTTGATGCGGCGCTTGTTCTTGTAGTCGCGGCCGAATTCGACACGGCCGTCCATCTCGGCGATGACCGCGCAGTCCTTCGGACGACGGGCCTCGAACAGCTCGGCCACCCGCGGCAGACCGCCGGTGATGTCGCGGGTCTTGGCGCCTTCCGTCGGCACGCGGGCGATGATCTCACCCGGCTTGACGACGTCGCCGTTGGAGACGGAGAGAACCGCGCCCACCGGCAGCAGGTAGCGGGCGTCGGAACCCGAAGCCAGCTTGGCGTAGGCGTCGCCGTTGGTGACGCCCATGGCCGGACGCAGGTCCGCGCCGCGGGGGCTGGCGCGCCAGTCGCTGACGACGCGCTGGGCGATGCCCGTCGCCTCGTCGGTTTCCTCGCGGACCGACAGACCCTCGACCAGATCCTCGAAGCGGATCACGCCGCCCACCTCGGTCAGGATCGGCGAGGTGTAGGGGTCCCACTCGGCCAGACGCTGGCTGCGCTTGACCTCGGCCCCTTCGGTGACCCGAAGGCGGGCGCCGTAGGGCAGCTTGTGGGTCTCGCGATCCTTGCCGTCGACCACGATGGTGATCGTGACGTTGCGGCTCATGGCGACCAGATCGCCGTGCGCCGCCTTGACGGTCGGGCCCGCGATCTTGGCGACGCCGGCGTTGGTCGCCTCGTAGAACGAGGTCTCCGCAACCTGCGCCGTGCCGCCGATGTGGAAGGTCCGCATCGTCAGCTGGGTGCCCGGCTCGCCGATCGACTGGGCGGCGATAACGCCGACCGCCTCGCCGATGTTGACGTTGGTGCCGCGCGCCAGGTCACGCCCGTAGCAGTAGGCGCAGATGCCGGCTTCGGCCTCGCAGGTCAGGGCCGAGCGGACCTTGACCGACTGGACGCCGGCGTCGTCGATGACTTCGACTTCCTCTTCCTGCAGGTAGGTGTCCGCCGGGAACAGGACGTTGTCGGTGCCGGGTTCCTTGATGTCCTCGGCCGCGTACCGGCCCAGCACCCGCTGACCCAGCGAGACCAGCACGTCGCCGCCTTCGACCACGGCGCGCAGGGTGATGCCCCGCGTCGAGCCGCAGTTGTCCTCGGTGACGATCGAGTCCTGAGCCACGTCGACCAGACGGCGCGTCAGATAGCCCGAGTTGGCGGTCTTCAGCGCGGTGTCGGCCAGACCCTTGCGGGCGCCGTGGGTGGAGTTGAAGTACTCGAGGACGGTCAGGCCTTCCTTGAAGTTCGAGATGATCGGCGTCTCGATGATCTCGCCCGACGGCTTGGCCATCAGGCCCCGCATGCCGCCCAGCTGCTTCATCTGCGCCTGCGAACCGCGGGCGCCC
>NZ_DASWTO010000037.1:0-33836 GCF_036402095.1 Brevundimonas sp. | reverse complement strand
CTGGGCGAGTTCGCGCCGAAGATCGAGCAGATCAAGGTTCCGACCGACAAGATCCGCGACATCATCGGCACCGGCGGCAAGATCATCCGCGAGATCGTCGAAAAGACCGGCGCCAAGATCAACATCGAGGACGACGGCACGGTGAAGATCGCCGCCTCCGAGCAGGAGAAGATCGACGCGGCCAAGAACTGGATCTCGTCGATCGTGTCCGAGCCCGAGCCCGGCATGATCTACACCGGCAAGGTCGTGAAGGTCGTCGACTTCGGCGCCTTCGTGAACTTCTTCGGCGCCAAGGACGGCCTCGTCCATGTGTCGCAGATCTCGATGGAGCGCGTCGCCAACCCCGCCGACGTCCTGACCGAAGGTCAGGAAGTGAAGGTGAAGTTCCTGGGCATGGACGACCGCGGCAAGACCAAGCTGTCGATGAAGGTGGTCGATCAGGAAACCGGCGAGGACCTGACCGACAAGATCAACGCCGAGCGCGCCGAACGCGGCGAGCCCCCGATGTCGGAAGACACCGGCGGCCGTCCGAAGCGTGAAGGCGGCGGCGACCGCGACCGCGGCCGCGGCCGTCGCTAGACCGCGGCGTCACGACTGACTGAAGCAGGCCCCGGCGGAAACGCCGGGGCCTTTTTTCATCGCGTGGCGTCCGGGCCGCTGCTCGCGGTGGAGGACGGCAGGTCCGCACCGCTTCGGGTTCCACCCGGGTGAAACCCGAAAAACGGTGGGGCGGAGTCGGCAGGGTCGGCTCCGGAATTCGGTGTGTCGGAGTCGGCAGAGTCGGCATCGGCGCCGAAAAGGCTGAGCGGGCGCGCCTGTGGCGGCGGGCCGGCGGTTCGCATGTCAAAGACCGGTCCGCAGTATGGACCAGGTCCTTCATGTGGCGGGAAGATAGCCTCGAGAATCGGCCAAGCCTCTGAAAAGGCGGCGGATCGTCTCCGTTATCCGGCTATAATTCCCCGGATTGCAGGCACAGCGTCACGGCCGCGCGCGCCCGGCGCCCCCCCGGGGCGGTGGCGGGGATCCCTGGCGCGGCCTACCGCGGCGCCCGCTTCGCCAGAATGCGCTGCAGCGTCCGGCGGTGCATGCCCAGCCGGCGCGCCGTCTCCGAGACATTGTGGTCGCACAGCTCGTAGACGCGCTGGATATGCTCCCAGCGCACGCGGTCGGCGCTCATCGGATTATCGGGGGGCTCCGGGGCCTCGCCGGTCATCAGCAGCGCCTTGACCACGTCGTCGGCGTCGGCGGGCTTCTGCAGATAGTCGACCGCGCCGGCCTTGACCGCCGCCACGGCGGTGGCGATGGCGCCATAGCCGGTCAGCATGACGATGCGGGCGTCCTGACGCTGGTCGCGGATAGCCTCGACGACCTTGAGCCCGTTGCCGTCCTCCAGCCGCATATCGAGCACGGCGAAGGCAGGGACGGACGCCCGCAGCGCCTCGCGCGCCTCGGCCACCGAGCCAGCGGTGGTCACCTCGAAGCCCCGGCTTTCCAGCGCCCGCCCCAGGCGGGTGCGCAGGGCGTTGTCGTCGTCGAGCAGCAGCAGGGTCCTGTCCGTCAGGGCGGCGATCCGGGCTTCGGTCTCGGGCATCATCGTTCTCCTCGGCTCCAAGTCGGTAACACCGCCGTTGCGGTCAAGGTTCAGCGGCGGGGTGCGACATCACGACGGCGCAACCTCCAGCGCCGGCCGGGGCCAGCGCACGGCGACCCGGGCCCCTCTGGGCTGGCCCTTGCCGCCGTCCCCGGCGCCGACGGCGACCCGTCCGCCGGTCCGTTCCAGCAAGGTGCGGGCGATGAAGAAGCCGAGACCCATGCCGCCCTGACTGGGGGCGATGGTTTCCGGCGCGGGCGCGGCCTTGCCGCCCTTCCGCCCCTTGCGGCCCGGTGCGGCGGCGGCGACGGAGGCGGCGATCTGGGCCGCCAGCGCCCGGCGCGCCTTGCCCTGCGGCCGGCTGGTCACATAGGGCTCGCCCAGGCGGGGCAGGATGTCGGGCGGTATGCCGGGCCCGTCGTCCACCACCTCGATCTCGATGAAGCCGGCGTCGACCAGGGCCAGCACCCGCACCCGGCTGTTGGCGAAGTCGGCGGCGTTCTCGACCAGGGTCGACAGGCCGTGCACCACCTCGGGCAGGCGGCGGACGCGCGGGGCGGCCTCGCCGGACGCGGTGCGTACGGAAACGTCGAAGGCCAGGTCGAAGCCCCGGTGCGGCTCGACTACCTCCTCGAGCAGGGCCTTCAGCCCCACCTCGGCGAAGGCGGCGTCGCCCTCCTCCGGCTGCTGCGACAGCTGTTTGAGGATGTCCCGGCAGCGCTCGGCCTGCTGCAGGATCAAGGCCGCGTCCTCGGCCGCCGGCCCGTCCTTGGCGGAGGCGCGCAGCAGTTCGCGGGCCACCACCTGGATCGTCGCCAGCGGCGTGCCCAGCTCGTGCGCCGCCGCCGCGGCCAGACCGCCCAGGGCCGCCAGCCGCTGCTCGCGCTGCAGCACGTCCTGGGTGGTGGCCAGGGCCAACTCCAGCTTCTCGGCGTCCGCCGCCACCCGCCAGGCGTAGGCGGCGGTGAAGACCACGCCGGTGATCAGGGCCAGGCCGACGCCGAAGCGGTACAGGGGCGGCAGGTTCAGCTCGGTGCCCGCCTGCCACGGCAGGGGCATGGAGAAGAAGAACAGGCCGACGGTGGCGGCGAGCACCATCAGCCCCATCAGCGCCGCCTGCCGTCCCGGCAGCGAGGCCGCCGCCACAGTCACCGGCGCGACCAGCAGCAGGCAGAAGGGGTTCTGCAGCCCGCCGGTCAGGGCCAGCAGGGCCGACAGTTGCAGGATGTCGAAGCCGAGGTGCGCCGCCGTCAGCGTCCCGTCCGGGGCCGAGCCGTCGCTGCGCCTGAGACGGGCCGTGGCGTTGAGGTTCATCGCCACGCTGGCCGCGATCACGGCCAGACAGCCCCACAGCGGCAGGTCGAAATGGAACCAGCCCGTGGCCACGGCGATCGTGGCGCTCTGGCCCGCGATGGCCATCCAGCGCAGGATCACCAGCGTCCGGAGCGACAGGCCGCGGTTGCGGCGCGGCAGGTTGCGCCAGCCGGCGAAACGGCCGCCGCCGTTTTCGGGGGCGAACTGCGACGACAGGGGGTCTTGGGTCGGGCTCACGCCTCTTCTATAGACCAGCCGCGCCCGCAAGGCGCGTCTTGCCGGGGGTCGTGATGCCGCGCCGTTCCATTCTGCTGTTCGCCGGCGCCTGCGCCGTCATCGCCGTCGCCCTGCTCGTCATCACCGCCGTGCTGATCAACCGGCCGGCGCCCGGGCTGCAGCCCGGAGAGGTCGTCTCCAGCGGCCAGGCCGACGTCGGCGGGCCGTTCCAGCTGGTCGACCACAACGGCCGGCCGGTCGATCAGACGATGCTCGAGGGCCGATGGTCGCTGGTCTTCTTCGGCTTCACTTATTGCCCTGATTTCTGCCCCACGACCCTGGCCGCGCTCGACGCCACGAAACAGCGGCTGGGAGAGAGGGGGAAGGATCTGCAGATCGTCTTCATCAGCGTCGATCCGGAGCGCGACACGCCGCAGGCGCTGAAGGACTACCTGTCCACCGACGGCTTCCCCGAGGGCGTCATCGGCCTGACCGGCACGCCTGCCCAGGTCCGGGCCGCCGCCGACGCCTACCGGGCCTATTACCAGAAGGTCGGCGAGGGCGAGGACTACACCATGAACCACTCGCTGACCGTCTATCTGATGGGCCCCGACGGCCGGTTCCGCACCGCCGTAGCCGAGGAGCTGGGCCCCGAGAAATCGGCCCAGGTGATCGAACGGGCGATGGCGCGGGGTTAGCGGCGCCAGCGCCCGCCTCGATCAGGCCTTGCGGGCAAGCGCGGCCTGCAGCTGTTGCCGCTTCAGTTCGCGCATCAGCCGGTTGGCCTGAAGCTCGGGCATCATGCCCAGCTTCACGATCAGCGAAGCCAGCACCAGCACCGCGGCCGGCAGGCCCCAGTGCAGCGCCGACAGCGCCGTCTCCGCCTCGAAGAAACGCCAGCCGGCCCAAAGCCCGGCGACGAAGAGCGTCGCCTGAATCGCCATCATGACGACGTTGACCCAGCCGTTGGGACCGCCGAGCAGACCGAAGGCCTGGGCGAAGAAGCCCGGTTCGCCGGCGGTCTCGCGGAACAGCGCCTGCTCTTCGCCCTGCAGCGCCTCCTCTATCATGCGGTCGATATCGGTCGTCATCACGCCTCTCCTTCCAGCACCGCGCGCAGCTTGCGGCGGGCATGCAACAGGCGGGTCTTCACCGTGCCCGCCGGCACGTTCAGGGCGGTCGCGACGTCCGCGACGCCCAATTCCTCAAGATAGAACAGGCCGATCACAGCCCTCTGCCCGGGCGGCAGGGCCGCCAGTCCCGCCCGCAGACGTGTCATGGCCGGCGCGTCGCCCTCTTCCGGGGCGATGAAGGCTTCGACCGGTTCAGCGGCCGCCGCGGCCACGAGGGCCCGGTCGCGCTGCAGGCCCCCAATCCGCCGGGCGCAGCGCCGCGACACGATCTGGTAGGCCCAGGCCGGGAAGGCGCGCTCGTCGCGCAGGCGGCCGAGGCCGCGCACGATCTCGATCCAGCCCTCCTGGGCGGCCTCGCGGGCATGGTCGACGTCGCCCGTCAGCCGCCAGGCGTGGGCGACCAGCTTGCCCTGCCAGCGCCGCGCCAGCAGGTCGAACGCCTTGCGGTCGCCGGTGCGCGCGGAGGCGACCAGGTATTCGTCGAGCAGCTGTTGTTTGGTTCTGAACGCCACGCCCGTGTCCCTCGTTGATTGAGAGGTGCCGACATCCCGCGATCCGGTTCAATGGATTCGTCGCGGCGGCATGCGCCGCGGCGCACGCTTGCGTGACCTGGACGAAGATAATCTTTTTGCAGTGCGGCGCGTTCTATGCTGCCCTGCCATATACCGGCGGGGGCCGTCTCAGGACACGCATGCTGTATTCGCTTCACGAGCTCGCCTACCACTCGGCGACGCCGTTCCGGTTCGGGGCCCAACTGGCCCGCCAGTTCTGGAGTTCTCCGCTCAATCCGGTTGCCGACACCGCCCTGGGGCGGACCGCCTACGCCTCGGCCGAGCTGTTCGAGAGCGTCACGCGCCGCTACGGCAAGCCCGACTGGGGCCTGGAGGTGGTCACCATCGACAACCGGCCCGTCCGCACCACCGAACAGGTGGTCTGGTCCTCGCCGTGGTGCCGCCTGTTGCGGTTCGCGCGTCACGTCGGCGACCTCAAGCGGGCCGGGAAGCCCGCCGCGGCCCCGGCGGTGCTGATCGTCGCCCCGCTGTCAGGCCACTACGCCACCCTGCTCCGCGGCACGGTGGAGGGTTTCCTGCAGGACCACGACGTCTATGTCACCGACTGGACCAACGCCCGGCAGGTGCCGATGCTGGAGGGGCGGTTCGACTTCTTCGACTATGTGGATCACGTCCGGACCATGCTGGGCGTGATCGGGCCGCGGGCGCACGTCGTCGGCGTCTGCCAGCCGGGTCCGCCGGTGCTGGCGGCCTGCGCCCTGATGGCCGAGGACGGGGACCCGAACCGCCCGGCCTCGATGACCTTCATGGGCTCGCCCATCGACGCGCGGCTGTCCCCGACCGTGACCAACGAACTGGCCGAGCAGAAGCCCTTCGCCTGGTTCAAATCGAACATGATCCACACCGTGCCCTGGCCCTATCCGGGCTTCGGGCGGCGGGTCTATCCCGGCTTCGTCCAGCTCTACAGCTTCATGTCGATGAACGAGGAGCGCCACGTCGACGCGCACCACGAGTATTTCCAGCATCTGGTCAACGGCGACGGCGACGGGGTCGAGAAGCACGAGCAGTTCTACGACGAATACCTGTCGGTGCTGGACCTGACGGAGGAATTCTATCTCCAGACCATCGACATCGTCTTCCAGCAGCATCTGCTGCCGCGCGGCCTGCTGGAGCACCGCGGGCGCAAGGTCGACCTGTCGAAAGTCACGGACATCGGCCTGATGACCGTCGAGGGGGCGAAGGACGACATCTCCGGCGTCGGTCAGACCCAGGCGGCGCACGGCCTGTGCAGCGCCATTCCGGACGAGCGGCGCATGCTGTACGTCCATCCCGAGGTCGGCCACTACGGCGTCTTCAACGGCCGGCGTTTCCGCGACGACATCTATCCGCGCGTGCGCGACTTCATCGCCCTCAACGAGGCTCTCTGTGCAGTACCGGAACGGCCAGCGGCTGCCGCCTGACGCTGTCGGCGTTCCGGCCCGGCTGTCGGTCAATCCGCGAGCGCGACGGTTGTCGATCCGCATCGACGGCCGCGCCGGCGAGGCGGTGCTGGTCGCCCCGTCCGAGCGCGGTCTGGCCCAGGCCGTGGCCTTCGCCCGCACCAAGGCCGGCTGGATGCGCGAGCGGCTGGCCGAGCGGCCGCAGGGCGCGCCGCTGGAACCGGGCGGGACGATTTCCCTGTTTGGCCGGGCCACGCGACTGGCCTCGACCGGCGGCGCGGGCGCGGCGCGCCTGATCGATGCGCCCGACGGCCCGGTCATCCAGTCCGGTGGCGAGGGCGAGGCCTTCTCGCGCCGGGTCGAGAACCTCATCAGGCGACTGGCCCGGCAGGTGCTGGTCGAGCGGACCGAGCATCATCTTCGCACCCTCGGCCAGCGGCCGGTGAAGGTCTCGATCGCCGATACGAAGAGCCGCTGGGGCTCCTGCAGTCCGCACAACCGCTCGATCCGCTACAGCTGGCGCGTGATCATGGCCCCGCCCGCCGTGGCCGATTACCTGGCCGCCCACGAGGTCGCGCATCTGGTCCACGCCGACCACAGCCCGGCCTACTGGGCGGTGGTCCAGACCCTGGTCGGAGACCATCGACCGTTCCGCAAATGGCTGCGGGAGAACGGCCCCGCGCTGCACGCGGTGGGACGGTAGCGGCGCCTTCCTTTTCCCCGGCGGGAGAAGGGACGCGTCTTCAGAAGAACAGCGGCTCGGCCTTCTTCTCCGGCGGCGGCGCCGGCTGCGGGGCCGGCGGGTCGCGCTGGGGCTGGGGCTGGGTCGGGCGCAGCACCGCCGGCTGTTCGGGGCGCGGCGTCGCCGGCTGACGCTGGGGCGGAGCCGGCTCCAGCAGGGATTCGTCCAGCGGGTCGACCGCGTCGTCGCCCGGCGGATTGTCGCCGAACAGATCGCCGATGCGGCCGATCAGGCTCTCGACCGGACTGGGCGGCTGCCAGCCCTCGGGCATCGGCGGGCCGTTGGGAATGGGCGGCGCGTTCAGGCGCGGCAGGGCCGCCTCCATGAAGGCGCGCCAGATCGCCGCCGGCGACGAGCCGCCTGTGACGCCCCGCATGGCGCTGTTGTCGTCCTTGCCGACCCAGACGGCGGTGACGAAGCCGCCGGTGTAGCCGACGAACCAGGCGTCCTTGTAGTCCGAGGTCGTGCCGGTCTTGCCGGCCACGTCGCGGCCTGCGATGGCCGCCGACCGCCCGGTGCCCGAGGTCATCACCCCTCGCAGCATCTGGTTCATGTAGTACAGGAACGGATTGGAGATCGCCTGCACCGGCCCGGCCTCGCGGCTGGCGCGCTGGTAGATGATGCGGCCCTGCGGTGTGCGGATGCGGCTGATGCCGTAGGCCCGGACGCGTTTGCCGCCGTTGGCGAAGGCGTCATAGGCCTGGGCCATGTCGATCGGCGACACCTCGACCGCGCCCAGCGCCATGGCCGGCTCCAGCCCGATGCGCGAGGTGATGCCCAGCCGCCGTGCGGTGCGGGCGACGTTGTCGCGGCCGATCTGGTCGGCCATGCCCGCCGCCACCGTGTTGGTCGACTGGGCCACGGCGTTGGCCATGGTCATCTGACCGCGGAAATCGCCGGTGTAGTTGCGCGGCGACCAGTTGCCGATCCGGATCGGGGCGTCGTTGACGAGGGTTTCGGGCGTGTAGCCGCTCTCCAGCGCCGTCAGATAGACGAACGGCTTCCACGCCGAGCCGGCCTGGCGCCGCGCGTCGACGGCGCGGTTGAACTGGCTGTCGGCGTAGGAGGCGCCGCCGATCATGGCCCGCACGCGGCCCTCGCCGTCGAGCGCGACCAGCGCGGCCTGCTGCACGCCCTTGGAGCGATCGCGGTCGAGGATGCGGCGCACGGCCCGCTCGGCCGAGGTCTGCAGCGTCAGATCCAGCGTCGTCTCGACGATCATGTCCTCGGTCGGCTCGCCGACCAGTTCGCGGATCTGCTTGTCCAGCCAGTCGACGAAATACTGGGCGTGCTGGCTGGCCAGCGTCCGCGACACCCGCACCGGCTCGGTCACGGCCTGGGCGCGCTGCTCGGGGGTGATCACGCCGGCGTCGACCATCTCGTTGAGCACCACGGTCGCCCGGGTGGCGGCGCGCTCGCTCTCCGACACGGGCGAATAGCGCGACGGGGCCTTGAGCAGGCCGGCCAGCAGCGCCGCCTCGCCGACGGTCAGATTCTTCGCGCTCTTGTCGAAATAGCGCTGCGACGCGGCCTCGATGCCATAGGCCCCGGCGCCGAAATAGACGCGGTTCAGATAGAGGGCGAGAATCTCCTCCTTGGAGAATTTCATCTCCAGCCAGACGGCCAGCATCAGCTCCTGGACCTTGCGCTTCATGTTCTGGTCCGGAGACAGGAACAGGTTCTTGGCCAGCTGCTGGGTCAGGGTCGAGCCGCCCTGCACCACCCGCCCGGCCCGCATGTTGGCGGCGATGGCGCGGGTCATGCCGATCGGGTCGAAGCCGGGGTGGTGATAGAAGCGCCGGTCCTCGATGGCGATGAAGGCCGCCGGGACGTAGTCCGGCAGGGCGTCGAGGTCGGCCGGCGGCGCCTGCTGGGTGCCGCGCACCGCGATCAGGGCCCCGTTGCGGTCCAGATAGGTGATCGAGGGCTGGCGATCGACATTGTAGAGGGTCGAGGTGTCGGGCAGGTCGCGGGCGAAGACGGCGAAGAAGACGACCAGGAAAATGACGCCCCAGATCGCCAGGACCGATCCCCAGTAGACCAGCCGCTGCATGGCCGTGCGCGCCGGCCTGGGCTGACCGTCGCCGCCGCCGCGCCCGAAGCTGAAGCCGGAACCCGCCATCGAAACCTCATCCTGTCCGGTTGCGGTCTTAGCCGTTCGCCGGACGCACGCAATCGCCCCTCACGTCGTCACGAGACCGTGAGGGGCGTTTCCGCCGAAAGCATGGCCCTTGAACGCCCTATTCTAAAAACGCGTTCACCTCGGCGGCGAAGATCGCGGGCTGGTCCAGCATGATGAAGTGGGCGCTGTCGTCGATCCGCTTCAGCGTGGCGCCCGGCAGGGTGGCGAACGAGGCGCGGTAGATGCCGTCGGTGATCTCGGGCGACATGCGGGGATCGTTGAACCTGACGTAGAGCACGGTGGTCGGGGCCGTGATGTTGGCCAGTTCTGGCCGCAGGTCGGTGACGACCAGCTCGCGGAAGGCCGAGGCCGAGACCTGACGGTCGCTGTTCGCGGCGTCTTCCAGCGGACCGGCGCGGGCCGACTCGGTGGCGATCATGCCGGTGACGGCTGCCGCGGACTGAGCCCGGTAGGCCTCTTCGGGGCCCGCGCTCATGCCAGCGTAGATCTGGTCGGCGATCGGAGTCACGTTCTGGGCGGTCGGGGTCGTGCCCGGCTGGGCGAACATCGCGCCCATGAACGGGATCATGTCGACCACCATCAGCTTGCCGACGGCGTCCGGATGGCGTGCAGCCAGCATCATGCCGATCGTCCCGCCCATCGAGTGCCCGATCACGGCCGGCTTCTCGAGGCCCTGCTCGCGGATGTAGCGGGCGATGTCCTCCGCCACCGGCGCCGAGACGGGACCCTCGGCGTTGGCCTCGGGCGGTGCGCCGGCGAAGCCCTGGACGTGGATGCGGTGGACGCGGTAGCGGCCCTTCAGCTCCCCGGTCAGCATGTCCCAGACCTCGGGCGAGGACGACAGGCCGGGGATCAGGATGACGTCGCCGACCGGGGCGGCGGGACCGTCGACGCGGACATGGAACCGGCCGGACTGGAAGTCGGCGTGGTGGTGGCCGTGGGCGTCGGGCGCGGCGGGCGCATGCGAGCCGTAACCCTCCTGCGCCAAGGCGGGCGTGGACAGGGCGGCGGCGGCCAGAACGATCATCAAGGCGGTCTTCATCGGTGCGGTCTTTCCATGAACGTATCAGTCAGTTACCCAATTAGCTTTAAAATGTAAAGCACTTTCTCAGTCGCCCGTCGGGGCGGCTGGCGGCGACGGCCGCGCCCGTCCTAGAATGGCGCCCATGACCTCCACCGAGACCGTATCCGACGCCGCTCCCGCTGCAAGCCGGGGAGCGCCCCCGACCACCTTCGGCGCCGGGTTCGTGCTGGACACCTGGTATTTCGCCGCCCTGTCGCGGGACGTGAAGCCCGCCTCGCTGAAGCGCCACGAACTGCTGGGCGAGCCGGTGCTGATCGGCCGAACCCGGGCGGGGCAGGCCTACGCCATGCGCGACATCTGCCCACACCGCGCCGCGCCGCTGTCGGCAGGGCGGCTGGTCGAGAAGCCCGGCGAGGGCGAGACCATCGAGTGCTGCTACCATGGCTGGCGCTTCCGCCCCGACGGCGTCTGCGCCGCCATTCCGTCGCTGGTGGAGGACCAGGCCTATGAGCCGGAGCGCATCCGCGTGCGCGCCTATCCGGTGCGAGAAAGCCAGGGCATGGTCTTCGTGTGGGTGTCGTCCGACCCGCGCAATCCGGCCGAACCCGACCACGAGCCGCCGGTCTTCCCCGGCGTGGTCGGCGGCGGGGCCAAACTGGTCGAATCTATGGATTTCGACGCCCACATCGACCACGCCGTGGTCGGCCTGATGGATCCGGCCCACGGCCCCTATGTGCATCAGCAATGGTGGTGGCGGTCCGAGCATTCGATGCACGAGAAGGCAAAGGCCTTCGAGCCGCGCGAGCTGGGCTTCGCGATGGTCCGCCACGCCCCGTCCTCGAACAGCCGGGCTTACAGGATACTGGGCGGGGCCCCGGCGACGGAAATCAGCTTCCGGCTGCCCGGTTACCGCTGGGAGCATATCCAGGTGGGCGAGAGACAGGTGCTGGCCCTGACATGTCTGACCCCGCGCTCGGGCACCCGGACGACGATCACCCAGATCTTCTGGTCCGACCACTGGGTGTTCGACCTCGCCAAGCCCTTCCTGCGCATGGGCGTCGTCGCCTTCCTGAAACAGGACGGCGGCATGGTGAACCTGCAGAACGAGGGCCTGCGCTACGACCCGGCGCTGATCTGGATCGACGACGCCGACAAACAGGCCAAATGGTACCAGCAGCTGAAGCGCGAATGGGCCAGGTCGCGCGCCGAGGGACGGGCGTTCGCCAACCCGGTCAAGCCGGCCACCCTCCGGTGGAAAAGCTGAGGGCGGGCGACGGACGGAGCGGGCGCTGATGCTGTCCTGTCCCGGAGAGCCGCCCCGGCGACGATAGTCCTCCCGACGCCGATGTTCCGGGTCCGGAACGCACAACCGCGCCTCGCCGTTATGGGACGCAGGGTTGTGGGCGAAGGAGACTGACGTGGTCCTGACGCGAACGATCCGATCCCTGGCGATTTCCCTGTCGATCTCCGTTCTGGCGTTCGCCACCAGCGCCGTCGCCCAGGACCAGCCCCCGGGCGAGGGAAGGGGGCAGGGTCAGGGCCTCGGCCGGCCGCAGCATGTGATCGACGCCCCCCGGCGGACCGGCCGCCCGATACCCGGCCGCTTCATCGTCACGCTGGAGCCGCGCGCCGACCCCAGGGCGGTCGCCGCCGAGCACGGAATCGAGGCGGACTACGTCTATCAGACCGTCCTCACCGGTTTCGCGGGCCGCATGTCCGACCTGGCCCGGAGCGGCCTGCTTCGCGACAATCGCGTGGTCCGCGTCGAACAGGACGCCGAGGCGGTGATCACGCAATCCGCCAACAGCTGGGGCGTCGACCGCATCGACCAGGCGTCGCTGCCATTGAATGGAACCTACAGCGCGACCGCGACCGGGCGCGGCGTGACGGTCTACGTGCTGGACACGGGCATCCGGTTCGACCACGTCCTGTTCGGCGGCCGGGCGGTCCGCGCCATCGACGTCATCAACGACGGCCAGAACGGCGGCGATTGCAACGGGCACGGAACCCATGTGGCCGGCACGATCGGCGGCGGGTACGGCTACGGAGTGGCTCCGGGAGTCACCCTGGCCTCCGCCCGGGTTCTCAACTGCCAGGGCAGCGGGTCGATCAGCGGCATCATCTACGCCCTCGACTGGGTGGCGGCGAACGCCCGCCGTCCCGCCGTCGTCAACATGTCGCTGGGCGGCTCCAGCTCCGCCTCCCTCGACGACGCCGTGAACCGGGTCATCGGACGCGGGATCGCGGCCGTGGTCGCCGCCGGCAACGAAACGGCCGACGCCTGCAGCGTCTCGCCCGCGCGGGTCCCGAACGCCTTGACCATAGGCGCGACCGACAGCCGCGACGCGCGCGGAAGTTTCTCGAACTACGGCAGCTGCGTCGACCTGTTCGCGCCCGGCGCCGCCATCGTGTCGGGCTATCACACCGGGACCAACGTCCTGGCCCAGCTGAGCGGCACCTCCATGGCCGCGCCGCACGTCGCAGGCGCCGCGGCGCTGTTGCTCGAGGGGAACCTTCGGCTTCGCCTGCGATCCTGCGCGACGCCCTCTATCAGGCCGCGACCAAGGGCAAGGTCACCGACGCCCGCAGCACCAACAACCATCTGTTGTTCGTCGGCGGCGCGCCGGCGCCCGCCCCCGTCCCCGGGACGATCACCGGGACCGCCGGCGCCGACACCGTCAACCGGTCGACCACCGTGCCGGGACAGCCCTTGCCGGGCGCGGGAACCGACCGGATCTACGGCCTCGCCGGAAATGACACCCTGCACGGCGAAGGGGGCGACGACAGCCTCGACGGCGGCGATGGCGACGACACCCTCAACGGCGGTCCGGGCGCCGATGTCATAGACGGCGGCGCCGGCGTCGACACCGTCACCTACGCCGACGCCGCAGCCGCGGTCAGCGTGAACCTCAGCGCGACGGCCGCCCAGAACACGGGCGGATCAGGCGTCGACGCGCTGGCGAACCTCGAGCAGGTCACCGGTTCCGCGCACAACGATGTGCTGGTGGGAAGCAGCGCCGCGAACAGCCTTTGGGGCGGCGCGGGACACGACCAGCTCAACGGTCTCGCGGGAATCGACACGGTGGACGGCGGGGAGGGCTACGACTTCGTCAACGGAGGGGCCGGCAACGACCGGCTTGTCGGGGGGGCGGGAGGCGACCGGTTCCGCTTCGACTCGCCTCTCGGACCCGCGCCGAACGTCGACACGATCGTGGACTTTTCCGTCGCGGACGACACCATCCTGCTGGCGCGCTCGGTCTTTGCGACCCTGGCTCTCGGCAGCCTGCCGTCGATGGCCTTCCACGTCGGCACGGCGGCCCAGACCACGAGCCACCGGATCGTCTACGACCCCGCGACCGGGAGCCTCTACTACGATCCGGACGGCAGCGGGCCGGCGGCGCGAGCGCTCTTCGCCACGGTGGCGGCAGGCCTCGCCCTGACAATCGCGGACTTCTCGATCGTCAACTGACGCCGGACGCGAAAAAGGCCGCGACGGGGACGTCGCGGCCTTTCCCTGATGTCGTAACCGGGCCTACTGCCGACTGATGGCGCCCGCGAGGATGACGTCGACCTGCTTGCCCATCTGCCCGGTCAGCTGATCCATGGCCCAGCCGTCGTAGGCGGCCCGGCGGTAGTTCGACAGGAAGGCGTCGTAGATCAATTCGGCCAGCAGGCGGACGTCGGCGTCCTGGCGCAGCTCGCCTTCGCGCACGCCGCCCTGCAGGGTGTCGGTCACCACGCTCAGCAACGGCTTGATGGCCGCGCGGGCGCGCATCTCGGCCGCCACCGGCTGGAACCAGGAGCGGGCGATCACCGCCTGGACCAGCGGCAACTGCTCGAGGGAGTCGTGGTAGGCGGCGCCGAGCGCGGACAGCAGGCGGGTGCGGGTCGAGCCCTCGGTGGCGGCGGCGGCCTTCATGGTCTCGGCCAGCCGGACCATGTCGGTCGCCAGCACGGCCTCGAACAGCTCGGCCTTGTCCTGGAAGTTGGCGAACACCGCGCCAGTCGACATGCCCGCCCCCTTGGCGATGTCGCGGATGGTGGCGGGCTCGTAGCCGCGCTCGGCGAACAGCTGGCGGGCGGCGTCCAGAACCTTCTGGCGAGTGCGGACCTTGGCGGCCTGACGGCGATTCAGGCGGGGGGTCTCGGTCTCGGTCTGGGTTTCGGACTGGGAGGAGGGCAGGGCGACATCTCGCATAAAACAGGTACTCGACTAAACGGCGGCTGACGCCCGCCGATCGACAACTTGACCGCCGAAGCGATGGGGAGGAAGCGGAACGCGCTGCCGTGCGTCCGCAGGAGTCGTCTTCTGACGACAGGCGCAGTCATCACGCAACGATGACCAAAATGGGGTGCGGAGATTAACGGGACGATGACCGCCGGGGTTAACGGCGCGACATCTTGACCGGTGGTCAGGTCCGCATTGTCGAGCGCAGCGCGCGGGGCCGGCGGGGGCGGCCCGGATTGTCCGGCATCGCCTCCTGGAACAGCGTCCGGAAGCGATCGCGGCGCTCGTGGATCGAGGCCAGCACCAGGCCCATCGGCACTCCCAGGTCGACCAGGGTGTTCTCGGCCAGCTGCAACGCCGCCTCGGTGGTCTCGGGCACGGCGTCGGTGACGCCCAGCTGGTACAGCCGCTCGGCGTGCCGTTCGTCGCGGGCGCGGGCGATGAGGATCAGGTCCGGCCGCAGCCCGCGCGCGGTTCGCACCACCTCATCCACCTTGGCCGGCGCGTCCATGGTCACGATCACCGCCCGGGCCGTGTCGATCCCGCACAGCTGCAGCATCTCCGGCCGGCCGGCGTCGCCATAGAAGACGTTCGCGCCCTCGGCCCGGCCCTTGGCCACGGTCGAGGCGTTGGCGTCCAGCGCCAGATAGGACTGGCCGTGTTCGGTCAGCATCTCACCGACCAGCCGCCCGACCCGGCCGAAGCCGACGATCAGCACCTGCCGGTCGGCCGCGACCGGCTCCAGCGCCTCGGCCGGCAGGTCCGGCGTGGCCGTCTTCGTCCGCGTCAGCCGTCCGGCCAGAACCGCCATCGCCGGGATGGTGAAGATGCTGATGGTGGCCGCGACCAGCACCGTGCCGGTGAAGGCCGGCGAGGCGATGCCCTCGACCAGTCCGGCGCCGAGGATGACGAAGGCGAACTCCCCCGCCGGGCCCAGCACCAGCGCCGTCTCGACCGCCGCCTTGTTCTTGACGCCCCACAACCGGGCCGCGCCGTAGATCAGCGCCACCTTGATCGCGGTCAGGGCCGCGGCGAGCCCGAACACCCCAACCGGATCGGCGACCACGACGTCGAGATCCAGGCCGATGCCGACGCCGACGAAGAACACGCCCAGCAGCAGGCCTTTGAACGGTTCGATCGACAGCTCGACCTCGCGCCGGAACTCGGTCTCGGCCAGCAGCAGGCCGGCGATCAGCGCGCCCAGGCTCATCGACAGGCCGGCCGCCTGGGCCGCCAGGCCGGCGCCGATGACGACCAGCAGACTGGCCGCGACGAACATCTCCTGGCCCTGGCCGCGCGACTTGGCCTTGGCGACGGAGCGGAACATCGGCCGCAGCACCAGCCGCCCGAGGCCGACCAGCAGCGCCAGGCCTATGGCCGCCGGCACCAGGGTCAGCAGCGCCGTCCGCAGCGTGCCCGCGTCGATGTCGCCGCCGCTCTGCGCCAGCGCCGCCAGCACCGTGACGGTGATCAGGATCGGGGCCACGGCGAGGTCCTGGGCCAGCAGCACGGCGAAGGTCGCCCGGCCCGCAGTGGTCTGCACCCGCCCGCGCTCGGCCAGCACCGGCATGACCACGGCGGTCGAGGACAGCGCCAGCCCCATGCCCAGCACCGCCGCCGAGACCAGCGTCTGGCCCATCAGCATGAACAGGGCGGCCAGCACCACGGTGCAGACGGCGACCTGACTCAGGCCGAGGCCGAACACCAGCTTGCGCATGGACCTGAGCCGTTCCCACGAGAGCTCGAGGCCGATCATGAACAGCAGGAAGGCGACGCCCAGTTCGGACAGGGAGCGGATCTGGCCGGCGTCGGAAATGGTCAGCCACGACAGCCACGGAGCCGTATCGGCCAGCCGCGCCAGGCCGTCGGGACCGAGCAGAACGCCCGCGGCGAGAAACCCGAGAATCGGACTGATCCTGAGCCGGTTGAACAGCGGGACCATGACGCCCGCCGCGGCCAGAAAGACCACCAGATCCTTGTATTCGCCGCCCGCGCCGCCGTGACCCGTCATCCGCCCTCCATACGGTTCAGCCTACAGGCTGAAACGCCGTCCTGTCCGGCTTTCCGTCGTTTGATGACAAAAAATTCAGGCGACAGGCCCCCGTGCGCGCGTAGGGTCGCCGCCGACCTTCCGGATAGCGAAGTCAAGTCGAGGGAAACCCACATGAAGAAGCTGCTCATCGGCGCCGCCGTCGGCGCCCTGCTCCTGCCCGCCGCGCCCGCGCTGGCCCAGCATTTCGCCGACGACGGGCATGACCACGCCTGCGTCGACGACAGCTGCACGGTGTTCGAGCTGTTCCAGACCCCCGAGCCCGGCGCGACCGTGCTCGGCTACCAGGGCGTCGCGGCGCCGAAATACGGAACCTGGGGCTTCGACCTGAACGGACGGGACACCTCGGTGACCCCGGGCGACAGCTTCTTCCGCTACGCCAACGGCGCGGCGCTGGACCGGCTGCAGATCCCCTCCGACCGCACCAGCTACGGCTCGTTCAACCTGCTGCGCGAACTGTCGGACAACCGCGTCAAGGTGATGATCGACGCCCTCGCGGCGCGCACCGACCTGGTCCCCGGTTCGGACGAGCAGAAGATCGCCGACGCCTACCGCTCGTACATGGACGAGGCCCGCATCGAGGCGCTCGACGCCCAGCCGCTGCAGCCCTACCTCGCCGCCATCCGCGCCGCCGACACCCATGACAAGGCCGCGGTCTACATGGGCGAAACGCAGGGCCGCATCGGCGGATCGATCTTCGGCACCGGCATCTCGACCGACCAGAAGGCGCCGAACCGCTATGTCGTCACCACCGGCCAGTCGGGCCTCGGCCTGCCCAACCGGGACTACTATCTGGAAGAGCGCTGGGCCGAGAAGAAGGGCCTGTACCGGGCCTATGTCGAGCGCATGCTCGAGATGATCGGCTGGGCTGACCCGGCCGCCAACGCCGACGCGATCCTCGCCTTCGAGACGCGCATCGCCGAGGCGCACTGGACCCCGATCCAGAACCGCAACCGCGACGAGACCTACAACGAATACACCATCGCCCAGCTGGCCGCCGACGCCCCGGGCTTCCCGTGGCAGGACTACTATTCGGCCATCGGCGTCGGCGAGGTCCCGCGCCTGATCGTCCGCCAGGACACGGCGATGCCGAAGATCGCGGCCATCTACGCCGAGGCCCCGATCGAGGTGATCCAGGCCTGGCAGGCCTTCCACACCACCGACGACGCCGCGTCACGCCTGTCGCGCCGCTTCGCCGACGCCCAGTGGGAGTTCCGCTCGCGCGACCTCAACGGCCAGCCGATGCAGCGCCCCCGCGACAAGCGCGGCATCAGCTTCGCCGAGGGCATGCTGGGCGAGGCCGTCGGCCGCCAGTACGTGGCCGAATACTTCCCCGCCGAGTCCAAGGCCAAGATGGAGGAGCTGGTCGCCAACTTGCGCATCGCGCTCAGCAACCGGATCAACACCTACGACTGGATGAGCGCCGAGACCAAGGCGGCGGCCCAGGACAAGCTGGCCAAGTTCACGGTCAAGATCGGCTATCCGAACAAGTGGCGCGACTACTCCGCGCTCGAGGTCCGGCCTGACGACCTGTTCGGCAATGCCGAGCGCGCCGGCCTGTTCCAGTGGAACTACCAGCTGAACCGCCTGAACCAGCCCGTCGACAAGGACGAGTGGGGCATGACCCCGCAGACGGTCAACGCCTACTACAACTCGACCAACAACGAGATCGTCTTCCCGGCCGCCATCCTGCAGCCGCCCTTCTTCGATCCCGACGCCGACCCGGCCGTGAACTACGGCGGCATCGGCGGCGTCATCGGCCACGAGATCGGCCACGGCTTCGACGACCAGGGCTCGAAGTCGGACGGCGACGGCGTGCTGCGCAACTGGTGGACCGACGCGGACAAGGCCAACTTCACGGCCCTGACCACGCGCCTCGGCGCCCAGTACGATCAGTTCGAGCCGATCCCGGGCTTCAAGGTCCAGGGCGGCCTGACCATGGGCGAGAACATCGGCGACGCCGCCGGCGTGGCGGTGGGCCTCGAAGCCTATCACCTGTCGCTGAACGGCCAGCCGGCCCCGGTGCTGGACGGCGTTACCGGCGACCAGCGCTTCTTCTACGGCTGGGCCCAGGTCTGGCAGTCGAAGTACCGCGACGACGCCCTGCGCAACCAGATCGCCACCGATCCGCACAGCCCGGCCGAGTTCCGCGTCATCGGCCCGGTCCGCAACGTCGACGCCTGGTACGAAGCCTTCGACGTCCAGCCGGACTCGAAATACTACCTCGCTCCGGCCGACCGCGTCCGTATCTGGTAGCGATCGGACGCATCGAACAGGAAGGGCCGGGGCGGCGACGTCCCGGCCTTTTCTTTTGGCCGGCGCCCGGCTAGCCTCGGCGGAGGTCGTCAGGGGCGGCCTCCCGTCCGCGGAAAGGGCTCAGCCCGCCTCCACACGCCCCGAACGACAGCGACCTTTTCCAGCCCGCCGAGCGGACACCGGGCGCCGAGGAAAGGGTTTCCCATGTCCACCGATCAGGCGCCGCGCCGTCAGCTGCCGCCGCACCCCTCCCAGGAATATCTGCGCAAGGAGGCCAAGCGGCTGGCCCGCGCCGAAGGCTGCCTCCTGGCCACGGCCCAGGCGCGCATCGCCCGGGATCACGGCTTCTCCAACTGGGCCGCGCTGATGCGCGCGGTTCTGACCCGGATCGACGAAGGCCGCCGCTCGCCCCTGTCCCGGGCCGCTGCGACGGGCGACGAAGCGGCCGTGCGCGCGCTGCTGGCGGCCGGCGCCGCCGTCGATGGCGAACCGGGCGAGGTCAATACGCCCCTCTATCTGGCCTGCGGGTCGGACGCGCCCGCGGCGGACCGGATCGCCGTTGCCGCACGCCTGCTGGACGCCGGCGCGTTCCCCCGCGCCTTCTGCGAGGACGGCGCGACGCCGCTGCATGCGGCCGCCCGCACCGGGCCCGCGAGTCTGGTCGAACTGCTGCTCCGCCGGGGGGCGCTGTTCTGGCAGGGCGACGGCCGCAACCGCCGCCCCTTCGACGTGGCGCGCGACGGAACCCCGGCCGACCGCGAGCGAATCCTGGCGCTCCTCGCTGACGGGCCCAAGATCGCCGATCCGATGTTCCGGGCGGCCGTCTCCGCCATCCAGTCCGGCGACGCCGCGGCCCTGGCGCGCCTGCTCGACGACCACCCGCGCCTGCTGACGGAGCGGGCGCTGGAGCCCGAGCTGGGCCCCCCAGGCTATTTCAGCGACCCGGCCCTGTTCTGGTTCATCGCCAACAACCCCACCCTGATCCCACGCTCGCCGCCCAATATCGCGGACCTCGCCCGTCTGATGCTGGCGCGCGGGGTCAAGCCGGCCGACGTCGACTACGCCCTGGCCCTGGTCATGACCAACGGCCGGATGAGCGGGCCGGAACAGATCGCCCTCGCGTCCGTCCTGACCGAGGCGGGCGGCCGGGTGGACAGCGCGGCCCTGCTGTCGGCGCTCGGCCACGGCCAGACCGCCGTGGTCGCATGGCTCGTCGAGGAGGGCCGGCCGCTCGACGCCGTCAGCGCCGCGGGCCTGGGGCGGATCGGACCGCTGCCCGGCCTGCTGAAGAAGGCGTCGGGGGACGACCGCCAGGCCGCGCTGGCTGCAGCCGTGATCAACCGGCAGGCCGACGCGGTCCGCCTGTGTCTCGAGGCCGGAGCCGATCCCAACCGCCGGATGCCGGTCCATACGCATTCGACTCCGCTGCACCAGGCGGCGCTGGAGGGCGACCTGCCCGTCATGCGTCTGTTGCTGCAGGCCGGCGCGGACCGCGGCGCCGTCGACACCCTGTGGCGCGGCACGCCCCTGGACTGGGCCCAGCACGGAAACCAGGCCGAAGCCGCCGACCTGCTGCAGACATGGACGCCGGACTGACGCGAGGGCGTTCAGGCACGAAAAAGCCCGCCGCGGGGGATACATCGCGGCGGGCTTCTTTCGCTCTCTACGGAGCGGACGTTTCCTCCCCGAAACGCCTCCGAAAGGCTGCCGCGCCAAAACGCGGCGGCTCTCGAGTGGCCTCAGAATGACGACATTCCGGCGGCCAAGTCAATGAAGTCGCAGCCGAAACGCCCCGTTTTCATCCCTTATCAATGATAACTCACGCATCCGTGTGCGGAGCATCGACGATCCGCCGGACGGTCGCCACCAGGTCGCCGCGCGCGGCCACGAGCTGACCGGGGCGTTCCGCCTTCCATGCCTCGTTGTCGGCGATCCCGGCGGCAAGGGCCCGGCCGGCGTCGAGGTCCTTGATGGTCACCTGCCCGGCCGCGAGCTCGTCACCGCCCAGGATCACCACGGCCGGCGCGCCCCGCCGGTCGGCGTATTTCATCTGCGCCTTCATGCCGGCGCGGCCGAGGTAGAGCTCCGCGGCGATCCCGGCGTTGCGCAGGTCCGAGACCGCGTCGAGGTAGTGCTGCATGTCGGTTTCGGAGAAGACGATCACAACCACCGGTCCGCGCACGGCGTCCTCGCCGCCCCGTCCGGCGGCGCGCAGGGCCGAGGCCAGCCGGGAGACCCCGAACGAGAAGCCCGTCGCCGGCAGGCGTTCGCCGGTGAATCGCGCCACCAGATCGTCGTAGCGGCCGCCGCCTCCGATCGAGCCGAAGCGCACCGCCCGGCCCTTGTCGTCGGTGGTCTCCAGCAGCAGTTCGGCCTCGAACACGGCGCCGGTGTAGTATTCCAGCCCGCGCACGATGGTCGGATCGAACCGGACCGCCGCCTGGGCCACCTTCATGGCGCCGAGGGCCCGGTCGATCGCCGCCAGTTCCGTCAGCGCCGCCTCCCCCGCCGCGCCGATGTTCCCGGAGCGGGCCACTGCGTCGAGCGTCGAGGCGCGCGAGGCCTGCCCGTCCCCCGCCGAGTCGAGGAAGCCCTCGATGGCCGCGATCACCGGCGATGGCAGGCGCGCCCCCTTCGTATAGTCGCCGGACTCGTCGAGCCGGCCCTCGCCCAGCAGGGCGGCCACGCCGTCCCAGCCCAGCCGGTCGTATTTGTCGATCGCCCTCAGAGCGGTCAGCTTCTGGCCCGCGTCCTCGACGCCGCCCGCCTCGAACAGACCGTCGAACAGCTTGCGGTTCGAAACCCGGATCACGGCCTGGTCCGACGCCAGCCCCGCCGCCTGCAGGCCCTCGCAGGCCATGGCGATGATCTCCGCGTCGGCCTCGGGCCGGTCCGAGCCGACGGTGTCGGCGTCGCACTGCACGAACTCGCGAAAACGGCCGGGCCCCGGCTTCTCGTTGCGCCACACCGGGCCGAACGCGTAGCGGCGGAACGGCTTGGGCAGCGTCTCCCAGTTCTGGGCGGCGAACCGGGCGAGGGGCGCGGTCAGGTCGTAGCGCAGCGCCATCCACTCGCCGTGTCCGTCCGCGTCGGGATCGTCCTGCAGGGCGAACACGCCCTCGTTCGGCCGGTCGGCGTCGGGCAGGAATTTGCCGAGAGCGTCGGCGTATTCGAACGCCCCGGTGTCCAGCGGCTCGAAGCCCCAGCGTTCGTAGACGGCGGACACCCGGCTCACCAGGCGGCGCTCGGCGATCAGGTCGCGGCCGCGGCGGTCGGCGAACCCCCGGGGGCTGCGGGCTTCAGGGCGGATGGGAGCGTCGGTCATGCCGCGCTTCCTAGAGGAGGGAGAGGCGAGGGTCGAGGGTCGAGGGAACAGGCCCTGCGATGGGAGCGACGGCCGCTTTCGGCGTGGCCGGCCCCTCGACCCTTCTCTTCAGATCGCGACCGGGTCGGCGCGGCCGCCGGGCGCCGCCGTCTTGCGGATCGCCACCAGCCGTCCGTAGGTCAGGCAGCGCCACACCCACTCCAACGGCCCCATCTGGAACACCGACAGCCACAGGGGCGACCAGATCAGCTGGGCGACCCAGATGGCCCCGACCACGCCCCACAGGGCGCCCGGACCCATGGTCCCGTACCAGTGCGGCCCCCAGGGCATGTAGAACAGGGTCGTCATGATCAGCGTCTGGGTCAGGTAGTTGGTGAAGGCCATCCGCCCGACGGGAGCGAGCACGGCGGTCACCATCCTCAGACCGAAGCGGGTCAGCAGGATCAGCATGCTGACGTAGCCGAGTGTGATCAGCGGCGCGGCGCCGCCCAGGGCGCTTTCGAGCCCTTCCAGCGGCAGGGTCCCGCCGTTCAGCTCGATCCAGGCGTAGTAGCCGAACAGCGCCAGATTGGCCGCGCCGAGCGCCGCCACCAGGACATAGATCCACACCGGAGAACGGCCGAACAGATAGCCCGACTTGAACAGGCCGAGGCCCAGCATCATCAGCGGCACGCTGATCGGGATCAGGAACAGGCTGAAGAACTGGATCATGGCCCAGCCTTTCAGGTTCTCGGTCATCGCAGGGATGTAGCCCGAGCGCACCAGCTCGACCGTGGCCATGACCTCCGCCGGCGTGACGTTGGGCTGGTTGGCCTCGAACTGGGCCTTGAACTCCGGCCCCATGGACGCCATCACCATCGGCCCCAGCACAGGGCCGGCGCTGGCGATCACCGCCCAGAGCGCCGTGAACAGGCCGCCGACCCAGAGCAGCCGCCTGGCCGGCCACGACCGCAACAGCATCATCAGCAGGCCGGCGTAGGCGTAGTGCAGGAGGATGTCGCCGAACCAGAAGGCGACGCCGTGGATCAGACCGAAGACCCCCAGCCAGAACAGGCGCCGGCGCAGCAGCTTGCCGCGCGCCTCGTCCGCCCGTTCGCCGCCGACGAGGAAGATCGAGACCCCGAACAGCATGGTGAAGAGCGTGCGGAACTTGTCGGCGAAGAAGACGTCCGTGACCCAATGGCCGATCAGGTTCGCCCCTTCCATCGCGAAGGGCTTCGCTCCGCCCATCTCGACCGACATCGGCCAGGCGAACGCCATGGCGTTGACCGCCAGGATGCCGAGGATGGCCCAGCCCCGCAGCATGTCGAGGTTGAAGATGCGGTCCTTGGGCGCGACGGGCGCGAGCACCGGTTGCGGTTGGGCGGCGTCGGCTGCGGTCATGGTCATCCCCCTCGATGATAAGACAAGGAAGCTTTACACGGCCCCGGCCGGGCGCAAACTAAATTCGCCGTAATGCGGGCCAGGCCCGCTCAGTCGGGCTCGCCGCGGCCCATCAGGCCAAGCCGGTCGCGCACCTCGGGCTGCGGGCGGAAGGCGATGAAGGCGGCGCACAGCCCGGCCCACAGGGCGTAGCTGACGCCGACCAGCACCGCGACCGACAGGCCCCCGACGCCATAGATGAGCAGCGAGGTCTCGCTGCCCCCGACCGCCTCGCCGATATTGGCGGCGTGCAGCCACTGCAGCAGCGACTGCACCACGGCGAACAGCGCGCCCAGCCCCGCGGCCAGCAGGCCGCCGTAGAACATGAAGCGCCAGATCACGCCCAGACGGGTCGCCGGCCGGCCGGTCATCCGCCGCTCCTTGTCCAGCAGCCACAGGCCGCCCGGCACGGCCAGCAGGCCGATGAACAGCACCGTCAGGCGCCAGTCGACCTCCAGCCCCGGGAGCCAGTTCCGCGGCGGCCACAACGGCAGGGTGATGATCAGCGGCGGCCACAGCGCCCCGAGAAGCGCCGCCAGCACGATCCGGTAGGGTTCGCGCCGCCACGTCACCCGGGTCTGGCCGGGGAAGTCCTCGGGCCGCTCGAGCGGCGGAAGCTTGGGGCGGATCATCGCGTCGGCGCCGGCGTCTCGCCGGAATAGTCGTAGAAGCCGCGCCCGGACTTGCGTCCCAGCCAGCCAGCCTCGACGTATTTCACAAGCAGCGGGCAGGGCCGGTATTTGCTGTCGGCGAGGCCCTCGTAGAGCACGTTCATGATCGCCAGCACCACGTCCAGCCCCATGAAGTCCGCCAACTCCAGCGGCCCCATCGGGTGGTTGGCCCCCAGCTTCAGCGCCTTGTCGATGGAGGCCACGTTCCCGACGCCCTCGTACAGGGTGTAGATCGCCTCGTTGATCATCGGCACCAGGATGCGGTTGACGATGAAGGCCGGGAAGTCCTCGGCGTTGGTGGTGGTCTTGCCGAGGCTCTCGGCAAAGGCCACGGCGGTGTCGTAGGTCCCGGCCGAGGTGGCGATGCCGCGGATGATCTCGACCAGTTTCATCACTGGCGCCGGCTTCATGAAATGCAGGCCGATGAAGCGCTCCGGCCGGTCCGTCGCGGAGGCCAAGCGCGTGATCGAGATCGAGGAGGTGTTCGACGCCAGCAGGGTCTCCGGCCCCAGGTGCGGGACCAGCTCGGCGAGGATCGACTTCTTGACCGCCTCGTCCTCGACCGCCGCCTCGATGACCAGATCGGCCTTCGCCGCCTCCGCCAGCGACTTCGCCCCGCGGATGCGGGCGAGCGCCGCGTCGGCGGCCGACTGGGTGGTCAGGCCGCGCTCGACCTGGCGGGCCAGGCTGGCGGCGATGGCGCCCTGGGCCTGCGGCACCCGCTCCGGGGCGGCGTCGTGGAGCAGCACGTCGTAGCCGCCGACGGCGACGGTCTGGGCGATGCCGGCCCCCATCTGGCCCGCGCCGACGATGGCGACTGATCGGATCGTGGTCATGAAGTCCGGTGAACTGGCGGGCGCGGGGCCCGATCGGAGCGGCACCTTAGGACGGTCGCGGCGTCACGCAAGCGTCAAGCGCCGCCCCTCCCCGCAATCGCGCGGGGCCGTGGCCCGGCCGCACCTCAGTAGTAGCTTCCGGTCGTCAGGCTGAGCAGGGCGGCCTCGGAGGCCGGAAGCAGATAGATGCGGATACCGGCGATCAGGATCCAGGCCACGATCGGCGTGATGTCGATCCCGCCCAGCGGCGGGATGAAGGCGCGCAACGGCGCCAGCACGGGGCTGATGATCCGGTCGAGGGTATGGGCGAGGGAGGCGACGAAGCGGTTGCGGTAGTTGATGACGTCGAAGGCGACCAGCCAGCTCAGGATGGCGTAGACGACCAGCGCCAGGACGAACAGTCCGAGGACGGCGTCGATGACGAAGAAGATGAACCCGATGATGGCGGCCATGCCCCGCGACGCTCCTGCTGGATGATGTCCGCTTCATAGCGGGACCGGGGCCGCCGCGCCAAGTTTTCCCGTCCGGCGGGGGCCGCGGGCGCGCGACCCGTTGACAGTCCCCTCGCCCCCCCGTATCTCGCGCCCTCGCCTGCACCCGGAAAACGGGGCCGTAGCTCAGTTGGTAGAGCGCGTCGTTCGCAATGACGAGGTCAGGGGTTCGACTCCCCTCGGCTCCACCATCCTGCATCGCGCTGACGCGCTTTGCTGGATCGGCAGGCTCTCCTTCGCGGCCACAGCGACCCACGAAACCTGACAACACTGTTCCGTCAGCTTGACGAGGGGCCGGGATTGGCGTGGAGTTCGCTCCGGGCTGATCCACAGCAAACTCTTGGGGGAACTATCATGAAACGTTTCGTCAGCGCGCTGGCGCTCGCCGCCGCACTCGCGGCGCCGGGTCTCGCCGTCGCCCAGAACGCCGGCCTGACCGCCAATTTCGGCGAAATCCGCCTCAACGCCGGGTTCACGCCGGACCCGTACCGCGTCAACATCACCGCCGGCGGCTCGATCGACGCCTACACCGACACCGATCTGCCGGCCGCCTGCGTCGGCGACATCTCCAACGCCCCGGACTATGAGGTCACCTACAGCGCCGGTTCGCTGCCGCTGGTGTTCCGCACCCGGTCGTCGACCGACACCACCCTGATCATCAACGGCCCGGACGGCCGCTGGTACTGCGACGACGACAGCTGGGGCGACGGCGACGCCGAGGTCCGCTTCAACCGGCCGTCCAGCGGCACCTATGACATCTGGGTCGGCACCTTCAACGGCGGCACCGCCTCGGCCTCGCTGTTGATCACCGAAACGCCGTAGGGACTCTGCGTCCGTCGACGACCAACGCCCCGACGGTCCGCCGCCGGGGCGTTTTCGTTACTGATCCTCGTCGAAACGGCGCCCGACCAGATCGGCGAGGGCCGCCACCGCCGCCCCGGCCTCGGGGCCCTCGGCGACGATCTCGATGCCGCAGCCGTTGCCGGCCCCCAGCATCAGCAGGCCCATGATCGACAGGGCGTTGACCGTGACGCCGTCGCGGGTGACGTGGACCTCGGCGTCGAAGCTCGAGGCCAGCTTGACGAATTTGGCGCTGGCCCGGGCGTGCAGCCCGCGGGTGTTGCAGATGTTGGCGGTCGCCGCCGCCCGGCCCCCGGAGGCGCTCGCTGCGTCGCTCATTTCTCGCCCTGCAGGACCCAACTGGCCACCGAGATGTATTTGCGCCCCGCGTCCTGGGCGTGGGCGACGCAGGCCTGCAGCGGCTCGCGGCCGCGCACGCTGGCCAGCTTGATGAGCATCGGCAGGTTCAGCCCGGCGATGACCTCGGCATGGGTCTCCTCCATCACCGAGATGGCGAGATTGGAGGGCGTGCCGCCGAACATGTCGGTCAGCAGGATCACCCCGTCGCCGTCGTCCACGGCCCGGGCGGCGTCGACGATGTCGCGCCGGCGGCGCTCCATGTCGTCCTCGGGGCCGATGCAGATCGCCGCGACGCCCCGCTGGGGACCGACGACGTGCTCCATGGCCGACAGGAATTCGGAGGCCAGACCCCCGTGGGTGACGATCACCAGGCCGATCATGAAGCCTTCACCAAGCTCGCGCCCCCGCGTCCGGCCGTCGCGTGGACTGGCCGCAAGCCGCGCGGAATAGCCCAACTCCGCCCCGGGTTAAAGCCGGGCGAGCGCTGTCGCGACCTTTTCGACCGCCGAGACCTCGAATCCGTTCAGACGCAGCACCGGCAACGCCACCCCGTCTATGGTCCGGATTTCCGGCTCCGGCAGGCGCTCGACCGGCCCCTCGACCAGTTCGACAGCCAGAGCCAGCCGGGTCAGACCGCGCGCGCAGACCGGGACGATGCCGACGCCCCTGACCTCCATCCGGCCCGCGATCGTCTCCGGAGCCACGGCGTAGAGGGCCCCGCCCGACGCCGTGACATGGGCGTAGTCGTCAGCGACCAGCCGCCAGCCGCGCCCGATCAGCCGCAGCGTCAGGTCGCTCTTGCCCGCGCCGGGGGATCCGGTGACCAGCACCGCCCGCCAGCCCACGCCGGGCGACCAGCGCGCCGCGACCGTGCCGTGGAGCGGCTGCCGGCCGTTCACGGGCGGCCTCCCGTCACGGCCTGCGCGCCGTCGCGGCCGCGGGAAGGGCGACCTCGAAGCGGGCGCCGGCGATCTCCCCGTCGGGGCCCCGGCGGTTCTCGGCCCAGACCCGGCCGCCGTGCGCCTCGACGATCTGCCGGACGATGGACAGGCCGAGGCCGGAGTTGGTCCCGAAGGCGGTTCCCCGCGGGCGGGCGGTGTAGAAGCGCTCGAACACCGTCTCCAGGTTCTCCGGCGGGATGCCGGGGCCGTCATCCTCGACCCGCACCCGCATCGGCCGGTCGGGATCGATGTCGTCGCGCGACAGGCTGACCCGGACGACCCCGCCCGGCGGGCTGAACGAGCGGGCGTTGTCGATCAAGTTGCGGAACACCTGCCCCAAGGGGCCGTCCCGACCGCGGATCATGGCGTGCTCGGCCGCCGCGGCGGTGAAGGTCACATGCACGCCGCCGTCCGGCTTGATCCCCGCCTCATAGACGTCGACGATCTCTCTCAGCAGCACGGTCAGGTCGATGGGGCGGGGGCGGTCCCGGTTCAGCTCGGCGTCAAGCCGCGAGGCGTTGGAGATGTCGGTGATCAGCCGGTCCAGCCGCCGCACGTCCTGCTGCAGCAGCGCCGTCAGTTTTTCCCGCTGCGCCTCGGTCCTGACCAGCGGCAGGGTCTCGAGCGCCGACCGGATGGAGGTCAGCGGATTCTTGATCTCGTGCGCCACGTCGGCGGCGAACCGTTCGATGGCGTCCATCCGGTCGGACAGGGTCTCGGTCATGGTCTCCAGCGACCGGGCCAGATCGCCGATCTCGTCCTTGCGGTGATCCAGATCCGGCAGGGAGATGGCCCGGGCCCGCTGCAGGCGGACCGCATCCGCCGCCGCCGACAGCCTCATCACCGGCCGCGCGACGAACAGGTGCAGCAGCAGGGACGACAGCAGCGAGACGAACAGGGCCACCAGGGCGAAGGGCATCAGGGCCAGCCGCTGGGCGGCCAGCGTCTCGTCGACATCCCCGGCCTCCAGCGTCAGCACCCCCAGCACCTGTTCGACGTGACGGACCGGGATGGACACCGACACCACCCGGTCGCCGCTGTCCGACATCCGCAGGGTGGCCGTCGACCGGCCGTCGAGGGCGGTCTCGACCTCCTCGGCCAGGGCCCGCCGGGCCTGGGCCAGCTTGCGGGTGTTGCTCGCCTTCTCGCGCGCATCGGGGACCTCGGGCGGGCTGCCGGCGGGTCGAGCGGGCGGCAGAGGCTCGCCGGAGATGGCCTCGGTCACCTCATAGCTGTCGGCGACCTGGATGCCGTCGACGTCGAACAGCCGCGCCCGCTGGCCGGCCGGAATGAAGTTGTCGCGCAGCCAGCGGCTGGCTTCGATGTAGTTGAGTTCCGGCGTCGGCTCGCCGCGGGTGACGCCCAGCCGCTCGTCGCCCAGCACCTGGACCAGCAGTTCGGCCTGGGCCGCCAGGGTCTCCTGCCGCGCCTCGATCAGGCCCCGACGCCACTCGTTCAGCGCCAGCGCGCCGACGAACAGGATCAGCAGGCGGAGCAGGTTGAGGGCGAGGATGAACCCGCCCAGCCGCGAGCCGCCGAACCGCTTGGGGCGGCGCGGGCGGTCGTCGTCGGCCGGATCGTCCGGCTCAGCTGTCGCGGTAGCGGTATCCGACGCCATACAGGGTCTCGATCGCGTCGAATTCGGGATCGACCACCCGGAACTTCTTTCGCATCCGCTTGACGTGGCTGTCGATCGTGCGGTCGTCGACATAGACCTGGTCGTCGTAAGCGGCGTCCATCAGGTTGTCCCGGCTCTTCACGAAGCCGGGCCGCTGCGCCAGCGCCTGCAGCAGCAGGAATTCCGTCACCGTCAGCTTCACCGGCCTGCCGTCCCAGGTGCACTCGTGGCGGGCCGGATCCATCGACAGCTTGCCGCGCTTGATCGCCTTGGTCGGGCCGTCGCCCGCAGGCTCCGGCTCGCCGCCGTCGGCGCCGGTGCGCCGCAGCAGCGCCTTGACCCGCTCGATCAGCAGCCGCTGGCTGAACGGCTTGTGGATGTAGTCGTCGGCGCCGAGGTTGAAGCCGAGAATCTCGTCGATCTCCTCGTCCTTCGACGTCAGCATGATCACGGGAATCTGGCTGGTCTGGCGCAGGCGGCGCAGCACCTCCATCCCGTCCATGCGGGGCATCTTGACGTCGAGGATGGCCAGGTCGGGCGGGTTGGACTCCAGCGCCTCGAGCCCCGACGCCCCGTCGTGGTAGGCGGTGATCTTGTGACCATGGCTTTCCAGCGCCAGCGAGACGGACGCCACGATGTTTTCGTCGTCGTCGACCAGGGTGATGTTGGCCAAGGCGCTCTCCTTGCAGGCTTCCGGTTCCCGCACTCAACGCGCGGCAAGCGTTACCGTTCTAAATCAACTGGGTGAGATTACGGCGCCAAAATGGGCCGCCGCGCCTGAATGCGCAATGAAACCCGACCTTAAAGCCTTGGCGCCATGATGCAGGGTCATCAGTGCGAGCGTTTCATGGCCGGCCCCGTTCACTACGAAGTCTATATCCGCAAGACAGCGCCCGCCCCCTGGAGCCTCCAGATGGCGACGGAGGACCGCGCCAACGCGATCCAGACCGCCGAGGAACTGCTGGCCGACAACCGCGCCGCCGCCGTCCGGGTGACCAAGGAAACGCTCGATCCCGACACCATGGCCTTCAACAGCGTCACCGTCCTGACCCGCGGCGCGCCCGAGGCGCCGCGCAAGCGGGTGGTGCCGGACGACGAGGCCGGACCGCGCTGCGGCTCGCCTCAGGACCTGTACGCCCCGGCGGCGCGCGAACTGATCGGGCGCGTGCTCGAGGACTGGCTCAACCGCCAGGGCGTTACCGCCTTCGAACTGCTGCACCGGCCCGACCTCGCCGAGAAGCTGGAAGCCTCGGGCGTCGAGCTGCAGCACGCCATCCAGAAGGTCGCCGTGCCGGAAAGCCAGGCCGTGGGCCAGCCCGTGCACGACCTCGTCCGTCACTATCAGAAGCTTGCCGAACGGACGATCGAACGCCTGCTGTTCGCCGGGCGCAAGAACCAGTTTCCGGATCTGGAGAACCACTCGCTGGCCGATCTGGCCCACCGGCTGGCCGGCCAGTCCGACCGCGCCTTCATCATGGGCGGCATCGTCTCCGGGGCGCTGAAGGGCGTGCGCGGCGGCCGCGCCCGCCTCGACCGGCTGATGGACCTGGCCGAGCGCGCGCCGATGGACGGACCGCCGCACGCCATGGTCATGGTCCCCATCGAACAGATCATGTGCGAACTGTTCGCCGCCCGGACCAATCTCGCCGACGTGCTCGGCCCGGCCCTCGACCAGGGCGCGTCGCTGGCGGCGGTGGTGCGGATGGTCGCCCCGCGCGAGGTCTCCGCCCTGATCGCCCAGGATCCCCGCCTGGCGCTGCAGGTGCCGATCGTCGAGGGGCCCGCGGCCCGGCTGGGCGAGCGGGTGGCGGCCGGCCAGTTCCCCCTGCTGTCCGCCTCCCTCGCCCGCATGGTGGTGCGCGAGCTGATGAGCCCGCGCCGGCTGCGCCCGAACGACGCCGGCGGCGAGATCGACATCCTGCGCACCCTGGCCATGACGCTGACCGCCACCGCCGGACGCCTGCTGACCCTGGAAGAGGTCCAGTCGGCCTTCAACGAACGCTCCAAGGCCCTGGTCACAGCCGACTTCGTCGCCGCCTATGTGAAGCCCTGCAACACCGTGCTGTGCGAGGCCGAGGCCCTGACCCGGCTGTGCGAGAACGTCACCGGGCTGGCCAACAAGCGCGCCGCCGCCCGCTGGCTGTCGGCCTGCGTCGGCTCGCTGCGTTTCGAGGGCGAGATGCGCGCCGCCTCCGCCGACCAGACGGCGGCCCAGAAGCTGGGCGTGCTGGCCGGGCTGGTCCGGGCCGTGCGCGGCTGCGGCCTGTCCGAGCGCGACGAGACCGACATCGTCACCGCCATCGGCGCGGTCGGCGGGGCCGTCGAGGGCGAGGCCCGGATCACCGCCATGCTGGCCCGCTCGCCCGCCCCGCTGCAGCAGAAGCTGGCGGTGCTGCTGCGCATGGCGGGCGGAGAGACCGCCCCGCCGGGACCCGCCGCCGACCGCGCCCGGGCCGAGGCGATCAAGCTGTTCCGCGCGCCGGACAACCGCGCCGTCCTCGCGGCCGCCCCGGAAACCCTGGCGCCGCTCAAGGGGCTGATGAAGGCGGCGGGCCTGGCCGCCTGACGGCGTTTTTCATGGAACGGAAGCGCTTCCGGCGGATTGTCCGGCCATGAGTACGCTTGCCGACATAGCGCCGTCCGGCCCGGTTTCGCTCGAACAGGCCGAGGACGCCGCGGCCCATCTTCCGGAACAGCTCGAACGGGCCAGACGGGTCGTCGCCGACTTTCGCGAGGTGCTGGGCGAGCCCGCGACCGACGGCGAGACGCCCTAGAGGCGCGCGACGCCTCAGTCGAAGATGTCGAAGATGCTGTCGCGCTTCTTCTTGCGGTATTTGTAGTCGTCGTCGCGGTAGCGCGGCGGCTCGCGATAGCCCTGCTGCGGCGGCGGCTGCTGGCCCCACGGCTGGGGCGCGGGCTGCTGCGGCGGCCAGGCCTGCGGCGGCGGGGCGGCCGAGGCGCGGCCTTCCTCGTTGGCGGCGGCCATCAGCTTCTCCAGCTCGCCGCGGTCCAGCCAGACGCCGCGGCAGGTCGGACACATGTCGAACTGCACGCCGCCGCGCTCCAGCGTCTGCATGGCGGCGTTGTCGTTGGGGCACATCAGTAGCGGCATGGGGTCACTCTCCTCGATCCGTCCTCAAACCTGGGCACAGCCGGCGGTTCCGGCCATGCGACCAAAGGCAGCGCTTCAGCAGGCCTGGCCCGCCGCCCACCCCGACGACCAGGCCCACTGGAAATTATAGCCGCCCAGCCAGCCGGTGACGTCCACCGCCTCACCGATCACATACAGTCCGGGCACGGATTTCGCGGCCAGGGTCTGCTGGTCCAGCTGGTCCGTCGCCACCCCGCCCAGGGTCACCTCGGCGGTGCGGTAGCCCTCCGAGCCCACCGGCTTGACGGTCCAGGCGTTGACCGCCTGATCCAGCCGCCGCAGCGCCTTGTCGCCGATTTCGGCCAGTTTCCCCTGCACGCCCTCGCGCTCGCAGATGCTCTCCGCCAGCCGGCGCGGCGCCAGATGGCCGAGCGCCGTATGCGCCATCTGCCGGCCGTTCTCGTCCTTCGCCGCCTTGAGCCGTGCGTAGACGTCCTCGCCGGGCGCCATGGCCACGGTGATGGCCTCGCCCTCGCGCCAGTAGCTGGAGATCTGCAGGATCGCCGGGCCCGACAGCCCGCGGTGGGTGAACAGCATGGCCTCCCTGAATGAGGCCCCGCCGCCGCTGACCACGGCCTCGACCGCCACCCCCGCCAGCGGCTTCAGCCGCTCCAGCAGGCCGGTCTCGAAGGTCAGCGGCACGAGCGCCGGCCGCGTCTCGGTGACCCGCAGCCCGAACGCCCGCGCCGCGTCATAGGCCCAGCCCGTCGCCCCCATCTTCGGGATCGACTTGCCGCCGGTGGCCAGCACCAGCGAGGCGCTGCGCACCACCGACCCGTCCGACAGGGCCGCCTCGAAGCCGTCGCCGGCCCTCGCCACCCGCTCGACCGCCGCCCCCAGCGACAGCCGCGCCCCCGCCTCGCGCATGTCGTCCGTCAGCATGCGGATGATCTGCCTGGCCGAGTCGTCGCAGAACAGCTGGCCGAGCGTCTTCTCGTGCCAGGCGATGCCCGCCCGGTCGACGCGCCTGACGAAGTCGTGCTGGGTGAACCGCTTCAGCGCCGAGGTGGCGAAGCGCGGGTTCTCGCCGAGAAAATTGCCCGGCCCCATGCCGTGCGTGGTCCCGAGATTGGTGAAGTTGCAGCGCCCGCCGCCCGAGATGCGTATCTTCTCGCCCGGCGCCCGGGCATGGTCGATGACGCGCACCGAGCGCCCGCGCCGCCCGGCCTCGATGGCGCACATCATCCCGGCCGCGCCGGCGCCGACGATCAGGACATCCACGGTCTCGGGCTTCATGGGCGGGCTCTAGCATGCGGCCCCGGGGGCGGCGAGCGGCGGGCATGGCTGTCCGCCGCTTCGTCCGAAGCGGTTGGGGAGGGCGCGGGGCGGCCGGGCCTCGCCCGGTGCTGATTTTGTTTTACCGTTTCGACGAGACTGTCCGCCCCGCGCGGCCGTTTTCCACACGCCCTCCGACTGGCGGCCCTGCGTCCGGGCCTCTGACGGATCGCCCCTGAGCCATTGCTGACCCCGGAGCGGGACGGCCTTACCTCCGCGATCGCGAAGCCATCTGACCGCACCTCAAGGCGCGCGGCG